>CAYVVI010000225.1:0-2505 GCA_964455265.1 uncultured Flavobacteriales bacterium | reverse complement strand
GTACCTTTTTGCTTTTTAATTTTGCGTGTAGAGTAGTTTACTTCTGCTCTTTCTTTGGTCTTGTGCGTTCCTTGACGTCCGTTAGCCATAATTTGCTTTACGTCAAGATAGATAGCGTGGTCGTTTGGCTCAATACCATAAATAGTATCTGCTAAGTTAACCGTGCGCTTGGTCTTATTTCCTTGGGTATTATATACTGCTAATTCCATATTACTTATCAACTATTACGAAGGAACCTTTAGCTCCCGGAATTGAACCTTTGATTACTAACAAATTCTTTTCTGGAACAACCTTTAAAATTTGAAGGTTAAGAGATTTTACTCTCGTTCCACCTTTTCTACCTGCCATGCGCATTCCTTTGAATACTCTTGACGGGAATGAAGATGCTCCAACAGAACCAGGTGCTCTAAGACGGTTGTGCTGACCGTGAGTAGCTTGACCCACACCACCAAAGCCGTGTCTTTTTACTACACCTTGGAATCCTTTTCCTTTTGATGTTCCAATTACGTCAACAAAATCACCTTCAGAGAAGATGTCAACGTTTATTGTGTCTCCTAGATTTAACTCTGCGTTAAAATCGTTTTCAAACTCAGCCACTTTGGCTTTAGGAGTTGTGTTTGCTTTTTTGAAATGACCTTTAAGTGCAGCAGGGGTGGTTTTTTCTTTCTTTTCACCGTAAGCAAGTTGGATAGCAATGTATCCATCTTTCTCCTCTGTCTTAACTTGCGTTACTACGCAAGGACCAGCTTCTATTATTGTGCATGGTAAGTTTTTACCCTCGGCACTGTAAATACTAGTCATTCCAATTTTTTTCCCTATTATTCCAGGCATTTCTTATTGGTTTTTTTATTAATTAAACTTTAATTTCAACATCTACACCACTTGGTAACTCTAGCTTCATCAAAGCATCAACAGTTTTAGCTGATGTGCTGTAGATATCAAGCAAACGTTTGTACGAAGACAATTCAAATTGCTCTCTTGCTTTTTTGTTTACGTGTGGCGAACGTAATACTGTGTAAATTCTTTTGTCGGTTGGTAATGGAATTGGTCCACTAACTACTGCACCTGTAGATTTTACAGTTTTTACAATTTTCTCTGCAGACTTGTCAACCAAGTTGAAGTCGTAAGATTTTAATTTTATTCTAATTTTTTGGCTCATTATATCGCTATATAATATTATGCTGTTACTTTACCTTTTACTTTAGTAATCACTTCGTCTGCAATGTTTTTAGGACATTCTTCAAAGTGGTCAAATTCCATTGTAGAAGTTGCTCTACCTGATGTGATGGTTCGTAATTGAGTTACATAACCAAACATTTCTGAAAGTGGAACAAGACCTTTTATTACTTTGGCGCCATTTCTGTCGTCCATTCCATTAATCATACCTCTACGTCTATTTAAGTCGCCAACTACATCACCCATGTTTTCTTCAGGAGTAACCACTTCTATTTTCATAATTGGCTCTAATAGAATTGGGGTACATTTTTTAATGGCTTCTCTATAGGCCATTTTGGCAGCTAATTCAAACGAAAGTGCATCAGAGTCAACTGCGTGGAATGATCCATCAAAAAGTGATACTTTTAAGCTATCCATTTGGTAACCTGCTAGTACACCATTTTTCATGGCTTCCTTAAATCCTTTCTCTACTGAAGGGATAAATTCTCTTGGAATATTACCACCTTTAATTTCGTTTACAAACTCTAAACCTTCTTTAGTAGCATCTGCAACTGGTTCAATTCTAACTTGAATATCCGCAAATTTACCTCTACCACCAGACTGTTTTTTGTAAACTTCTCTGTGTTCGATAGAACCTTTGATGGCTTCTTTGTACGTTACTTGAGGCGCACCTTGGTTACATTCTACTTTAAATTCACGTCTTAAACGATCGGTAATAATGTCTAAGTGAAGCTCACCCATACCGCTGATGATGGTTTGACCTGTATCTTCGTCTGTTTTAACACGGAAGGTTGGATCTTCTTCAGCTAATTTAGCTAAAGCCATACCTAATTTATCAACGTCTGCCTGAGTTTTAGGTTCGATAGCGATACCTATTACTGGCTCTGGGAAGTTCATTGATTCTAATACAATTGGGTGTTTTTCATCACACAATGTATCTCCTGTTTTGATATCTTTAAATCCAACCAATGCACCTATATCTCCAGCGTGTAAGCTTTCAATTTGGTTTTGCTTGTTAGCATGCATTTGGAAGATTCTTGAAATACGCTCTTTATTACCAGTTCTGGTGTTTAACACGTAAGAACCTGACTCTAGTTTACCAGAGTAAGCTCTAGTGAAACATAGACGACCTACGAATGGGTCGGTAGCAATTTTAAATGCTAATGCTGCGAATGGCTCCTCAACAGATGGTTTTCTTGAAACTTCTTCGTCTGTTTTTGGGTTTGTACCTGTAATCGCTTCTTGATCCATTGGAGAAGGCAATAATTCCATTACCATGTCTAACATGGCTTGTACACCTTTGTTTTTGAATGAAGAACCGCACATCAT
>CAYVVI010000224.1:0-2512 GCA_964455265.1 uncultured Flavobacteriales bacterium | reverse complement strand
TGTATAGACCGGGGACATGGGTAACAGGTGTGCGAGGACATGGGTGACACTTTTGCCCGCTGAGTTAGCGGGAGTTGAAATTGCCCTGGAGCCAAACCACCGTGGTGGATCAACGAGAAGAGTTCGTGCATCTGGCGCGCCTGCCCGATGCCAACGTCAGTGAGTTGTGCCGTCGATTCCAGATCAGTCGCAAGACTGGCTACAAATGGCTGGGTCGGCACAGCTTTGAAGACCAGTCACGCCGCCCGCATGGCAGTCCGACGCGCACGGCGCACGAGGCGAGGGTGCTGGCTGTGCGAGACGATCACCCTGCGTGGGGCGCACGCAAGATCGCTCACGTGCTTCAGCGCGATCAGGGTATTGAGCTGGCGAGCAGTACCGTCAATTCGGTCCTGCGGCGCAACGGCCGCATTGGGGCGCAGGCCAGTGAAGCGGCCACGCCTTGGCATCGGTTCGAGCACGCTGAGCCCAACGCGCTGTGGCAGATCGACTTCAAGGGGCACTTTGCCACCGGCCAGCAGCGCTGCCATCCGCTCACGGTGCTGGACGATCACTCTCGCTACAACATCGTGCTGGACGCATTGGCCGACGAAAGGCTCACCTCGGTGCAGCCGGTACTGCAGCGTGCTTTCGAGCACTACGGCCTGCCCGATCGGATCAATGCCGACAACGGCCCACCCTGGGGCTCCTCAGGCAAGGGCGATCTGACCCAGCTGGCCGTTTGGCTGATTCGGCTGGGTGTGCGCCTGAGCTACAGCCGACCTCTGCACCCGCAGACCAACGGCAAGGACGAGCGCTTCCATCGAAGCCTCAAGGCCGAAGTCCTGGCGCGCCACGAGCTGCGCGACCTGCAACACGCCCAGGCGCATTTCACGCGGTGGCGTCGTGTCTACAACCATCAGCGGCCTCACCAGGCCCTGCAGATGCAGACGCCTTCTAGCCGCTACCGCCCAAGCAAGCGCGCCATGCCGGCCACTCTGCCGCCCATCGAGTACATGAGCGACGATCTGGTGCACCGCGTTCAGCAAGGCGGCTGGATCTACCTGCACGGACGCGAGCTGCGCCTCAGTACGGCGCTCGTGGGTCAGCAAGTGGCCTTGCGGCCACTTGCTGACCAGGACGGCATTTATGCCGTCTTCTTCTGTCACCACAAGGTCGATGAAATCGACCTAAAGAAGCCTTGTTAAGCTACGTCCGGACTGTTACCCATGTCCTCGCACATGTGTCACCTATGTCCCCGGTCCATACACCCTCTCCCGCACGCGGGAAAGGGAGCTAAATACCGTCTGTCGCGCAGACCGTTAGCCGAAGATGCGCGCCGCGTCGGCCGGGTGGGGTGAACTCATGGGCTGGTGAGCCCGCTCGGGAACCGAGCTGCCGGCGCCGGTCTTCATGCCGGCGATGTGCTTTTTCCAGCGTTCGGCCTGGTTGACGAAAGTCTCGACCAATTTTTCGAAGGTGGCGTCGTCAAGTTCCGTGACCGCGCGCGCCTGGGCCAGGATGACGCCGTTGGTCGCTTCCTCCAGTCCCAGGGTGGCGCCGTCAGTGCGGTGCCAGTAGAGGTTCGCGACCATCAATTCCCGAAGCAGGGGCTCGCCGCCATGCATGGGGAGTTCGTCGAGGTAGACCGAGAGGATCAGTTGTCCGCTCGCCTCGTCGAATTCGATGTTCAGGACGATGTCACCGTCAAACAGCAGGACGCAGCTGTTGCTTTTCTCGTCCAGGGTGAGTTCCGGCAATGTCAACATGGCGCCAAAGTTGGCGACCAGCTTCACGGCCAGGCTGCGTTTATTCATGATACCTCCGTGTCCAAATCTGGACGAAAGCTTAACCTATAGTTTGAATCACGTCTGTGTCTGATGTCCGGCTGTCGTCTTCGAAGATCAGGTTTCGCAGGCGGCTGTCGTCAGCTTCGTTCAGTAACTGCTCCGCAAAGGCTTCTGCCTTGCGCACCCTCCTGTAACTCGGACGGGGTGAGCGCGCGTTCGTGCCAGACGTCGGCCAGGCTGCGGCGCATCCAGCCATCGGCGTGGTCGCAGCTGAGATTGATGGCGGCCCGCAGGCAACCCGAGACCTCGCGGCCACCGCCGATTTGCCGCTGCAGCACGGACGGCAGGTGGCTCTCGATGGCGTTGCGCAGCGTGGCGCGGTTGGAATCGATGGGCCGCAGGCTGGCGGCGCGCCGTGCGGGGCCGGCCTGCCCCACCGGGGCCAGGCTTGCGCCGGGTGGCGGTGGAAGCTGGGTGATCCACTGCATCAGGCGACCCCCTGGGGTCAGGCGCACCGGCTGCCGCCCTTCAAGCGGGGCTTGCGGCGGCAGGCGGGCAGGTGCGGCGCGGATGGGGCTGGTCATCGAGGTCGAGGGTCACATGGGTGATGTACCCATCAGTGACCGCAGCGGCCGCTCGGTTCCCAATCTTCAGAAACGGATGCCCGCGGGGTTCGACGGCGTCGGTCCGTCATCGGGTGGGCGCGGTGGCGCCGCCGCGGAGGCGGGGGCCGGGGGGGCCGG
>CAYVVI010000223.1:0-2538 GCA_964455265.1 uncultured Flavobacteriales bacterium | reverse complement strand
GCGCCTTTTATCCATGTGATGTTGTCTTGCATTTGCTGTTTGATTTCGGCAGGAGATGTAAGCATCATTTCTTCCAAAACCGCACAGGCAATATCGTCTGTTTTTTTCAAATCTTCTGGGTTACCTGATGTGCACACCCAACGGAAAGGACCAAATCCATAATCGAAGCACATGGGTCCCATAATGTCTTGCACATAGCTCGGATATTTAAAATAAATGCCATTTTCGGCCATTACATCAGCTCCAGCACGCGATGCTTCTAATAAAAACGCATTCCCATAATCGAAAAAATACGTGCCTTTGGCGGTATGTTTGTTGATGGCATTAGCTTGTCTGCGCAAACTCTCTTGCACTTTTTCCTTAAATAGGGTAGGATTGTTTGCCATCATTTCGTTGGCTTCTTCGTATGATAAATCGACAGGATAATAGCCGCCCGCCCACGGATTATGTAAGGAGGTTTGGTCAGACCCTAAATCTATATAAATATTTTCTTTATCAAATTTTTCCCAGACCTCTACAATGTTTCCATCGTAGGCAATGGAAACCACTTCTTTATCATTTTTAGCTTTTGTTACACGAGCGCAAAGCTGGTCCAAATCAGAAATTACTTCATCAACCCAACCTTGTTCGTGGCGTTTTTTGGTAGCCGCAAAATTTACTTCTGCAGTAACCGAAACAACACCTGCTATGTTGCCTGCTTTGGGTTGCGCTCCACTCATGCCACCCAATCCGGCCGTTACAAATAATTTTCCAGCAGTTCCATTGCTATCTATTTTTCTACAGCCGTTTAACACTGTAATCGTTGTGCCATGTACAATGCCTTGCGGACCGATATACATATACGAACCAGCCGTCATTTGTCCGTATTGCGTAACACCAAGCGCATTAAATTTTTCCCAATCATCGGGTTTGGAATAGTTGGGAATCATCATGCCATTAGTAACTACAACTCTTGGCGCATCTTTGTGCGATGGGAACAAGCCCATCGGGTGACCAGAGTACATCACCAAGGTCTGCTCATCGGTCATTTCCGACAAGTATTGCATGGTTAAAAGGTATTGCGCCCAATTTTGAAACACCGCACCATTTCCGCCATAAGTAATGAGTTCGTGCGGATGTTGTGCCACAGCATGGTCTAGGTTGTTTTGAATCATTAACATAATAGATTTCGCTTGAATTGATTTTCCTGGGTATTCGTCAATCGGGCGGGCATACATTTTATAATTTGGCATAAAACGGTACATATAAATGCGCCCGTATTTGTTGAGTTCCTCTTTAAATTCTGGAATTAATTCGGCATGATGTTTTTTATCGAAGTAGCGTAATGCATTTTTTAACGCCAATTTTTTTTCTTCATTTGATAAAATATCCTTACGCTTTGGTGCGTGAGAAACACTTGAATCGTAAAATTTTTTGGGAGGTAATTCAGATGGGATGCCTTGAACAATTTGAGTTTTAAAATTCATATTAAGATGTTAGATATTAGAATAAAGAGAAAAGATTTTTCATTATAGTTTGTTTTGAAAACTTGAAGCCATTTTTTGAAACTCAGCTAATTTATCTTCTATTTTTAAAAGTGTTTCTTCGTTAATATATTTTCTATTGTATGCTAAAATAAGTTGAGTGCCTAATTCAAATGAAGAACCCAAAGCAATATCAATAAAATGAGAAAAAGATTTGTCTGTTCTTGATGAACCTTCGGCAATATTGCTGGGTATAGAAATGGAGCTACGATTCATTTGAGAACTTAAATCGTATTTTTCTTGTTGGGGAAAATTTTTAACGATATTAAAAATATCATCAGCAATTTCAATACCCAGCAACCATATTTTTAAATTCTTGTAGTTGTGCCTTTTTTTCATATTAAACTTAATCCTCTAACTTCTTTTATCTTTAAGTCTTTTGTCTTTGTAAGGACAATGCTTGCAGCCACTTTTGCAACAATATCCGCGCTTTAAATGATATTTTTCTGTAAAAACGATGAAGCCGTCAACGCTCAAATAATAATCTTCTGGATTGAGATTATTTTTCTTCGAAAATCCGCTCATATCATCATTCATTTTACAAAGTTAGGGTTTTAAGTCAAATCGAATGGTAATTTTGCAGTGTGAGTTTATTTCAAGAAAATACCCCATTGCAACGCATTCAATTGCCCCTACTAACAGAGCACGGTGTTAAATTGTTCATCAAGCGTGATGATTTAATTCATCCAGAAGTTTCGGGCAATAAGTGGCGGAAATTAAAGTACAACATTGAAAAACTAAAGCAAGAAAAAAAGGACGGCTTACTCACGTTTGGTGGCGCTTACTCCAATCACATTGCGGCTACGGCAGCAGCAGGAAAATTATTGGGTGTAAAAACTATTGGCTTAATTCGGGGAGAAGAATTAGCGCATGAGCCATTAAACAAAACCTTGCAAAAAGCTAAGGACGATGGTATGGAGTTGCATTTTATTTCACGCGAAGATTATTCTGCACGCAACGAAAAATGGTACATAGATGCCTTGCATCAAAAATTTCCGAATACGCACATTGTACC
>CAYVVI010000222.1:0-2538 GCA_964455265.1 uncultured Flavobacteriales bacterium | reverse complement strand
AAAACACTATGGAAATGATTACTGCTTTAACAGAAGCAGGCAAACAATTTGATTTATTTATTTACCCCAACAAAAACCACGGCATTGGTGGACGCAAAACACGCATCCACCTTTACACCTTGATGACGAATTTTTTGATGGAGAATTTATAATGGAATGTCATTACGAAGACGTGAAATGACTGAAGTAATCTCTTAGATTGCTTCGCTTCACTCGCAATGATGAAAATAGAATAAGATGAAAAAAAATATATTACTTATTTTACTCCTAAAATGTAGCCTTGTCTTTACTCAAAACAATGATACTTTATATTTAAAAGCGCTTGAAATTTATGCCATCCAAATTGATTCATTTTATTTATTAAATTCAACAACAAATAACCTCAAAATTTATTTAGAGGAAAACACATTTTTAAATAAAATACCAGATAAAATAGGTAAATATGACATTGTAATTATTTCAAATAATAATTTAAAGAAAATTTACAAAGAAAATAATGGACATCTAGCGCACACTATAATAAAACCAATTAAAATTCAAAAAGACTTATTACAAATTGATATAATACCATACGAAGGCAAATTGGTTAAAAAGAACCTAAATCTTGCTTTAAATTCATGGACAAGAGTCACTTTTAAATTTGATTGCGAAAAAAACAATTGGTTATTACTGAAAGTCGAAAATCAGGGCATTTAACAAAATTATTATGAAACACAAACTAACACTTTTATTCTTGCTTATTGTCAGTATTGGTTTTTCGCAAGAAACGGTAAAATGGATGACTTGGGACGAAGCCGTAAAGCAATCGCAAACAGATTCTATTCCTAAAAAAATGTTTATTGATGTGTACACCGACTGGTGTGGCTGGTGCAAACGCATGGACCAAACCACCTTTTCCGACCCTGAAGTAGCTAAGTACATGAACAAGCACTTTTACAATGTAAAAATTGATGCCGAAATGAAAGACAGCATCGTGTATGCAGGGCAAGTATTTGCCAACAGCAACCCAACAGGCAAAAAGCGCGAAGGTGTGCACATGCTCGCTTATAGCTTATTAGATGGTGAACTTTCTTACCCCACCTATGTTATACTAGATGAAAACAAAGGGCGCATTACTTTTATAAAGGGCTACAAAAACGTACCCGACTTAATGGCAACGCTTATGTTTTTTGCCAGCAATCAGCACATACAATACATGCAATATTTAGATAAACAAAATCAAAAAAAACAGGTCAACAAATAATTTTTTTACAATTCGTGCATACAACATTTGTAAAACATATATATTAGTGGCTCGATAAAAAACAGAACGCAAAATGAGTGAAATAGCAAAACTTACTTTAGGAGACAAAACCTACGAGTTTCCAGTAATGCAGGGAACTGAAAACGAAAAAGCCATCGACATTTCAAAACTTAGAGATTTGAGTGGCTACATCACCATGGACCAAGGGTATAAAAACACGGGCTCTTGCTCTAGTGAAATTACTTTTTTAGATGGTGAAGAAGGGATATTAAAGTACAGAGGATATACCATTGAAGATTTGGCAGAAAAATCGACCTTCTTGGAAGTATCGTATTTGCTAATCTTTGGTGAACTACCTACTAAAGCTCAACTTGAAAAGTTTGAAAACGATATTAGAAAATATACGTTGGTAAACGAAGAGATGAAAAACATCATTGATGGCTTTCCTAAAACGGCTCACCCAATGGGCGTTTTAGCTTCTTTAACTAGTGCGCTTACTGCTTTTAACCCTAAAGCGGTAAACGTAAACAACGAAAAAGATGTGTACGAAGCCATTTGCAAAACCATGGGTAAATTCTTGGTAATTGCTACATGGACTTTTAGAAAAGCAATGGGTTATCCGTTAAACTACTACGATAACACTAAAGGATACACAGAAAACTTTATGCGTTTGATGTTTGAATTGCCTACTGGTCCTTATAAAATAGACCCTGTGGTAGTTAGCGCATTAGATAAATTATTCATCTTACATGCCGACCACGAGCAAAACTGCTCTACATCTACGGTTAGAATAGTTGGTTCATCTCACGCTGGTTTGTTTGCTTCATTGTCTGCTGGTGTTTCTGCTTTGTGGGGTCCATTGCATGGTGGTGCTAACCAAGCCGTACTTGAAATGCTTGAAGAAATTAGAGTAAACGGTGGTGATGTAGCTAAATTTGTTTTAAAAGCAAAAGACAAAGACGATCCGTTCCGCTTAATGGGCTTTGGGCATAGAGTTTATAAAAACTTTGACCCACGTGCTAAAATCATTAAAAAAGCCGCTGACGATGTATTAAGTACGTTAGGTATCAACGACCCAATTTTAGAAATTGCTAAGCAATTAGAAAAAGTTGCGTTGGAAGATGAATACTTTAAAGCACGTAACCTCTACCCTAACGTAGATTTTTATTCTGGTATTATTTACCGTGCTTTAGGTATTCCTGTAGATATGTTTACTGTAATGTTTGCTATTGGCCGCCTTCCAGGATGGATTGCACAATGGAAAGAAATGCGTGCTAACAAAGAACCAATCGGTC
>CAYVVI010000221.1:0-2548 GCA_964455265.1 uncultured Flavobacteriales bacterium | reverse complement strand
TCGGCTACTCCCCACTCTATTATTTCGTAAAGACAACTAAACGAAAGCGTAATTTCTACGGGCAACACCCAACCAACCCAATTAGGAAATTTCATTCTGTTAAGAAAAAAATCACGCATGGGATAGGCCAACATAAAGCCAAAACTAAAGTGTACTATTCTATCGTAAGGATTGCGTTCAAAACTAAATTTTTCTTGCAACCAATATCCAAAAGGATTCTCGGCATAGGTATGCATAGCGCCATAAATGTGTAGCATTAAGTAAATGAAAATAAACGTATAACTTACATCACTAAACGTAAATTTTTTGAAGGTTAATGCCAAGACCAAAAGAAATAAAATTACCAGTGTGTTTTCAAGCAACCAATTATTTATGTCTGAAGTATAAATAAGCGTTACTGACCATGCAAGCAGAAAAATTGCCAGCATACTTTTCAGCAAAATGTTGTTTTTAAAGGAGTGTCTTGATTCTGAAGTGGCAGTAGTAAAAAGCATAGTTTTTATTTTTTTAGTTTTATCAAAAATAAAAAAATCCCCAAATAACTCGGGGATTTTAATAATGTGTTTGCAAGAATATTGTCCTACGCCTTCACACTCGCTCTGATGATATTCAAAGCGCCACCTGCTTTAAACCACTCAATTTGTTGAGCGTTGTACGTGTGGTTCACTTTTATTTCATCTTTGCTCCCATCGGCATGGTTTAATACCAATGTTAATGGTGTGTTGGGTGCAAAACTTGTTAATCCGATAATATCAATAGAATCGTCTTCTTTTATTTTTTCGTAATCGGATTTATCGGCAAATGTTAATGCCAACATACCTTGCTTTTTCAAGTTGGTTTCGTGAATACGTGCAAACGATTTTACCAATACCGCACGAACCCCTAAATGACGTGGCTCCATAGCTGCGTGTTCACGAGAAGAACCTTCGCCATAGTTTTCATCACCTACTACTATTGAGCCGATACCTTGCGCTTTGTATTGGCGCTGTACCACAGGCACACCTTCGTAAGCACCTGTTAGTTGGTTTTTAACGCTGTCGGTTTTTTCGTTAAATGCATTCACAGCACCTATTAACAAGTTGTTGGAGATGTTATCTAAATGTCCACGATATTTTAACCATTTACCCGCCATAGAAATGTGGTCGGTAGTACATTTTCCTTTGGCTTTGATTAAGAGTTTTAACCCTTTTAAATCCGTTCCTTCCCATGCTGCAAATGGGTCTAACAATTGCAAACGGTCTGATGTTGGTGAAACGGCAACCGTTACTTTGCTGCCATCTTCTGCCGGAGCTTGATAACCCGCATCTTCCACTGCAAAGCCGTTTTTAGGTAATTCATCTCCACTTGGAGGGTCTAATCTTACTTGCTCACCGTTCTCGTTGGTTAATGTATCTGTTAATGGATTAAACGTTAAATCACCTGCAATAGCCATAGCAGTAACCAATTCCGGTGAAGCCACAAATGCATACGTATTGGGATTACCATCGGCACGTTTTGCAAAGTTTCTGTTGAATGAGTGAATGATGGTGTTTTTCTCTTGCTTTTCAGCGCCCATTCTATCCCACATACCAATACAAGGTCCGCACGCATTGGTAAATACTTTCGCACCAATTTGGTCGAACACATCTAAGAAACCATCACGTTTAATGGTATATCTAATTTGCTCAGAACCCGGATTGATTAAGTATTCTGATTTTGCTTTTAAATTTTTATCTGACACTTGTTTTGCCAAACTTACTGCACGTGAAATGTCTTCGTACGATGAGTTGGTACAAGAACCAATCAATCCAACAGAAATTTTTAACGGCCAACCATTTTTAATGGCTTCTTCTTTCAATTTTGAAATAGGCGTTGCTAAATCTGGAGTAAATGGCCCATTTACGTGTGGCTCTAATTCTGATAAATTGATTTCTATAACTTGGTCGAAGTATTTTTCTGGATTGGCATATACTTCCGCATCTGCCGTTAAATGTTCTTTTACTTTATCCGCCAATTCAGCAACATCAGCACGGCCAGTTGCTTTTAAATATCGCGCCATTGAATCATCATAACCAAAGGTAGAAGTGGTGGCTCCAATCTCAGCACCCATGTTACAAATAGTACCTTTACCTGTACAGCTCATAGATATAGCGCCTTCGCCAAAATATTCTACTACGGCATCCGTTCCACCTTTTACGGTTAAGATACCTGCAACTTTTAGTATTACATCTTTCGGAGCAGTCCAACCGTTGAGTTTGCCTGTTAATTTAACACCAATCAACTTCGGCATTTTTAACTCCCAAGCCAATCCTGCCATTACATCACACGCATCGGCACCACCAACACCAATGGCAATCATACCTAACCCACCAGCATTTACCGTGTGTGAATCGGTACCTATCATCATACCACCAGGGAACGCATAATTTTCTAAAACTACTTGGTGAATGATACCTGCGCCTGGTTTCCAAAAACCGATGCCATATTTGTTAGAAACACTTCCTAAAAAGTCAAATACTTCTTTGCTTTCGTTAGTTGCAAATGCTAAATCTTTGTCGGCACCTTCTTT
>CAYVVI010000220.1:0-2557 GCA_964455265.1 uncultured Flavobacteriales bacterium | reverse complement strand
CGGGCCGGCCCACACGTAGATGGCGATGAGTGCCCAGAAGTGGACGATCGACAGCCGGTAGGAGTAGATCGGGCGCTCGGCCTGCTTGGGCACGAAGTAGTACATGATGCCGAGGAAGCCGGCGGTGAGGAAGAAGCCGACTGCATTGTGGCCGTACCACCACTGCACCATGGCATCCACGGTCCCGGCGTAGATGGGGTAGGAGTGCCAGAGGCCGACCGGCATGACGAGGTTGTTGACGATGTGCAGGACGGCGACGGTCAGGATGAAGGCGCCGAAGAACCAGTTGGCGACATATATATGAGGAATCTTGCGTTTGACGATGGTGCCGAAGAAAACGATGGCGTAGCTGACCCAGACGGCGGCGATCAGGATGGCGATGGGCCACTCGAGTTCCGCGTATTCCTTGCCTTGGGTGATGCCCAGGGGCAGGGTGATGGCGGCGGCGACAATGACGGCCATCCAACCCCAGAAGGTGAAAGCCGCCAGTTTCGGGGCAAACAGGGGTACCTGGCAGGTCCGTTGCACGCACCAATACGAGGTCGCGAACAGGGCAGAGCCGCCGAAAGCGAAGATGACCGCGTTGGTGTGCAGAGGTCGGAGTCGACCGTAAGACAGCCAGGAAATGTCGAAATTGAGGGCTGGCCATAGCAGTTGGGCGGCGATGATCACCCCCACCAGCATGCCGACAATGCCCCAGATGACGGTCATGACGGCAAATTGCGCCACGACCTTATCGTTATAGGTATTGGTCATTTGTGGTCGTCCGTCCAGGTTCGCGGTGCCCTCCGCCGCGAGAACGATTATGGCAAGAGGGGCACTTCGTTGCCATTGACGCAGGTCATGGCGATTGGACACGGTCTAGGCCCCCATTCCTGAATGTAGGAGCGGCGCTTCGCGCCGCGAATGGCACCACCCTCATCATATTCGCGGTGCAAAGCACCGCTCCTACCCATAAAATCCGCCGATGCATTGGAACCCCCGCCATGCGGAAGCCCACCTGGCCGATACTGATCCGCGATTCGCGGACATCATTGCCCGTATCGGACCTTGCACACTGGAAATTCCGGCGAGCGCGGATCCGTTTCCGGCACTGTTGCGCTCGATTGTGTACCAGCAACTGTCTGGCAAAGCTGCGGCGACCATCCATGGCCGGCTGATGGCCTTGTTCCCCCGTAAAACGCCGAAGCCAGACCAGTTACTCGCGCTGGCCGATGAAGACATGCGTGGGGCAGGGATGTCGCGGGGCAAGGTCGCGGCAGCGAGGGACCTCGCGGCGAAGGTTCTGGATGGTACGGTTCCGAAAGGCAAAATCCTGGCAACGCTGAATGACGATGAGGTGAAGGCGCGGCTTACCCAAGTGCGCGGCATCGGCCCGTGGACCGCGGAGATGTACCTGATGTTCTGGCTTGGACGACCGGATGTCCTGCCACTGGGGGATCTTGGCATCCAGAAGGGCTACATGATTGGGTGGAACAAGCGAAAGCTACCGTCGGCGCAGGTGTTGGAGAAGGCGGGTCGCAAATGGGCCCCGTATCGCACCGCCGCTTCTTGGTATCTGTGGAAACTTGTAGATGGCGATGGAGCTACTTGGTAGGTGCCAATAATGTAGGAGCGGTGCTTCGCACCGCGACTATGATGAGGGTCATCCCATTCGCGACGCGCCTGCCTACGCTAAAGCTTCGGCAGGCAGGAAGCGTCGCTCCTACATGGAACTGCCGGCTTCGTAGCGGCTGATGGGCTGGCTGCTATATGTAGGAGCGGTGCTTCGCACCGCGACTATGATGGTGGTGGTCCTATTCGCGACGCATCCTGCCTTTTTTAGGTAGCAACACTGGGTCAACGGGGAGCGGTTCAGATCCCGCCAATTCCATCAGCTCATGTTCTGCATATAGATACGGGTAGTCCATCGGGTTGGTTACCAAACCCGCCCGCACCGGGTTGAACACCACATAATTGATGAACCGGGCAAGATCCTCGTGTGGGCGAATCATGTGGTCGTGGTAAGCGGTCGACCAGACCCTGGGTGGCTGTGGGCTGTGTATTCGCTTCACGCGGAATCCAGTCCAACTTTTCATGACCCGCATGATGTTCGCGAGCGTTCCTACCCGCAGTTGAAATACCCAATGAATGTGGTCTGGCATGATGACCCAAGCAAAGCCGTGGACATAACCGGTTCGGTGGTACTGGCACAAGGCATCGCCAACCACCTGGGCAGCTGCTGGCAGTGTGAACAGTTCTCGTCGCTCCGCGGTGGTGCAGGTGATGAAGTAGGTGGCCGTTCGCAGTGTGACGCGAAATTGGCGGAGTCGGCGGTGGCCTGTGGGGTGCTCGTACAGGTTCATGCCTAGATGAAAGCTGGGGACAGATTGCCATTGCAAAGGTGTCTGTCCCAAACGTAGGAGCGGTGCTTCGCACCGCGACTGTGATGAGGGTCGTCCTATTCGCGACGCAAAGCGTCGCTCCTACATGGAACTACCGGCTTCGTAGCGGCTGATGGGCTGGCTGCTATATGTAGGAGCGGTGCTTCGCACCGCGACTGCGATGAGGGTGGTCC
>CAYVVI010000219.1:0-2560 GCA_964455265.1 uncultured Flavobacteriales bacterium | reverse complement strand
TCAATGTTGTTTAGTTTTTCAAAATAAACTAAGTCAAACACATTGTATTTTTTGGTAAAGCTATTAATACCCTCGTTTCGGTGTTCATGAATTCTGCGAATAAGATTATTAGTCACACCAATGTATGTAACGGTTCTATTTTTATTACTAAGAATATATACAAAGTATTCTTTCATAGTTTAGGGATGCTGAAACAAGTTCAGCATGACATGCTTTTTTTATTTTTTATGTCATCCTGAATTTATTTCAGGATCTGTTTTTGATTGGGATGCTGAACTCGTTTCAGCATGACATGTACTACTTATAAATCAACACTTCCGTTTCACCGGTAGCTAAGCGGTAACCACGATACATTCCAGCAGAATTAAACGGCATGGCAACATTGCCAAATTTATCTAAGCAAATTACACCACCTTCACCACCAAGTTTTACGAGTTTATTCATCACTACTTCGTTGGCGGCATCGTTTACCGAAAGATTTTTGTATTCCATCAATGCAGAAATATCGTAAGCCACTGCACTGCGAATAAAATACTCGCCATGCCCTGTTGCAGAAACAGCACAGGTGTTGTTGTTGGCATACGTTCCTGCACCAATAATGGGAGCATCGCCCACGCGACCGTAGCGCTTGTTGGTCATACCACCAGTTGAGGTCCCTGCTGCTAAGTTGCCGTGTTTATCTAATGCAACAACACCTACCGTTCCAAATTTTTTGTCTTTGTTTTCGGGCTCGGCACTATGGTCGAGTTGTTGTTTTTCGCTATCTTTAATGCGCTGTAATTGGTCAAAACGTTTTTGGATGAAGAAGTAGTCGGGCGAAACAATTTCTAAGCCCTGCTCTTGCGCAAATTGCTCTGCACCTTTGCCAATCAACATTACGTGTGGCGAATTTTCCATCACTTTGCGTGCAGCAGAAATAGGACGTTTTACGGTGGTTACACTCGCCACTGCACCAGCCATCAAGTTAGAGCCATCCATTATAGAGGCATCCAATTCATTTTTGCCATCGTTGGTAAATACTGCCCCTACGCCTGCATTAAACAAAGGTGATTCTTCCATAATGTGAATGCAAAATTCTACGGCATCTAAAGCAGTGCCGCCATTTTTTAGAATGTCTTCACCCTTAGCCAACACTTCGTTTAGTTTGTCCATGTATGCTTGCTCTAACGAGTCGGTCATGTTTTTCTTTAAGATTGTGCCTGCACCACCATGTATGGCTATGGCCCATTCTTGCTGCTTAGGATTTTGGTGTTTGTTGTATTCTTCTTTAACCTGTTCATCAACATCTGAACAAGCGAAAAATGATAATGCGATTAAACTGTAAATTATTTTTTTCATGATAGTTTATTTTTCTCTTTCATCAATCTTGCTACTTCTTTTGATGCATTATCACCCCGCTTTTCTAGTTCATTGATAATGGCTGTATGATTTTTTTCATCTCTATTTTGCGAAAGTTTTGCCACTGCTTGAATGTCGGTAATGGCAATTTCAAAACCCACAATGCCTTTAATTTCTTTATTTAAAAACTCAGTACTCATGCGCTCTACGGTAATTGGGTTTTCTGATTTTTCTTCATATTTGTTTACTAACCGAGAGAGTGATTTTCTTAATTCTTCTTCGCTCACTAAGCGAATTTTGCCATATACATGCACCGCTATGTAATTCCAAGTTGGGGCATTTTCATGGTCGTACCACGAGGAAGAAACATACGTGTGCGCACCTTGAAAAATTGTCAAAACTTCTGGTTGTTTTTCAAAGCTTTTCCATTGCGGATTGGCTTTAGAAATGTGTCCTTCTAACGTTTTATCATCTTTCAAAACCAACGGAATGTGTGTTGCCCAAGGTTTGTCATCAACAGTACTCACCAATGTAGCAAAGCCGTTGGTAGTAATAAATCGAAAAATTTCTTCGGCATTTTCGTGCTTATATTCTTTGGGGATGTACATTTTATTTATCTTTAAGCAAACCAAAAATGCGGTAAATAAACTTACAATGCAAGTCATTTGGTAAAACTATTTTTTAGATTTGTTAACCTTTAGTTAATATTCGGCAACTCAACGTAAGGTACTTTTGTTTAGAAATTAAAATTCACAAATGAGTAAAATTCTAATAGTTGATGATGAAGAGGATATTCGCGTTTTGGTGCGCTTTCATTTAGAGAAAGAAGGGCACGAGATTGAGGAAGCCCAAAATGGAAGAGAAGCGGTTGCTAAAGCTAAAGAATTTCGTCCTGATTTAATTTTAATGGACTTGATGATGCCCGAAATGGATGGCATGGAAGCTACGTACAACATCAGAGAAATTCCACAATTGAAAACTACCATCATTGCATTTTTATCTGCACGAAATGAAGACTATACTCAAATTGCAGGATTTAATGCTGGTGCAGATGATTACATTGCCAAACCGATAAAACCCCACTTGCTTACAAGTAGAATCAATGCGTTGCTAAGAAGAAGTTCTATGCCTTTAGAGTCATCTAATGTTGATGTTGTGGGAGACATCACTTTAGACAGAGAAAAATATATTGTTCTTAAAGGAGACCAGCGTATTACACTTC
>CAYVVI010000218.1:0-2569 GCA_964455265.1 uncultured Flavobacteriales bacterium | reverse complement strand
TATAACAGAACTTGATGCGTTTATTCAGTCTCAAGGTTAAGACGCTCTTCTATCAGTTTGACATACTCTTCATTTAATTCAATACCTACAAATGGTAGTCCAAGATTTTTTGATGCTACACATTCACTTCCTGAACCAGCAAAAGGAACGAGGACATACCCTTCTGTATTTGGTTGCTTACATGAACGAAGTAGTTTTTCACAAAGAGAAATAGGCTTCTGCGTTGGGTGTTTTACACGTTCTTTCATTCCAGCACCTCCAGCAAGAGCAGGAATCTTGATTACATCACGAGGTAAAGCACCATTAGGATGTGCAGTGTATATAGTAGTTTTTTCACCGTTAGAGAAGCGCCCCTTTGTAGAGGTTCTTTTCTTTCCTGCTGCTCCATTTAGAAACCCTTTTGTATATGCTTCACGAATATCATCACGATGGAATACCTTGTCCTCTTTCCAGAGAACCAGGATGCTTTCATGTGATCTCTGCCAAAAGTTCAGAGATGCTACATTCTTATTTGTGTAGTGCCAGATAATCCAACGGCGATTAATGTCATAAGGAACTTTTGATAATATTAACGCGAGAATCTCGCTAAACCCATAGATAAACATAGTCCCATTTGGTTTCAGAATCCTTAAACATTCCTTTATCCATTTCTCAGACCATTCCAGATATTCTTCCATAGGTTGTTTATCACTATCATTACCAAAGTCCTTACCGATATTGTAAGGAGGGTCTGCTATTATAATCTGTGCAGAGTTTTCTTGAAGAGTTGGTAATACTACAAGAGTGTCCCCGTGAATAACATCTTCTCTAACAGGGTTCATTTGATTGAGTGGTTCTGCTACATTTTCGTTTTTCTCAGGGACATCTTTTAGTAGTTTGATAATATCTTCCTTCTTCTTTCCACTATATCCTTTTATAATGTTCTTCTTACAAATCTCAATCAGTTCTCTTCTTGTTTTCTTTGAGTAATCCATTTGAGATACTTCTATTATAGTAGTCGTTGAGGGAGTATTTTTTAATTTTCTCTCGTCAGTTTTTGAAAGACTCCCTTGAACTTTTTCAACAATATCAGTCCTTTTACAAGGGTGTTTGAGATTACTTTGTTCTTCAGGATTAATGTATTTCATCATTTACTTATAATATATACACTCAAAAACTTTAAACCTTTTCACGAACTTTAACTTTATTCAATTTTAAAGAAATGAAAACTTATAACTAAAAACAGAATGACAAAAGTAATCAACTTCATAGCACCTCCCTGTAGAGGAAAAACTACTATTTCGGCTCTTCTATACGGTTATATGAAGCTCTCAGGATTTAAAGTAGAGTATATACAAGAGTATGCCAAGTCTTTAATATTTTCAGATAGAAAAGACGAACTAAACAATCAACTGAAAGTTAATACAGAACAATACATTTCTATAAAGAATTTACAAGGTAAGACAGATTATATTATAGTAGATGGTTCCTTGTTTAACGGGTTAGTATATAATGTCTATAACAAAGAAAATATATGCGATATAAGAAAGACAGAAAAGAAGATAGTAGAACAGTTAAGAGAATTTGAAAACATCTTCTTTTATATAGAAGAAAACAAAGAAATAACCTATGAAAATATTGGAAGAGTTCATTCAAAAGACGAAGTTAAAAACTTGGAACAACTATTTAACTTTTACTTATACAAGTATAAGATAGAATACATCAAAATAACTTGTAATCTTCAAAACGTTGAAAAAATTTTAGAACGTTTGAAATAACTTACTTCTTTAATCTGTATAAAGTAGAAGAATGACCTTCTTCTACTTTATACATTTAAGCACTTTTGAAAACTTTCGCGTAAATAAAGAAAAATTTTTTTATCTTTTAAAGAAAAGATGAAAATTCTAAAAACTTTAGCGATCATCTTATCTTTATCATTAACTTCAGAATGTCATATAGAAATGAAATCACCCCCAGAGAGAAGAAGTCAGTTTTCTTCTGTCTATAGAAGTTTAGGGCTAATCGATTACAACATTATGGCTCCTCTCCAGAGCTTTGGAGAAGTCTTATGTAAAGGTTTCCCAGAAGGCCCTATAGTTCAAAACTATACAAGCACCTCTATTCCTATAACACTATATGGAACAGCAACTCATGAAGGAGGACACTGCGAATTTGGTCTTATAAAAGACGAAACCTATCTCTCTCTACAGACGATTATGTCTAATTGTCTAATAACTACAAAAAATTATCAACTTGTTCTCCCTAACGATATACCTTCAGGTAAATACTCTATCTTCTGGTCCTGGGTAAATAAAATAGGCAATAGAGAATTCTACATGTCATGCACTGAGATAGGAATAAATAACTCTAACGGTAAAGATAGTATAATTATAAGAGGATTACCTATGGTTAAAGCAAATTTACCAGGATTTCCTACAATACCAGAATTT
This sequence comes from uncultured Flavobacteriales bacterium, assembly GCA_964455265.1. Lineage (GTDB taxonomy): Bacteria > Bacteroidota > Bacteroidia > Flavobacteriales_D > Parvicellaceae > JBKHVV01. The sequence continues at coordinate 140 of CAYVVI010000218.1, read as the reverse complement.
GGAGGAGGTTCTACAAGAGATGGAAGAGAATTATACGAAAATAGACAAGAAATACAGATTACTTTAGGAGAACCTTCTTTATCTACTCAAACTTCAAGTCAAACTACTGCTACATCTACTCAAACTTCAAGTCAAACTAC
>CAYVVI010000217.1:0-2620 GCA_964455265.1 uncultured Flavobacteriales bacterium | reverse complement strand
TGCATATTCTGCCCCATTCCGATCACTGATTCTGGTTTAATCCGATCACCCATTCTGGAAGTATTCGATCACTGATTCTGGTTTTATCCGATCAGTTTTTCTGGTTTTCCAGAATCGTGATCGGATATTTCCAGAATCCTGCCTAACGCATTGTATTAACTCAATAACTGCTATTCTTTCGCCTTTTTTTGGGCCGGGAGAGCTGCAGTGGCAAGAAAGAGGTTAATTATGCGTAAGATTAAAGACATTCTGCGGCTGCGCCAGGAGGCCGGATTAAGCTATCGAAGCATCTCCCAGGCGCTCAACATCGGCTATGGCACCGTGGTCGATTACCTTGAGCGAGCTGAAAGCGCCAGCGTGAACTGGCCGTTGCCAGCGGAGCTCAATGAACGTGAGCTGGGTCGGCTGCTCTTTCCGACTCAACCGCGCACCGGACAACGCCGTTTTGCTGAGCCTGATTTTCAGAGCGTTCACCAGGAGCTGCGCGTCAAGTTCGTCACCAAGCATCTGCTCTGGCAGGAATATCGCCAGCAGCACCCGGCAGACGGCTACAGTTATGCGCAGTTCTGTCACCGCTACCTGAAGTGGCTGGGTTGCCAGCAGTACAGCATGCGTCAGATCCATCGGCCCGGCGAGAAGCTGTTCGTTGATTACTGCGGCCCCACGATGGCCGTGGTGAACGCCGACACGGGCGAGATGCGCAGTGCACAGATTTTTGTGGCAGTGCTTGGCGCCTCCAGCTATACCTTTGCCTGCGCCACCTGGAGCCAGACTCAGGAAGACTGGCTGGGTGCGCACGTGAAGGCACTGGCATTTTTTGGTGGCGTACCGCAGATCATCGTGCCGGATAATCTCAAGAGTGCTGTCACTAAAACCCACCGCTACAAGCCGGCGATCACGGCCAGCTATCAGCAGCTGGCAGCGCACTATCAGAGCGTCATCATTCCGGCCAGACCCTATAAGCCCAAGGACAAGGCGAAAGCCGAAGTGGGTGTGCAGATTGTCGAGCGCTGGATCATGGCGCGGCTGCGTCATCACACCTTCTTCACGCTGGCCTCATTAAACCAGGCCATCGCAGCCCTGCTTGTTGATCTTAATGAACGGCCCTTCAAGAAATTGCCGGGCAGCCGGCACACCCAGTTCCAACAGCTCGATAAGCCTGCACTGCGGCCACTGCCGACCCAGCCATACCAGTATGCTGAAATCAAAAAAGCCCGTGTGCACATCGACTATCACCTGGAGTATGACAAGCACTACTACTCAGTGCCGCACCACCTGGTAAAACAGGAGGTCGAAGTACAGGCCAGTGAGGGCACTGTTGCGATCTACAGCAACGGCCAGCGGGTAGCCAGCCATCCACGCAGTTACCAGCAGGGCGCGCACAGCACCTGCCCGGAACACATGCCTGGAGCGCATCGTGCGGTACATGAATGGTCTGCAGAGCGCTTCCTGGGCTGGGCAAATGATATTGGTCCATCCACTGGCGAGATCGTGCGTCAGTTACTCGACAGAAAGCGGCACCAGGAGCAGAACTTTCGCAGTGTGCTGGCGCTGTTGAGCAATGCAAAGAAATATGGTCGACACCGTCTTAATGAGGCCTGTGACAGAGCTCTGCAGATCAACTCACCCACGCGAAGCAGTGTGGAGTCGATCCTCAAGAGCGGTCTGGATCAGGTCGCACTCAATGATGAAACCAGGCAGGAAGAGCTCGCACTGGATCACCATGAGAATGTTCGCGGCCAACACTATTACCATTAAACAAATTACAGGAAGAACAACCATGTTACATAATCAAACCGTACAAGCACTGCGCTCACTCAAGCTCACCGGCATGGCCGACGGCCTGGAACAGCAGCACACACAACCATCAACGCACGAGGAGCTCGGCTTCGATCAGAGGCTGGCCCTGCTTGTTGATCGGGAAACCACCTACCGCACTAATAATAAAGTGACCAGGCTCCTTAGCTTCGCCCGGCTCAAGCTGCAGGCCTACCCGGAGGATATTGATTACAGCCATCCACGGGGTCTGAATAAAAGCCAGTTCGCGGACCTGCTCAGCAGCAGCTGGATACATCAGCATCACAACGTTCTGATCACCGGCCCCACCGGCTGTGGCAAGACGTATCTGGGCTGTGCACTGGCAACCCAGGCATGTCGCCATGGCTTCTCTGTGCGCTACTTCCGCATGTCACGTCTGCTTGAAATGTTGAGCATTGCACACGGTGATGGTCGCTTCGCAAAAATCATACATCAGCTGGCAAAAACTGATGTGCTGGTGCTCGATGACTGGGGTCTGGAGAAAATGACACTGGGTCAGCGCAACGACCTGCTGGAGATCATGGAGGATCGTCACGCTCTGCGCTCAACGCTCATCACCAGCCAGCTTCCGATCACTCAGTGGCATCAGAGTATCGGGGATGCCACATTGGCTGATGCCATTCTTGACCGCCTGCTGCACAACAGCCACAAGATAAAACTGAAAGGCGAATCGATGCGAAAAACCATGAGTGAAATGGCTGAATCCGATCACTCACAGTGATACCATCGACGACGGAGCGTTAGGCAGATCCGGTGATCGAATAAAACCGGAATGGATGATCGGAATGACCGGAATACGCAC
>CAYVVI010000216.1:0-2650 GCA_964455265.1 uncultured Flavobacteriales bacterium | reverse complement strand
GTGTTGCGCAACAACCAACGCCTGCACCAAAGCAAAAAAAATCGGTGTTGCTGCTGTATGCTACGGCACACATTGGCACGGGCGAAGTCATTAACCAATCCGTTATTGGGTTTAGAGATGGCGTAATAGATTTTGTAGGCAATGCGCTTACTGCCAATCTTAACGAGTTGAAATACGATACTACCATCAACTTAAAAGGCAAACACATTTACCCTGGGTTTATAGGACTGAATAGCACCGTTGGTTTGGTAGAAATTGAAGCCGTGCGTGCTTCGGTAGATGTTGCGGAAGTAGGTAATTTTATGCCTGCCATTCGTTCGTTAATTGCCTACAATACCGATTCTGAAATACAACCCACTGTGAGAACAAACGGAGTGTTGATGGCGCAAATTACCCCTCGTGGCGGAACAGTTACAGGCACTTCTTCGGTAGTGCATTTTGATGCGTGGAATTGGGAAGATGCTGCACTAAAAACCGATGATGGCGTACACTTAAATTGGCCAAGTATGTACCGCAGAAGCGGCTGGTGGGCAGAACCAGGAGAAACCAAACGCAGCGAAAATTACGACAAACAAAAACAAGAAATTGTAGATTACTTTAAAAAAGCAAAAGCGTATTACGAAACAAAAAATAATGATTTCAAAGACCTAAACATGGAAGCCATGAAAGGTTTGTTTAATGGTTCTAAAAAATTGTACGTGACATCTGATTTTGTAAAAGAAATTCAAGACATCATCACCTTTAAAAAAGAAATGGGCTTGCAACATGTGGTGCTTGTTGGCGGTTACGATGCGTGGATGGTAGCCCCGCAACTTAAAGAAAACAACATGGCGGTGGTATTACAACGTGTGCACAGCATACCTACCCGCCCCGAAGACGATGTAGATTTACCTTACAAACTACCTAAACTGTTGCAAGATGCGGGCGTGTTGTTTTGCTTGCAAAATGCTGGTGATATGGAACAAATGGGCTTGCGCAACTTGCCGTTTTTAGCAGGTACAGCCCGTGCTTACGGACTTACCGAAGAGCAAGCCATTGCAGCTGTAAGCTACAATGCCGCACGCATTTTGGGTATTGACAACAAAGTAGGTTCACTGCAAAAAGGTAAAGACGCTACCTTCTTTATTTCTGAGGGCGATGCGCTAGACATGCTTACCAACAACATCATTTTGGCTTATATACAAGGCAGAAAAATTTCATTGACCAACCGACAAATAGAGTTGTACGAAAAGTATAAAACTAAGCATGGGGTGGAGTGATTAGCTAATTTGATGATAAGCTGATGTGATGATTTTTTGTCATTTCGAGCATAGTCGAGAAATCTTTTTGTTTTTAAATATAGAAACTAGTTAAGAGGATTTCTTCTGAAATAATTTATGATTTGGCTAATACTATCAGGTGATTCATTTTTCAAGTATAATCTTAGTTCTGATTCCCAGTTTTTTCCAATTCCCAAACAGTAATCTATAAATTCTCTTATATCTTTATGTTTGCCAAAAGCAGGAATACCGTTTTTTATTTTCACAGCGCTCCCTAATTTTTCATTTAGTAATCTTTCTTGAAACGAATTCATAGATTTAAAATTTTATTAGCTCTATACTATAATTTTGAAATTAAACTCTAAAGACTTGAGGAAACATAAATTAGACTATTCATTACATTTTGCATAAGATTTTTATCATATACAAGTTCGGGGCACTCAAAACCGAACGTGTATGTTTGACCCCATAAAAATGTTTGAAAAGTTTCTGAAATAAAAGAAATTTCAACACCATCAACATCTAAATAATGCTTGTAACGAGAAACTAAAAACATGACATTGTTAATTTTTCTATTTTCTATTACAAGGTTATGTGGTGTTACCATTGCGCTGTTTTTTAACTCATCGCCCAAATACGCATAATAGCTGCCATTATGAAGTTGATTCATCAAATTAACAGGGTCTTCTTGAAATTTTTGATGGTAGTCAGGATTCTCTAGTTCTTTTTGATTAGCAGGAATAGCAGATAACGATATAACAAACAAAGAATCGTAGTTTACACATCTGAAAATTGAAAACTCGGACTTTCCTCTTTCTAATTTCCAATTATTTGGGAGGTCTATTGTAAACCTATATTTATGATTGTTATAGACGTTACCCTCTAAAATTTCTTCATATTTGTTTGATTTATTAATATCCAAGGATATCTGTTCATTTTTTAAAAATTCCTTAAAAGCAGGTTCAATTGAAACAGACTTTTCTTTTTCAATTTTTTCAGAATATTTGTTTTTGTTTATTAGTCCTGAAGAAAATGAAATAATCAAAATTATAGTGGGAATGATTAAAAAAAGAGGGCTCTTAATCCAAATAAATTTCTTTTTCACAATTAAATGATATAGCATATTAATGATTTGTATAACGTTTATAGGTAAAAACCCAATATATGACGCGCCAATTGTTGAGTATATATCTCCTTCTTTGGGGTAATTTATAAGACAAACTATTATAAAAGCAATAGTTAAATATGGTATTTTCTCTATTTGGTCTTTTTTGAAAACTGGCATAATTAATTAGCAAATTTTTTAAACAAATGAATAATATTTTTCAGCATGACATCAACTCAACCCCTCCGCTAAAATTTTCATTTCAACAATGGGCGAAATGCGTTCG
>CAYVVI010000215.1:0-2674 GCA_964455265.1 uncultured Flavobacteriales bacterium | reverse complement strand
CGAGAGATATAAAAATTGGTAGTATCGCCTTCCATAGTGGTGCTAAGGGCTAAAATCACTTCCTTAATGCTGCCTACTTTTACCTTTTCAATCAACGAATCAATTTTTAAATCGTTAGGACCAATGCCATCCATAGGAGAAATAACGCCACCCAATACATGGTAAACGCCCTTAAATTGCATCGTGTTTTCAATCGCCATCAAATCGCGCACATCTTCTACCACACACAGCGTAGAATGGTCTCGTGCAGAGTTGTTACAAATGCTGCACACATCGGTATCGGAAATGTTGTGACACGATTTGCAATACTTAATATGTTGCTTTAAATGACTGAACGATTTAGCAAATTGCTCTACCTCTTGCTCGGAGTTTTTTAGCAAGTGCAACACCAATCGCAGCGCAGTGCGTTTGCCTACTCCGGGCAGCGATGCCATTTGGTCAACGGCATTTTGTAAAAGTTTTGATGGTAATTCCACGAGCCCAAAATTCGTTAAATTTTACCTTCCTTTTTTAACGCTTCTACTTTTTCTTTCAACAAGGTTATTAAGAAATCGATATGGAATTTGTGTGTGCGGAATGACAATACCGCAATGCGTAAAGCAAACTTGCCACTCACATTGGTAGAGGAGATAAACACCGTGCCATCGTTGTGTATGGCTTGTAGAATTTCTTTGTTGATGGCGTCTTCTTCTTGCTGGGTTTTGCCTTCTAGTTTTACTCTAAAAATAAGCACCGATAAGTCGGGTAGAGGACCCGTAACCATTTCGGGAATTTCTTTTAATCGCTCGTAAAAATAGCGGGTGAGCAATAATTTTTCTTTCAAAGCCGCTCTAAATGGCTCTACACCATGCAGCATTAAAGGGAGCCACATGCGCAAACCTCTAAAGTGTTTCGTCAACTCGGCAGACATGTCCGCAGGAGAAAATTCATCAGCATTGGCCATCGCATCTTGCATGTAGTTGGCTTGGTAGTAGTGCGATTTTAGTAAATATTCTTTGTCTTTTACCAACACCATGCCTGTTCCGTAAGGTAAAAACAATCCTTTGTGTGGGTCAATTACAAACGAATCGGAACGGGTAATGCCGCTTAGTAATTCTTTTTTTTCATCCAACAAATAAAAAAAGCCACCGTAAGCACCATCTACATGAAACCAAATGTTGTGCGCTTGGCAAACGTCTGCCAATTCATTCAGGGGGTCAACCGCACCCAAATCGGTGGTTCCAGCCGAACCGATAATTAAGAATGGATTCAATCCATCGGCTAGGTCTTTTTCTACTTGTTGTTTGAGTAATTCGGCATCAATTTGAAATTGCTCGTTAAGCGTTACAGGGCGATAGATACACTCTTTTAAACCCGCAATGCGTATGGCTTTGTCTAAGCAGTGGTGCATGTGTGGTGAGCCATAAATTACCGATTGACGAATGTTATCTGCGTTGATGTTTTTCGCATCACGCGCACAAACAATAGCAGTAAGGTTGGCAATGCTTCCACCCGAAGTAATGTTGCCACCAAAATCTTCTCCGTAATTAAATTCTTTAGCTACCCAATTAATTAAATGTTGTTCTATGCGCACGGCACCAGGTGAACCGAAAAACACACCTGCATACACGTTGGTAGTAGCTGCTAAATAATCTCCCAAAGCAGAGGTAGTAATGCCACCACCAGGTATGTAACCCAAGTGTCCGCCACTGGCAGCATTTAGTCCTTCTTTCCGAACGGCACGTTCATACAAGTCAATCAAATCTTGCATGGGGTAGGGCTCTCCAATAGGGTGCTCGTAAATTTCTTTGCTTTTATCTTTTGATGTGTAAAACGTTTTGAGTTCGTCTATACTATTTACAAAATGGTCGCTATAGGTAGTTATTTGCTCTCTTAAAAGAACACGTTGGTTGTGCGATGGCTCCAATTCTCTGCTAATTTTCTCCAACTCTTGCAGCTCTTGTTCTATGGTTTTTATCATGTTTTAAATATATTGAAGTTAAAAACTGTTGTAACTCGTTTCAAAGATATAGTTATTTGTTCTGTTTATTTGTGCTATGAGCTCAGGACTGATATTTATCATAATTGCATCCTATTTTGCATTACTCATTCTCATTTCTTTTTTCACTGGAAAGAGTAATGACAACGACACCTTTTTTAAAGGAAACAAACAATCGCCTTGGTATTTAGTGGCTTTTGGAATGATTGGCGCATCGCTTTCGGGCGTTACGTTTATTTCCATTCCGGGCAGTGTGGGCAACGATATGATGAGCTACATGCAAATTGTGTTGGGCTATTTTATCGGTTACCTCATTATTGCATTTGTGTTGTTGCCCTTGTACTATCGACTTAATTTAACCAGTATTTATGGTTATTTGCAGCAACGCTTTGGAAATTACTCCTACCGTACAGGCGCATTTTATTTTTTGATTTCTCGCATTGCAGGTTCGTCTATTCGCTTGTTGTTAGTGGCTAACGTGTTGTACGAATTTGTATTTAAAGAGTGGGGCGTCAACTTTGAAATCACGGTTATCATTTCCATTTTGTTGATTTGGGTGTATACGTTTAGAGGCGGTATAAAAACGGTAGTTTGGACAGACACTCTGCAAACCTTGTTCATGTTGGTAGCTGTTGGTTTAACCATAGCATTTATATCTTCCGAATTAGACTTAAGTTTTGGTGGAGCTGTTAGTGC
>CAYVVI010000214.1:0-2676 GCA_964455265.1 uncultured Flavobacteriales bacterium | reverse complement strand
GTAGCTAAAACACAACAGCGCTATGCAGGCGTTATGTGGGGCAACGAAACCACCGCCATTTTAATGGACCAGTGGTACGATACACGCAACATGAAAACCTACTTGATAAATCCATCAAACCCTAACGCTGCACCAAAAATTATTTACGATAGAAATTACCAAGATGTGTATTCTGACCCAGGTTCGTTTCAAACCAAAAAGAATGCGTTGGGAAAATATACCCTCATGATGAACAACAACAATCTGTATCTGATTGGAAGCGGCTACACCAAAGAAGGTCAGTTTCCGTTTATCGATGAATTGAATTTGGCAACGCTAAAAACAAAGCGCTTGTATCAATCTACACTTAAAGACAAAAAAGAAGATTTATTGTCTATTGAAGATTTGAAAAAAGGCGATGTATTGGTAATGATTCAATCGCCAACAGAATATCCTAACTACTATTTACGTAACACCAAATCTAAAAAAGCTACGCCCATCACCAACTTTAAAAATCCGTTTGCGAGCTTGAACAATGTTTACAAAGAAGTGATTACTTACAAGCGTAAAGATGGTGTAGAACTTTCTGGAACCTTGTATTTACCAGCTGGATACGATAAAACGAAAAAAGAAAAATTACCATTATTGATTTGGGCTTATCCAGAAGAATTTAAAGACAAAGCGAGTGCTAGTATGAATACCAAAAACCCTAACGAATTTACCTTTCCAAATTACGGTTCGTTTGTGTATTGGGTAATGAAAGGGTATGCTGTGTTGGATGATGCTTCGTTTCCAATTATAGGCGAAGGCGACAAAGAACCTAACGATACGTTTATTCAGCAGTTGGTGGATAATGCCGAAGCGGCCATTAATGCTGTAGATAATTTGGGCTACATCAATCGTAAAAAAGTAGCCATTGGTGGGCACTCTTATGGCGCATTTATGACAGCCAACCTTCTGACCCACTCCAATTTGTTTGCGTGTGGTATTGCACGCAGTGGTGCTTACAACCGTACGCTTACGCCTTTTGGTTTTCAAAGCGAGCAGCGCAACTATTGGGATGTTCCTGAAGTGTACAACACCATGTCGCCATTTATGAATGCACACAAAATGAAAACACCAATGCTATTAATTCATGGCGAGGCAGATAACAACCCAGGTACGTTTACCCTACAAACCGAACGCTATTTTCAAGCATTGAAAAACTTAGGCGCACCAGTTAGAATGCTTATTTTACCTAAAGAAAGCCATGGCTACGTAGCGAAAGAAAACATCTTTCACCTATTGTGGGAACAAGACCAGTTTTTGGAAAAGTATTTGAAAAATTAGTCAATGTGAAAATTTAGCAATGTAACAATTCAATCAAAAAACTAATAAACAAAAAACCTTAACACGATAACACACTAACACTTTAACACTTAAAATAAATGAACAACCACGAAGTAGATTACAAAATTATTGGAGAAGAGATGCAATGCGTAGAGATTGAGCTCGATCCTCAAGAGACCGTTATTGCTGAGGCAGGAAGTTTAATGTACATGGAAAATGGCATACAAATGGAAACCATTTTTGGCGATGGCTCACAACAAGATAGTGGCTTTATGGGTAAGTTGTTTTCTGCTGGTAAGCGCTTGCTTACAGGCGAGAGTTTGTTTATGACCGCTTACACGCATACAGGCAGTGGTAAAAGCCATGTTACGTTTGCAGCACCTTATCCAGGTAAAATTATCAGCATGAACTTAACGCAACTTGGTGGTAAACTCATTTGCCAAAAAGATGCATTCTTGTGCGCTGCTAAAGGTGTTTCGGTAGGTATAGAGTTTCAGAAAAAAATTGGCGTGGGTTTGTTTGGTGGTGAAGGTTTCATCATGCAAAAACTAGAAGGCGATGGTTTGGCTTTCGCTCACGCGGGTGGTACTGTAATTGAACGCGAACTTAAAGTAGGTGAAAAATTGCGCATTGATACAGGTTGTATTGTTGCTTTTACGCAAACCATTGAATACGATATTGAATTTGTAGGTGGAATAAAAAATACCTTGTTTGGTGGAGAAGGTGTGTTTTTTGCAACTTTAACTGGACCAGGAAAAGTTTGGATTCAATCGTTGCCATTTAGCCGCTTGGCAGATAGAATTATTGCATCTGCTCCAAAAATGGGCGGTAGTCGCAAAGGCGAGGGCTCTATCCTTGGTGGATTGGGCGGTTGGTTGGATGGTGATAATAGACAATGATGAATTGAGGATTGGGAATTGAGAATTATGAATGACGAGTGATGAATTAAAAATACTATACCATGAAAAAAATTCTGACCCTTATTTTATTTTCTGTTTTATCACTAAATCTTTTTTCGCAGACAGCGATTAGCAAAAAAGAAATTGAAAACATTGCCACCTTTACTAAAGTGTGGGGGTTTTTAAAGTATTATCACCCTGAAGTCGCCAAGGGTAAGCTTGACTGGGATAAAGAATTTACCTCAAAAATAAATGAGGCAGCAAAACTAAATTCAAAAGAAGACATTAGTACATTTTATATAAGTTGGATAGATGGATTAGGAAAGGTTAAAGAATGTAAAAAGTGTAGTGAGGATTTATCAAAGTTGCACACAAAAAACCTTGACTTAAATTTTTTATATGATTCTACTTTATTTAGCGACCAGCTTATTAGTAAATTAGATTACATTAGAAAAAACAGAAATCAAGG
>CAYVVI010000213.1:0-2683 GCA_964455265.1 uncultured Flavobacteriales bacterium | reverse complement strand
AAATCTACCAACTACTCCGAATCGAGTTTAATCCTAAAAATTTTTTCTGAGAAAGAAGGCATTCAATCGTTTATGTATCGTGGGGCGAAAAAGAAAAATAAGCACAACATTTTACAGCCGCTTTCTATTGTAAACGTTACGTATGCAGAAAGCAAATCAGAGCTAAAAAACGTAAAAGAAATTTCATTAGCAACGGTATATCAAACCATCCCCTTTGATGTGCTGAAAAGCTCTGTGCTCATGTTTCTAAACGAGTTTTTGTATAAGCGCTTACTCACGTCTAACCATGAAGATAAAGAGTTGTATCATTATCTAAAACACCAATTAATTTTACTAGACAACACATCAAAATCGGTAGCCAATTTTCATTTGTATTTTTTATCTCATCTCACAAAATTGGTTGGCATTACACCAGGCGGAAACCCCGAAGGGCGCTATTTTCAGTTGGTTGAAGGAGAAATTTCGAATCATCCCATTGCGCCTTATTTAGATAAAGAAACTACTCATGCGCTAAAGCAAATGCTATTGTGCAACGATGAAAATTTTTCAGAAATTGATATCCCCAAACACATACGCATGCGCCTGCTCAATGGTCTGCTCGACTACTTTTCCATTCACTTAGAAAATAAAACCGAAATAAAATCATTGAAAGTTCTAACTTTGGTGCTTGGCGACTAAGCCCTAAATAGTTTCATGATAAAAATACTCCGAATAGTTCAAGCCCTTATTTCTATTGCCATTGTAGCAGTTTCATTTTTTATTAGCTACGGATTTTTTTTAAAACACCTATCGTATGTGGGCGAAATTTATATGGTTTCAACCGCTATTATAATTGCTTTATCTGTAGCAAAATTTGTGGTTAAAATGCAACCGATGCTGTTTTTAAAAAATCAAAAAACAGAACAACACGAATTGGTAAACCCCAAAGGGAAAAGCCGTATTTTTTTATATGAATGGTTATCGTGGATGTTCAAGGCAGCGTTATTAGCGGCAATCCTTAAGTTTTTTGGATGGATGTTTCACTTAACGTGGGCATATCTCATTATGATTTTGTTAGATGTATTGTTTTGGGTTGTGTTTCACAAAAAATACTCTGTACAATGGCTCAACAACACACTCATTATTTTTACCAGCCGAACAGAAATAATTTCTTTTCAAAACATAAAACACATTGAAACCCGCTACGGAGATTTTTACATCACTTACAAAAATGGCAAAGTAAAACTCCTCAAAACCGATTTGATTTCGGAAGAACTGAAGCAGAAAATTTCTGTATTGCGTAATTAACTTCGTTGCTGCTTCGCGGTCGTAATTTTTAATTCTTAATTGGCACTACCTCTTCTTCCTAAAAAATTCCTTCACCAAAGCGGAACACTCTTCTTCTAAAACTCCACCCACTACTTGCGTTGAAGGATGTAAAATGGTTTCATTTAAACGTTGGTAACCTCTGCGCTCATCGTAAGCACCAAACACAATTTTGCCTATGCGCGTCCAAAACGCAGCACCAGCACACATTACACAGGGTTCCATAGTTACATACAGTGTACAATCGTTGAGGTACTTGTTGCCCAAAAAGTTGGTACCAGAAGTAAATGCTTGCATCTCAGCATGAGCTGTAAAATCTACAAGATGTTCTGTAAAGTTGTGGGTGCGCGCAATTACTTGGTTTTTACACACTATCACCGCACCAATAGGCACTTCGTCTTGTTCGGCTGCTTTGTGCGCTTCGGCCAATGCCATGCGCATAAAATACTCATCGGTGTTGGGGAGTAACATAAAATTTAAAAAGTATAAATAACGCTAGTACCTATTGAAAATCCTCCAAAAAAACCGCTTCGACCAAAAAAGAAAGGGGTTTTAGGTTTAAAAGAATTTATACTGCTCTGTTGATAATTGGGTAATTTTAAACAAGGCTCAATATTTAACTTAATTTTTTTTGAAAAAGTATAATCAATTCCCAAACCAAACCACATTTCATTCTGTTCATAAAGCCATCGATAATATTTAGAATAATTTTTATTATACATTACAGTTTTTCCTGCGCCATCAAAATACTCGATTTTTTCATTTAAGAAAAAGTTAGCGGCAACACCACTAAGGGCATATAAAGACAACCTTTTTGTATTTAAAAAATGATATTCTATAATAATGGGCACTTGTAAAATATCCTCTGTTTGACTGGCAATATCATAGTAATTATATCTTCCATTTTCATAAACCCTAATGGTGGGCATTCCAAAGCTGCCAGTCGTGCCTTGGTAAGGGTATTCAACTGTGTTTTTTGAATAGTTAAAGCCGCTGCGCAGATAAGTGTTTTTTAAGGCAAGCACTCTAAAATTTATACCCACTGTAAAGGAATAATCAATTGGATAAACATTTTCTCCTTTGTCTCTGCTATAATATTTTAAAGAAGAAAAATTGTGAGAGTAATATCCCATTATAGAAGGTTTTTGAGTGGTTTCTGTCTGACTAAATAATGAAAAGGTAGTTAACAGAAATGAAATAAAAATAAAGCTTTTCATATCAATAATTTATTAGCTAGTGTTAGAATATAACAAAATTACTCTTTAAATATTGTATTATAAAAATCAGTATAAAAATAACCAACACAATCCATACCTTTGCCACTCGGTAAAAAAATTATCATGTACAGAACAAAAACCAACGGTGAACTAAGAATTTC
>CAYVVI010000212.1:0-2726 GCA_964455265.1 uncultured Flavobacteriales bacterium | reverse complement strand
TATAACTATTATATACCCGCTATAGAGCGGTGTTTTTTTAATTATTTTCTACAAAAAACTACTCACCAAATATACACATTCACATCAATAATCCCATCTGTTGCTGAAGGGGTTAAGCATGGCAATGCCAAACTTGAAGGTGTACTGTGCTTTTTCAAGTGGGTTGGCAGAGGTTACGGCATAAATACCTAAACGAAACAAATCTTTTTTAATACGAAAAACACGTTCTAATCCAGCAAAAAATTCAAAATGGTAGAAATCGCTATTAGGCATCAACAACAAACCTGCACCACCTGCTTCCATTAGTTTTAGGCGGTTTATAAGAGGTACTTTATTTAAGAACATGCCTTCGAAATGGTGCATAATGTTGGCACGTAAAAAGGAGCCATCTGTGCTTAAAGTTGGCCCAAGCAACTGAAATGAGTTAAGCGGGTTTGAAAAAATAAACATATCAGACCCTCTAAAATAACGGTGCTCAAGCAAGCGTAAGTTTTGCTTATTAACAAAACTACCAATTGTAGCTTGCCAACGCGTAGAGCCAAGTCTGCCGGCATTTATTTCATCAAATGATTCAAGCTCTAAATAGTCGTAATTTACTTCACTATTGAGTAATCCGGGCACACCTTTTCTGTATCTAAAGCGCAGCGTTGGAAAATCAGACCCCAATAAATATTTACGCCCGTTTTTGGTAACGTACTTTTGAAATGGCACAAAATCAACACTCAATTTAAATTCGGATTTTGTGTAAGGATCAAAAACGATGGGCGTGTTAAGTGGTCCAAAGCCTTCTGTCCATTTTTCTAGTTTTAAATCGTCAATGGGTTTTTGGGTACTGTAGTTAAAACCCAACTCTGCAAACAAACCATTCACCACTTCCATGCGTTGCGATATAGAAAACATACGGTTGCGCACAAAGTTGCTTCGAGCAAGTAGTGAGGCAAACGAGGCATAGTTGTTTACCAAGGTGTAGTTTTCGCCTGCGCTAACATAGGTGCGCATAAATTTGGTGGGATGATAACTATAACCAATTCCAAGCTGTCCTTTTATGTCTTCATTTCTAAATCCATAATCTATAAAACCATCGGTAGAAAGTTTGTTACCATTTTTAAATTCTTTAGAAAAACTTCCAGGTAGTTGATGGCGATATCCTCCCACACCAAAAAAATTAACTTGCTCAAGAACTCCGCCCACATACCACTCTGTGCCTTTAAATCGGTTGCGGTGCCCGAATCCAATAAATGGTGAATACCATCTAAAACGATTGTAAGAAGAATCAATTTTATTATAATACTCTTGGCTGTGGTAATAGTTATATAAACTATCGGAAGTACTTATGTATTTTTTCTCTGATTCTTTTAGTTCGTAGGGTCTAAAGGTTTCCCAATAGGTAGAATCCTTTTTAAAAGCATCTTTTTCATAACGCTTTCGTTCTAATTTTTTAAGAGGAACAATTATAGGTTGGTTTATGGTAAAATCGCTATGACTTACGAGTATGTCTCCCAAAATATTTTTTTTGCCGTCTTTAATGGTATACACCATTTGGCGTTTGGTAGGCAGATATACACCGTTTGTTAGCTCTTCATAATTCTGAATAATGTTAAACTCATTGCAGTATCTAAGGGCAGATTTGTTTACCGATAAATCAACCGCAACCAAAGCCCAAGTGCTATCTTCTATAAAAATACTACCTTTAAATAATGCCTCTTGATTGAAAATTGGTTTTACAGAAATCTCATGAATTTTTTTTCCTTTTTCGTAAAAGGCACTCACATAGTTGTAGGTATAACTTAAGTTTGAAGTGCTTGCAATAGGCGACAGAAGTGGCTTTTCGGATACCTTCGGAAATTCAATAAGATTGTTGTAAAAGTTAAGCTCGGCACTTTGTGCATCGGTGTAAAAAATGTATTCGTTTTCGCCCTCAAATGCTTCTGGAAGTACCGATGGTTCTCCATATTCAAAACTTACACCAATAGTCATGGAGTTGCCAGACTCTGACATATCACCCTCTTTAGTGTCGGCATAATCGCGGTAAGCAAGAATAACTTCTTGAAATTTTGACGGTGCATCAAAATAGGTTTCTGAAATGCTTTCAATAAGATTTAGAGGTTGGCGTTTTAAAAAATTTTCAAAACTTACTTCTTTGGTTAAATTGCTTGTATCACTTACTACCATAAACTCTTTTTCAATGGAACTTTTAATGTAGGTAGTGCATTTGAAGTTAGTTACATTATCAAGAAATTGCTTTCGGTTGTCGCGCACTTTACCCATAATTTCTTTAGCTAAATCTTTTTTGTCCGCAACTACATCCAATGTGTAAAGCTCTTGGCTGGCTTCTTCTAGTGTTAAATCTAAACGAAGTTTTTGCCCTTGTTCTAGTACAATTTCTTTTTCTTGCGAAGTGTACCCAATAAATTTTATCACAAGAATATATTTACCAGGTTTTAAATCTAGAAGATAAAACCCACGTTGGTTTGATGTGGTGCCAATAGTAGTGTTTTTTACATACACACTAGCAAATGAAACAGGTTCATTTTTTTGATTGTATATGTAGCCGTTTACATATTGCGTCCAAGCGCTGTGCGATAAAAATATACCTATAAGAATGCTAATTAGTGCTTTCATTATTTTGTGTTATGATGTTCAAAAATATCGATTAGTTAGCATATTGTTGTAATTTAGTGGCGCATTTGTGCCAAACGGCAAATACACTCAATGAGCGACAAAAC
>CAYVVI010000211.1:0-2746 GCA_964455265.1 uncultured Flavobacteriales bacterium | reverse complement strand
AAATAGAAACCGATAAAGCTACTATGGAGTTTGAATCGTTCTATACAGGAACACTACTTCACATTGGTGTAGAAAAAGGAAAAGCTGCTCCCGTTAACGAAATATTAGCCATTATTGGTAAGAAAGGAGAAGACATTACTTCATTACTTAATGGGAGTAAAGAGAATGCCGCTCCTGCTGTTGCTCCAACGGTTACTGAAAGCAAAGCAGAAGCGCCAGCAGAAGTAACAACTTCAGTACCTACTGCAAAAAATGAAATTCCTGAAGGCATGAACATTATTGAAATGCCTAAATTGAGTGATACAATGACCGAAGGTGTGGTTGCTAAATGGAATAAAAAAGTTGGTGATGAAGTGAAAGAAGGTGACATCATTGCAGAGATTGAAACCGATAAAGCCACTATGGAGTTTGAGTCGTTCTATACTGGAACACTTTTACACATTGGTGTTGAAGCAGGGAAATCTGCTCCAGTAAACGATATCTTGGCCATTATTGGTAAAAAAGGCCAAGATGTAAGTGCTATTGTAGCCAATTACAAAACCAATGCAACTGCACCTACCGCAGCAGCCACATCGGCTTCTGCTCCAGCTAAAAAGGAAGAAGTAAAAGTTGAACAAAAAGCTACAACTACAACTAATGCAGTGCCTACTAAAGTAGCAGCAAACGAGCGCATATTTGTTTCTCCACTTGCTAAAAAATTAGCAGAAGAGCGCAACATCAACATAAATTTTGTAAAAGGAACTGGTGAGGGTGGTCGTATTGTAAAACGTGATATTGACAACTATGTGCCTGCGTCAGGTGGTTCAATGCGTACTGCTAATATGCACACCTCTGAAAGCTTTACAGAAGAACCTGTATCGCAAATGCGCAAAATAATTGCTCAGCGTTTGGCCGAAAGTAAATTTACCGCACCACACTTCTATCTTACTATCGAGATGGATATGGACAATGTCATTGCTGCGCGTGAAGCCATCAACAATGAAATTACTCCTGCAAAAGTATCGTTTAACGATATGGTAATAAAAGCTGCTTCATTAGCTTTAACCAAGCACCCACAAGTAAATTCTTCATGGTTGGGTGATAGAATACGATACAACCAACATGTAAATATAGGTGTGGCTGTAGCCGTTCCAGAAGGGCTTTTAGTACCAGTGGTGCGCTATGCCAATACCAAATCTTTAACACAAATTGGTGATGAGGTAAAAACTTTTGCCAAGAAAGCAAAAGACAAAAAACTACAACCTGAAGATTGGGCGGGTAACACCTTTACCATTTCTAACTTAGGTATGTTCGGCATAGAAGAGTTTACTGCCATCATCAACCCACCAGATGCGTGTATTTTGGCAGTTGGAGGAATTATGCAAAAACCAGTTGTAAAAAATGGACAAATTGTACCAGGTAATACCATGAAAGTTACTCTTTCATGCGACCACCGTGTGGTAGATGGTGCTGTTGGTAGTGCATTTTTACAAACCTTCAAAAGCTATATCGAAAATCCAATAACAATGTTTGTTTAATTTTAAAACCCCGACATATTCGGGGTTTTTATTTACTATGCAAAAGCTAATCTTTATACTTCTCTTCTCCCCTATTATTCTTGTTGCACAAAGCACAGATAGCTTGCTAATGCAAATTAAAATGGCTAAAAATGCTCAAGAAAAAAGTGAGGCCTACTACAAAGCAGCATGGACGATTAAAGACAAAAATCCTGATGAAGCAGAGAAAATTGCAAAAGAGTTTTTAAATTTTTCAAAAAATAAAAAATTAATTTCCCAACAAGCATCTGCACTGAATATTTTGGGTGTTATTACTCGTGGAAAAGGAAATTACAGCGAAGCATTAGAATATCAAATTGCTTCGCTAAAAATTTACGACTCCCTTCAATTAAAAAAGGACATTGCTACGCTTTACAACAACATTGGTGTAACGCACATGTACAATGGTGTAAACAGCGAGGCGATTAAAAACTACATTAAAGCTCTCGATATTTCTAAAGAAATAAAAGACGATAACACCAGAAATTTAGCGCTTAATAATTTAGGAATTATTTATTGTTACGAAGAAGATTTTGAGGAAGGCATTAAGTATTTTAAGCAATCGTTACTTATAGAACAAAAACAAAACAACCTTAAAGGGTTATCTGAATGTTACAACAATATTGGTGGTGCGTTTTACTACCTTCAACAAATTGATTCTGCCATTCATTATTTTCAAAAATCATTTGAGATAGACAAAAAATTGGGTGATGTTGTAGCTATGTCGGGTAGTTTATCAAACATTGGTGAACTACTTACCAGCATTGGTAAGTACAAAGAAGCAGAAGAAAAATTATTAGAGGCCTTAGCGCTTACTCAACAGCATCAAATTGCAGCAGAATACCAAAATACATTATTAAATCTTTCAGGACTTTACGAACAAAGCGGCAACCTAGAAAAGGCGCTTCTTTATAGCAGAGAATATGCCTCAGCAAAAGATTCTATTCACAGCTTAGAGCAATCGAAACAAATTGCAGAAATGCAAACCAAATACGAAACTGAGAAGAAAGATGAAGAAATAAAACATCAAAACACCGTTATAAAAAATGAACGTACCATAAAATACATTATGGTTGGTTTGATAATTCTCCTTTTGGCAAGCGTAGTGTTATTTTATATTTGGTACAGAGCTAAGCAACAACAAAAACTTCAAGCAGCATTATTAAAAGAAAAAGAACTAGGATTAGAAGCTATTATCAATGCACAAGAAG
>CAYVVI010000210.1:0-2752 GCA_964455265.1 uncultured Flavobacteriales bacterium | reverse complement strand
GTTAATATTTTCATATTCGTAAATGCTATTTGTTGCTAGAATAAGTCAGATATTGATTTCGCTAATACTTTTCGAGAATACTTACTAATGAAAGCATTTTCTACTGGTTTGTTGTTGTCAACTAAACTTAAAATTACAACTTTCATTGCTTTTATATCTTCAAATTCGATGGTAGTACCTGCCTCGCATTCTTCAATAATTTTAGAAGAGTTTCCTTCTTTTGGGCCAATGTTAATTATAAAACGTTTTAACGCCAAATACTCAAATAACTTACCAGGAACTATGCCCATTAAATTGGGTGTGTTGTTTACCAAAAGTAACAAAGCCGTAGATTTTGATGCTTCTTCTATCGCTTTAATATGAGGTAAATATTTTGTGTGAACAACATTATTTTCTAATCCAAAATCCTTTACTGATTGCAGCACAGATTCGTCTAATTGACCAATGAAATGAATTTTTATGTTATTAATTGATTCTGAATTTTCAATTTTTAATTCTGATAGAGCTCGCCACAAAACATGAGGATTACGGTCTTTATTTATTGAACCCAAATGAGTAATAACCAATTCAGAAGTATTAATACTAGAAAGATTTATAAAATCTTCCTCATCAAAACCATTCGTAATTACGTTTATTATTTTGTGATGATTTTTTTCTAAATCTTTTGCCCAACTAGCACTTACTGTTACCACTTCATCAGCATTTTTTATTACTTCTGCTTCTAAGCGTTTGTGTGTTTTATCTGCCCAAGATGTTAAATTTAATTCATGATAAAAATCTATATCTGTCCAAGGGTCGCGAAAATCGGCTATCCATTTTACGTGTGGAAATTTTTTCTTAACTCCTAAACCAATTAGGTGCATGCTATGTGGTGGACCTGTTGACACAATGGTATCTACAGGATGCTCCTTCAAATAATTTTCTAAATACTTTATGGAGGGTTTTACCCAAAACACGCGCGGGTCAGGTATAAAAAAATTGCCCCTAACAAAAATTGATAAGCGCTGTTTCCAACTTTTTTTTCCTCCAGCAAAAAAACCTGCGTTAGCACTCTCCGATTGCTTTCCAGAAAATGATTTGTATAAACTATATGGCTCCCAAATTTTTGTTTTGAGTATTTCTGCTTTTTTGGGAATGTCTTTTAATAATGATTCGTCTTTAATAGAAAAATCAGGATTATCGGGAGTATATATTACAGGTTGCCAACCAAATTCTGGCAAATACTTAGAGAATTTTAACCAACGCTGCACACCTGCTCCACCGCTTGGTGGCCAATAGTACGTTATGATTAAAACTCTTTTCACAAAAAAGTTATAGGTTATTTGTTAAAGGATAATATTTCACGTTTAGTTTTTAGCTTTTAACTCTCTGTAGCCAACACCTAAAAGAAGTAGTAAAATAAAAATTGATGAGGCGTAACCAATTTTATTGCCTACATCAAACGATTTTAATTGATACTTAAACTCAATAGTGTGCTCTCCTTCTGGAACTCTCATAGCACGCAAAATATAATTTACTCTAAAATGATCCACTGGTTTGCCATCAATATATGCGTGCCAACCTAAATCATAAAATACTTCTGAAAAAACAACTACTTGTTCGGAGGAAGCTGTGTACTCATACGTTAAATGATTGGGTTTGTATTCTACTAACGAAACATATGCTGTAGAATCTGCTTTTGGTGTAAAACCATCAACAAAAGATTTTTGATTGTCGTTAATGATAACTTCATTTCTTGGATTAAAGCGTGAGATTAACTCTATCTCTAAGTGTTTTGCATCTAAGTAAGGAATGTTAACCGTTGCTGTACTATCTGAACCTAACACCACTTTTTGACCAAGCGCCATGCTTAATCTTGATAAATCTAAATCAATTGGACCATCGGGCGTAAATAATTTTAAGCTATCCATAATGGTTACATCAGCATCAGAAATCATACTACCATTTAATGAAAGTACTTGATTGTTGGTCAATGTTTTTACTTTGTAAACATCGCCTAAAAGATTAATCTCTTCTTTAGCATCTTTTGCAAACTTAATGTTAGACACAAACCATGCATTGCCCATCGCTCTTGGATTTGCTCTACCATCGAGTTGGTAAATAACTCCCAGTACAGGGTCTTGTTTAAGGGGCATTAAAAAATATTTTGTGTTGAGCATATTGAGAACACCCTCACTATTTCTAGACAGATGATGTTCAATGATGTCTTGATAACGTCTGAGCTTAGCGCCATGATACCCACCTACAGATTTATGAAAATAACTTGTACGCGCATCGTTAAACGAATCTCCGCCAGCAAATACTCTAAAATTTGTATGCTTGTTTAATTCACCAAACATAATGGCTTCTTGCTCTTCAACAGAAAGTTGACCATCGCCTTTATCCATTTTAGCTTGTTGCGCTTGCTTTAATTTCTCGTCAATTTTACTAGCTAACTCTGGATTGTTTTGACGTTCTAAATTATAAATAGCATAATCGCCTTCGGTGGCTCTAAATGGCATTTGTAATTGTTCAATTGGTTGCCATTTGGCGTACTCTCCGCTATTATCTGTTTCGTTGTTTAAGTAACGTTGGTTTACCGCAACCAAATCAATAAACACTAAAACAATTAAAGCACCAATAGCTACTTTTTGATTGAACCAATTTTTAATAAAACCAATAATAGCAACACTTGCCAAAAGCATGAATAGTATAGAACGTATGGCATCTGCTTTAAACACTCCAACTCTATAATTTACAATTTCTGAACTTT
>CAYVVI010000209.1:0-2754 GCA_964455265.1 uncultured Flavobacteriales bacterium | reverse complement strand
GACTTAAAATATGGTTTTGATCGCTCTAACCCCGATGGCTCTATTCACTTGCACGCCCGTAAAGTTTCGTTTGTGCATCCAGTGTCAAAAGCAGCAATAGAAGTTACAGCACCTGTCCCTCCAGAAAATTTGTGGCAGGCATTTGAGAAGATGGTTAGTTAATTTTTTCAATTTTTCTAATTATTGGTCTAAATCCAATAGTAGGATGAGGTTCTGTATAATTAACGAAGCTTTCATTTCTCACATCATAGCCGCCAGAACGCCAACTGCCACCAACCGCAATTCCTTTTTCTAACACCATTTCAGCAACATTTCCATTCATGTTATAAATACCATTAACAGATGGCCAATATGATTTAACTGGTGCTACTACAAATGCCATTTGATCTAAGATTACTGCCGAGTCCATTCTATAATCATAATCAAAACCATAAACTAATTCATATTTACCTCTGCTCTCATTAAACGTTATGTTCTCCGAACCAAATCTAGTATGATTACAGAGCGCTTGACCAAAATACTTTTTATTTGTGTTGGTAAGAAAAAAACCACCCCACGCATATATACCAATGCTTGTGCCTTTTGTTGTTGCTCTAAGCCACTCTACTCTTGAAGGCAACGTAACTTCGTATTTAAACTCATTATTATTTCTGTTTAAACTATCCGAAAGCCATCTACAATATTGCGTTGCGGCTTCATAACTAATATTTACAACAGGATAATCATTATACAAAGTATTAGCAAAATAGTGATTAATAAAGTTTTCTGAATGTACTAAAACATCTTTCCATCTTGAAGAATCTACATAACAATAGTTGAGTTTTTGAGCATCATTTACACTTTTTAAATATTCGATAAATTTTCTGTATTCGCCATTACTCACTTCAGTTTTTGACATAAAAAAATGTTGTAAAACAACAGAAGAATCTTTAAATACTTTAAATTTTCCTGCTGGCAAATACACATAATTTTTTGCAAATGATTTTGGCAATTTTGGAATGTCACTTTTGCTTGATATAAAAGCAAATAATATAATACAGGGTAAAAATATAAGTCGTTTCATAATTAACTAATAAAATTTATACTCAAAAACCTCTTCCGTAGTTTTTAAATCCTTTTTTCTTTGATTGATGTATTGGCGCTTTTCTATTAATCCTTTGTTGTTATAGAAATTCTTGCTTGTATGATTGCCTTTTAACTTTCCCTTTTTGTAGTTCTCAGATACCGTTAATGTAACTAATTTAGCATCGTTGTATGTGGTGTGCTGAGCCCAAGTAATTTTCCCTTTATAGTATTGCTTGTAAACAAATTCATTTCCACTTCTAAACCAATAAACCAAGGTATCCCCATTAAGATATGTTTTCAACACTTCCTGAGGGTTTACCTCTTTCTCATCTAAATAAATGGAGCGCGTTGTAATTACTTTGTTTTTAGGATCTGTTTCTTGTCTCCAAGTTATTTTTCTTCCTAAAGAATCTACTTCTTTTTTTATACAAACAGTGGTGGTATCTTTTGCTGCTTTTTCTAAAGTTCCCTTAGGTTCGCAATCATAGTGCCATGTATATTTTAGTTTTCCTTTTTTATAAAAACGTGTTTCTTTCTGACTGCCGTCTTCGTAATAATTGTAAGTATATTTTGTTGCAGGAGTTGTTTTTTGCTTGTAATAAATCGTTCGCTCGGTCACCCTTCCATCATCGTTATAACTCGTTAGCACCTTATTCATCAACTTCCCTTTTCTGTAAGATTCATAATAAACATCTCTTCCATTATCATCATACTTATATGATTTAACTTTTAACTCTTTTTGATGTTTATCATACTCAAAAATTTTAGAAAATTTATTGGAGTGTTTCTCATCATAAAAATATTGTTTTGAATAACTATGCTTAGCATACGAGCGCTTGTTTTGTATAGGTCTTGCTAATGAGTCGAATGTAATGATTTGGCTAGATTTATATTTATCGCTGCTATATTTCGATTGAATTTCGCTTATTCTATTTCGCTTTATAGAATTAAAAAATGCTGTGTCGTACAGGCGTTCGTACTGACCCAAATAATTATCAGTATAATAATAGTTATACTCTGTATTTTGCGCTAAAAGGCAAGAGGTGAAAAGCGAGAAAATAAAAAAGAAGGTCTGTTTCATAAGAGTTATTTTTTTCTTAATAACTCTAAAGTGAAGATTTGGTTACAACAATTTCTTCAAAACTTCATCCACTTGCAATTCTAAATTTTTTCCTTCAGAATTATCAATGGAATAGTGTGCATACTTAAGACGAGATTTATCGTCTAACTGGTTGCTTAAGCGATTTAAAATTTCTTGACGCAATACACCATCGCGTTGCATTACACGTTGTATGCGCTGCTCTAAAGGTGCGGTAACCACCAAAATTTTATCTACTTGTTTGTAGGCACCACTTTCTATTAAAATAGCCGCTTCTTTAATGATAATTTTAGACGTTTGCTGCTTTTTCCATTGCTCAAAATCTTCCCTAACTTTAGGATGAATAATAGCATTGAGCAACTTTAGTTTTTCTTTATCAGAAAAAACTATTGCGGCAATTTTTTTTCGGTCGGGAAGATGATCTGTAAATATTTTCTCGCCAAACAACTTTAGCAGTTGTTGCTTTACTTCAGGATGATGCGCCAAAATATGTTTAGCGCGCTCATCCGAATTGTAAACAGGAATTCCTTTTGATTCAAATAGCTTGCAAACCGTAGTTTTTCCGCTACCAATACCTCCAGTAACTCCTA
>CAYVVI010000208.1:0-2777 GCA_964455265.1 uncultured Flavobacteriales bacterium | reverse complement strand
AGAAAATTTGGATACGATAAAGTAGAAGATTCTACCGATGTTATAATTACTAAACTTGAAGAACACGGAGGTGAGCTTCCATTAAGCGATAAATCAAGTCCTGAAGAAATTGAGATGTTGCTAAACATGAGTAAAAAAACATTCAAAAAGGCAATAGGCGGCTTATATAAAGAGAAACGTATATCTATAGAACCCAATAAAATTGTATTGATTCGTGCTAAGTAAAAGCTTCATACATTTTATCTTCAACATCATATCTATCTTTTATATTCTAAGCTGGATTACCGTTAACATCAAAGAATTTTACGAACTAAAAAATAAGCGCCTCTTCTTTTCAGAAAATAGATTTAAGTATCTATTAGCAGGCATTTATTTTATTCTACTTCCTTTTTTAATTCTTAACTATACTCCAGTATCCGAGTTTATAAATATTAAAATAGATATTACCAACGATAGTATAAACCTACTAGTGAGCGTTGCTTTAGCACTAATCACCTCTCTAATTTGGATGGATCATATTTTGAAATTAGACATCTATGAGAAAGAAAAATTTCACCATATTGTTTTAACGTTTCTGTTAGGAACAGCATTTACTTTTTTAACATTTCCTCTCTATAAATTTGTTCGCTCAATAGGATTTTCTTTAAACGGAAACCCCCTAAACGATTTTATATACTGTGTTTTTGGCATCGGACTAATTGAAGAAACTGTAAAAATTATACCTGTACTATTTATTCTTTGGCGTAAAAAAATAATCAACGAACCTTATGACTTTATTTTGTACGCATCCATCTCTGCGCTTGGGTTTGCCTTTGCAGAAAATGCACTCTATTTAAAAAACAGAGGTATCGAAATTATTTTGGCTCGAACATTTTACTCAACCGTTGCGCACATGACGTTTACTTCTACCATTGCCTACGGAATGGTACTTTATAAATATTTCAAACCACGCATTTACTACCCTATATTCGTATTATTTTTCTTTCTAATAGCGATTACCTCTCATGGGTTCTACAATTTTTGGCTACTGAATCCTGTTGTTTCAAAGTTTAACGGACTAACCACTTTATTTTTCTTAATAACAGTACACATCTGGTTTACTATGAAAAATAATTTGATTAACATCTCCAATTTATATAGTGAAGATATTAAAGTAAATAACGAAGAAATAAAATTTCAATTGGTTAGAAATTTACTTGGCGTTGTAGGATTTTTATATGCTTACGTTGCCATTACTGAAGACTTGCAATATGCCAATTTAGTGCTTCAAAATGCAGTGATTGTTTATGGATATATAATACTTTATTTAGTGATAAATCTTTCTAAATTTAATTTATCTAAAGGATACTTAAATAAATTTCAAGTTCCGTTCAATATATTTATTCCCCAGATTAAAAACGAAAAAACCCCATCAGATAATGGGGTTTAATATGGATATTAAAATATAAAATTAGTGCGCGTGTCCTTCATGATCGTGGTCATGGCCAGCATGAGCATCTACCGAAGTAGAATCTGAAGACATCATTGCAGTAGAGTCAGCGTCTTTTTTACAACATGCTTTTTTACAATCTTTCTTACAAGATTTATCTCCTTTTTTGCATTTAGCATCTTTGCTACACTCAGTTTTAGGTTTATGGCATTTGCCTTCTCCACAAGAACCACAAAAATGACACATGATAAAACAAGTAACTACTGTGGTAATGATGGCGGTAATTACTGATGTTAGGATTGTACTTTTCATAAATGTTTGTTTTTAGTTATGAGGCAAAGATATAGCTAAATATTTAATTAACACTAATTAACACTCCTTTAGAAAAAGTTTGGCAGCATTGTTGTAATATTGTTTTGAGAAACTATAAAACATAAAACAATGAAAAAAGTAATGTATTTAGGATTGATTGCTCTAGGAGTTATGATTTCCGGAAGTGTAAGTGCACAAACAACCGATGCCAAAGTAAAGAAAGAAATAAAAAAAGAGGTGAAAGTTGAAGAAGTGAACGGTGAAAAAGTACTCACCATTAAAAAAATGCAAGATGGTAAAGTTGTTTCTGAAGAAGTGCACAAAGGTGCCGAAGCTGATAAGCGCATAGCGCAAATGGAAAAGCGTGAAGAGATGAGAAAAAATAAACAAGCTCATCCACCAAAAGCACGTAAGCCACATGCAAAACCAATGCGCGACAAGCATATAGAAATTGAAAAAAAGGAAGTTCCTGCTAACACACCAGAAAAATAATCTACAAATCCCCTCCAAAAGAGGGGATTTTTGTTGGCATGAATTATGTTTATAAGTGTTAAAACAAACAACATGAAATACCTTTTGCCTCTTATTGCGGTGTTGACTATGGCGTGTGCTTCTGACAAAAAAAATGACGAAGAACTTTCTGTCATAAAATCTAGCATGGATAGTTTATTGGTTGAAGTAAAATCACTGCGTGAAGAATTGAACAAAGAAGATTCTACAATTAATGATACAGTAATTATTCATCCAATCGTTAGAAAAGATTCTGCGAAAAATGAGACTATGACTATCGTGCAGCCATCAATAATAAAAAAGGAAACACCTATTGTACAGCCAAAAAATGACACCACATTTCATTACTACATCAATGGCAAAGTTTCTGTAAAAATTCACCCGTGGAAAGATGAAAAAAGAACCATTGAATTGTTTGATTTATATGGTAAACTTACGTTTAGAACAGAGGATATAAACATGAGTTACAGTATTTTTAATCATCTGCATTTTCATAGCAATGGCGCGGTAAGTAAAATAGAGGAGT
>CAYVVI010000207.1:0-2779 GCA_964455265.1 uncultured Flavobacteriales bacterium | reverse complement strand
ATAACTTGCGAAATTCTAATTTATTACTTAGCCAAACAACAAAATGTAACTTTATTTATATTTTTTCGTTAATAGGTGTCGGAAATAAGTTGAAAATTCAATTTTTTTTGTTTTTTTTGTAACCAAATTGATACCTAGTACTTATTAGGTAGCATTTAAAATGTTAAAAAACTATGTTTAGAAAATTTGTAAAAATTTCTTACTTCTTGGGCGGAGCCGCACTTTTAGTAGCGTGTAACCAAGATTACTCGGAAAAAACAAGCTGGCAATTTAACCAACCTATGTGGGGTGGTTTTGAAAAAGCTCCTTTCGTAGAACAAGAAACGGGTCCAGGTCTTGTACTTATAGAAGGTGGTACATTCACAATGGGTAGAACAGAGCAAAATGTGATGTACAGTTGGGATAACCAACCGCGCAATGCCACTGTTTCTTCTTTCTATATAGATGAAACAGAAGTTTCAAATTTCGATTGGTTAGAGTACTTGTACTGGTTGAACAGAACATTTACAGACTTTCCTCAAATTGCCAAAAGAGCTTTACCAGACACATTAGTTTGGAGAGAAAAAATGGCTTACAACGAACCTTATACAGAATACTACTTAAGACACCCTGCATATAGAGACTATCCTGTTGTTGGTGTTAACTGGCTACAAGCCAACGATTATTGTGCTTGGAGAACAGACCGTGTAAATGAGTTTATATTAATTCGTGAAGGTATTTTAGTATTGAACCCTGACCAACAAAATGAACCGTTCACTACAGATTCATATATGGCTGGCCAATACGAACTAGGACTTAACCCAATGGGGCAAATAGTAGATTTAGACCCAGCAAAAGGAACTAGAGATAAAAAAGGAAGACTTAAAGCAACTACACTATCTACTCGTATAGTTCGTATGGAAGATGGGGTTTTATTACCTCGCTACCGCCTACCAACAGAAGCTGAATGGGAATTTGCTGCATTAGGTTTAATTGGTAATACCTACAACGAGAACATCGTAGAGAAGAAACTTTATCCTTGGAATGGACATTGGGTAAGAAACCCTGAAGACAAATACCAAGGTCAAATAATGGCCAACTTTGTTAGAGGCAAAGGTGACTATATGGGTGTTGCTGGAAACTTAAACGATAATGCGGATGTTACGGCTCCAGTTTATGCTTACTGGCCTAACGATTATGGTTTATATAATATGGCAGGAAACGTTTCAGAATGGGTTATGGATGTTTACCGTCCACTATCTAATGAAGATTATGATGAGTTCCGTCCTTTTAGAGGAAATGTATTCCAAACAAAAGTATTGAACAGTGGTGGTCAAATAGATGAAAAACTTGACGAAACCATGTATGATATAGATGGAATAAACGCTTATTTAGCAGATTTCAGAACTACAAGAGCTCCTAGACTAGACTCTTTAGAGAATCTTCTTTTAGACCAAGTTCAACAAATGGTAGATCAAGCTTTAGAACTTCAAAGAAAAAAGCAACACGTTGAAGCATCTAGAAGAGTACGTGAAATTTTTGACAACGTATTTGATGATTTTGATGCACAAATTCAACAAAATCCAGATATGGCCGAGTACCGTTTAGAGGTATCTCCTATTTTAAGAAAAGGCCTAAGTGAATTTGTTTTAAATACACCAGGTAACCTAAAATGGAGAGATGTATATCAAGAAGAAAACTTAAAAAGACGCAACTATAAAATTGCTGACAACATTGACTTCTTAGATGGTGATATCAAATCATCAGTATATTATTCAACACCAGATGATCCTGTTACACAAAGACAAGACCTAGTTATGTATGGTGCCTTTCCAAACCCAGAACTTAAACAAACAGTTGCGTTCTCTTTGATTAGCGATAAGAGTCGTGTTTATAAAGGTGGTTCTTGGAGAGATAGAGCATATTGGTTGGCTCCTGGCGCTAGAAGATACCTTGATGAAGACTTATCAACCTCTACTATTGGCTTTAGATGTGCCATGACAAGAGTTGGTAGCCCTAAAGGTATGATGCCGTAAATATCATTTTGTTAAATACTATTCTAGAAACCCTTCGCAAAGTTGCGAGGGGTTTTTTATTTTTGCTTCATTATGACTATTGATTTAATCTATTCCAAATATCTAGAATGCTCAAGTATTTCAACAGACACTCGACAGATTTCACAAAATTGTTTGTTTTTTGCCCTAAAAGGCGAAAACTTCAACGGTAATAAATTTGCCGATGATGCTTTAAATCAAGGAGCAAAATATGTAGTGGTTGATGAAAAAGAATATGCCACTACCCCATCACATATTCTAGTAGAGGATGTATTAACCACGCTTCAAGAATTGGCCAAACATCACCGTAAGCAATTATCTATTCCTGTAATCGGGTTAACTGGCTCCAACGGAAAGACTACTACCAAAGAGCTAATTCAATCTGTACTAAAACAAAAATTTAGCGTATTTGCAACTAAAGGAAACCTAAACAATCACATTGGTGTGCCGCTTTCCATATTGTCTATTAATCAAAAACATGAAATTGCCATTATAGAGATGGGCGCCAATCATCAAAAGGAAATTGCATTTTTATGCACCATTTCTCAACCAGATTTTGGTGTCATCACCAACATTGGTAAAGCACACCTTGAGGGATTTGGCGGAGAAGAAGGTGTAAAAAAAGGCAAAAAAGAATTGTACGATTATATTAAAATTCACCAAAAACACATCTTTATAAATAAATCGGATGAAGTATTGAATGCTATAGCTGAAGACATACATCAAATTGGCTATGGAAAAAACAC
>CAYVVI010000206.1:0-2815 GCA_964455265.1 uncultured Flavobacteriales bacterium | reverse complement strand
CCACTAATACAACTTCTGAAGCGAAATTTTTAATGGCAATATACTCGGCACAACTAGCGCCTACTGCTCCTGCTCCTACAACGGTTACTTTCATTTTATTGTGTTTTTAGTTTGTTTTTAATTATTTCGCCACTAAGTTATAAAAGCTTCGGAAATGTTAATGCTTTTGTTATTGGATTTTTTATTTATGAATTACTTAATAAAATAAAAAGCCCCTTTGCGGAGGGGCTTTTTGTTATTTTGTTTCTTCAACTTCGGGTTTAGGAAGAAGAATCTTTCTAGAAAGTTTAAACTTGTTGGTCTTAGGATCTTTTCCAACAACTTTAAATTTAACAATTTCTCCTTCTTTTAAGGCGTCTTCTACTTTTTCTAGACGACCCCAAACAATTTCTGAAATATGTAGCAAGCCATCTGTACCTGGAACAATTTCAACAAACGCGCCATAGCTTTGGATTGATTTCACTTTTCCTTCATAAATCTCACCAACTTCTGCTTGAGGAGGGAAGGCAATTTGTTTTATTCTTCTTACAGCTTCAGCCATACTATTACCATCGTTTGCCATAATTTGAACATAACCTTCTCCATTTTCTTTTTCCTCAATAGTAATGGTAGCGCCTGTTTCTTTTTGAATGCCTTGAATGATTTTACCACCAGGGCCTATAATGGCACCAATAGTATCATTAGGCACAGAAAACGCTTCAATGCGTGGCGCATGTGGTTTTAGGTCTGGTTTTGCTTCAGAAATGGTTTTCATCATTTCACCTAAAATGTGTGCACGACCTCTTTTTGCTTGTTCTAATGCTTCGGTAAGCACTTCAAACGATAAGCCATCTACTTTGATGTCCATTTGGCAAGCGGTAATACCTTTTTCGGTACCACATACTTTAAAGTCCATGTCACCAAGGTGGTCTTCATCACCTAAAATATCTGATAAAATGGCGTATTTGCCTTCGCTATCGGTAATTAAACCCATTGCAATACCCGATACTGGGCGTTTCATTTTGATACCACCATCAAGTAGAGCTAGTGTTCCAGCGCATACAGTTGCCATTGATGATGAACCATTTGATTCTAAAATATCAGAAACAATACGAATGGTGTAAGGATTTTCATCGCCCTTAGGCACCATATTTTTAAGCGCTCTTAAGGCAAGGTTGCCGTGTCCAATTTCTCTTCTAGATACGCCTCTAATAGCTTTTGCTTCTCCAGTTGAGAAAGGAGGGAAGTTATAGTGCAACAAAAAGGTGTCGTAACGTTTACCAGCAGCATTGTCAATCATTTGCTCATCTAATTTTCCGCCTAATGTAAGCGTGGTAAGTGATTGCGTTTCGCCACGTGTAAAGATTGCTGAACCGTGAGCCGTTGGGATGTAATCAATCTCACTCCAAATAGGTCGGATGTCTCCCATGCCTCTACCATCTAAGCGTTTTCTTTCATCAAGCATTACTCTGCGTACGGCTTCTTTTTTGGTTTTTGAAAAATATACACCAATAAATCCTTCTACTTCAGCTAATTCTTCTTCGCTTAATTGTGCTTTGAATT
The DNA here is from genome assembly GCA_964455265.1 of uncultured Flavobacteriales bacterium. Taxonomy (GTDB): domain Bacteria; phylum Bacteroidota; class Bacteroidia; order Flavobacteriales_D; family Parvicellaceae; genus JBKHVV01. The sequence continues at coordinate 1,273 of CAYVVI010000206.1, read as the reverse complement.
CTTCTTTGATAGCATCGAATAATTCGCTACGTTTTTCTTTAGACGCTAAGCCCATTCGAGCTACTTCTTTACATTTTTCAAATGCAAATTCGTGAACTTTAGCTTTTATGTCTTCATTATGCGTTTCGTGAGAATATTCACGTTTTACTTTCGATTTTTCTATTTGAGATGCAATTTCTAATTGAAAAGCGCATTGTTTTCTGATGGATTCGTGAGCTATTTTGATAATCTCTACCATTTCGGCTTCTGAGATTTCATGCATTTCACCTTCTAACATTACTACATCTTTAGAAGTTCCAGCAATCATTACATCCACATCAGAAACTTCCATTTCTTGAATGGTTGGGTTAATGATCCACTGACCATTTACACGACCGATACGTACCTCAGACATTGGTCCGTTAAACGGAATATCTGAAACGGCAATAGCAGCAGATGCAGCTAGGCCTACCAAAGAGTCTGGTTGGTTAATACCATCGTAAGCTATTAGTTGAAGCATTAATTGAACTTCAGCATGATAGTCATCTGGAAATAAAGGACGTAAAGCTCTGTCTACTAAACGCATTACAAGAACTTCATCGTCACTTGGACGTCCTTCTCTTTTTAAATATCCACCTGGAATACGACCGTTGGCAGAGAATTTTTCACGGTAATCAACCGTAAGAGGTAAGAAGTCAACGCCATCTTTAGCGTCTTTAGCAGCTACAACTGTAGCCAAAATCATAGTGTTTCCGCAGCGTAAAACTACAGAACCATCGGCTTGTTTAGCCAGTTTTCCTGTTTCGATAGAAACTAATTTTCCGTTTCCTAAATCGATACTTTTGTTAATTACATTCATTTGTTTTTTGTTTTTGAAGCGGGGTTTCTTTCATCGCTTCGGTTGTTTATTTTGTGTTATTTGTTTTTTAGTAAAAGAAAAGGCAATTAGATATTATCCAATTGCCCCCTCCGTAAAAATGTTTCGAAATAAGATTATCTTCTTAATCCTAGTTCTTTAACTATAGCTCTATATCTTTCGATATCTGTATTCTTAAGATAGTCTAGTTGTTTTCTTCTTTGACCAACCAATTTAATTAAAGATCTCTGCGTACCAGTATCTTTATGGTTTTTCTTTAAGTGCTCAGTTAAATGGTTAATTCTAAATGAGAAAAGCGCAATTTGGCTTTCTGCTTTACCGGTGTTTTTTTCGCTGCCACCGTGTGCTTTAAACAGCTCTTGTTTTTTTTCTGATGTTAGGTACATGCCAATATCCTTTTGATGATTATTATGTAAT
>CAYVVI010000205.1:0-2819 GCA_964455265.1 uncultured Flavobacteriales bacterium | reverse complement strand
TTACTTTTTTCAGTTTTACAACAAGATCGTTTAAGTGTTTGGTGTCGGTAACGTACATTGTAATTTTTCCTTCAAAAACCCCATCGTTCGATTCAAAGCTGATGGACTTCATGTTTACGTTTAAGTCTTGTGAAATGATGGTGGTAACGTTATGGACTAAACCAATATCATCAATACCTTCAAAGCGCACAGTTGCCAAAAACTCACGTATTTTCTGACTTTTCCATTTGGCTTTTATAATTCTGTACGCATAGTTGGCTCTCAGTTCTTCGGCATTGGGGCAGTTGGTGCGGTGAATTTTTATGCCATCGTTTATGGTTAAAAATCCAAACACATCATCACCAGGAATTGGGTTACAGCAGGGAGAAAGTTTATAATCAAACTCGGTACTTTCGTCACCTAAAATGAGGTCTTCTTTCTTAGTTTTAAAGGTGTTCATTAAGCTTTCAAACGATTGCTTAATAGCACCCGTAACCGATGTGTATTTTAGTTTTCCGTTTTTATCAGCAATTTCTTTAATGCGTTTTAAGTCAACACGCCCTTTGGCAATTTGGTAGTACAGTTCTGTTGCATCATTGTAGTCGTAAAACTTTAACAACACTTTTAAATTTTCGTCTGTAATAGTTGCTTTGAATTTTGCTAATCTACGTTCAAGTATTTCTTTACCATCAGAAGCTATACGTTTTTTGGTTTCGCGTAAGCTTTGCTTTATACGTTGTTTTGCCTTAGGCGTAAAAACAAAGTTTAGCCAGTCTTCTTTGGGTGCTTGCTTTTCAGAAGTAATTATTTCTACTTGGTCGCCACTATTTAAAGGATGACTTAATGGCACTAATTTGTGATTTACTTTAGCGCCAATACATGTTTCACCAATTCGTGTATGGATGTCGAATGCAAAATCTAAGGCGGTAGAACCAAGTGGCAATGTTTTCAATTCTCCTTTTGGTGTAAATACAAAAATTTCTTCGTTGTATAAACTGAGTTTAAAATCATCAACAAAGTCAAGTGCGTTTAAATCTTTATTGTCTAGTAATTCGCGTACTTTATTTAACCATTGGTCGTAGATATTTTCTCTACCCGAATCTTCTTTATATTTCCAATGTGCAGCAAAACCTTTTTCTGCAATTTCATCCATTCTTGTTGTACGAATTTGTACTTCTACCCAAGTACCAGTTGGGCTCATTACCGTAGTATGTAACGATTCGTATCCATTTTGACGAGGGTTAGAAATCCAGTCGCGCAAACGTTCAGGGCTTGGTTTGTAAAAATCGGTTACAATAGAATACACGCGCCAGCAGTCTGCTTTTTCATTTTCTGGCTTTGATTCAATGATAATTCGAATAGCAAAGAGGTCGTAGATTTCTTCAAAAGGAACGTTCTTTTTGGTAATCTTATTCCAAATGCTATACACAGATTTGGTTCTACCTTTTATTTCAAAAGTAAATCCTTGTGCCTCTAATTCTTTTTTTATGGGAGCACTAAACTTTCTAATAAATCGCTCACGAACCTCTTTCTCTTTTTCAAGTTTGATTAAGATTTCTGAATAGGTTTCAGGGTCTGTATATTTAAGTGCTAAATCTTCTAACTCGGATTTGATGTTATAAAACCCTAAACGATGAGCAAGAGGCGCGTATAAAAAAGATGTTTCCGATGCAATTTTTAGCTGCTTGTCTTTGCGCATAGAATCTAAAGTGCGCATGTTGTGTAGACGGTCGGCTAGTTTAATAAGAATAACACGCACATCACCCGTCATGGAAATAAGCAACTTTCTAAAATTCTCTGCTTGGTCGGATGTGGTGTAGTCAAACACCTCGTTTATTTTGGTTAGTCCATCAACAATATCTTTAAATTTTTTACCAAATAAACGTTCTACATCTTCTAGTGTGATTTCGGTATCTTCAACGGTATCGTGCAATAATGCGCAAATAATACTGGTAACACCCAAGCCCATTTCTTCGGCACAAATACGCGCCACAGCAATAGGATGAAAGATATACGGTTCTCCAGATTTTCTGCGCATGTCTTGGTGTGCATCCACTGCCAAGTCAAATGCTTTACGCAACATAGCCAAATCTTCCTTGCTTTTTTGCGCACTTATAGAGCGCACCAAACTTCGATAAGCATTAAGAATTTGTTTGCGTTCTTCTTCTAGATTGTACTCCATTGGTATTTGGTGTTCGGTGTTTAGTTTTTTGGTTATAAATTAATAGTTATACGTTATTAGTTTTTCATTTTTCACTATTCATTCTTCATTCTTCATTCTTCATTCTTCATTCTTCATTCTTCCTTGAACCAACTAGCGTACTTAATGTAGTTATTGGCTATGCGGTTTATTTCACCTTCAAATAATTCTTTGCTTACTTCTTTTACTTTTTTTGCAGGAATTCCAGCATAAATTGAGCCCGACTCAATGTGTGTGCCTTGCAATACTACCGCACCTGCGGCTACTATACTGTTGGGTTCAATCACTACATCGTCCATCACAATAGCTCCCATACCAATAAGTACGTTGTCTTTTACGGTGCAGCCGTGCACAATAGCATTGTGACCAATTGATACGTTATTGCCAATAGTAGTTGGTGATTTTTCGTAGGTACAGTGAATAACCGCATTGTCTTGCACATTAACCTTGTTACCCATTTTAATAAAATGTACATCTCCACGCACCACAGCATTAAACCAAACGCTGCAATCATCGCCCATTTCTACATTTCCGATAACGGTGGCGGTTTCTGCCATAAAGCAGTTGATGCCCATTTTAGGCGTGAAGCCCCTTACAGATTTTATTAAAGCCATGTGAACTTTTTTATCGTAAATTTGTG
>CAYVVI010000204.1:0-2820 GCA_964455265.1 uncultured Flavobacteriales bacterium | reverse complement strand
ACAAAATCCGAAGACCTAACCCTCGAAAGAGATATGGTCGAAAAGCCGTCCAAAAGAGATTCCTCGCATGAGGATTCGACCTTTTGTGTCGAGTCGGCATGCGAGGATTTTGTTTTATTCACTCAGCCAGAACCAGTATTGATTCTGTAATTCCTGACTCATGCGATAAGTATTCGCATGGGAAAGGATTCCCATGTAGGAATGCATGGTCTGTTCAAGACTTTCTTTTGAAATCGCCCCATGTTTATGCAAGCCAACACGATATTTCAGTTTCCTCACCACGCGCTTTTCCGTACGCTTTCGGAGGAGCCTGTGATTCGGAAAAATAACATATCCCAAGAAGTCGATGCCTTGGGTGTACTTTGCGATAAAGACTTTTTCTGGGTGCAGGGCAAGTGCAAGTCTGTCGTGCAGGAATTTTTCTATGTGTGGTACCAGCGACTGCAAGTAAGCCTTGTCTCTCGACACAATAACAAAGTCATCGGTATATCTAGCATAGTGAGTTACGCCCATTTCTTTTTTCATAAATTGGTCGAACTCATTCATGTACACGTTAGCAAGAAGCTGAGAAGTGAGATTTCCGATAGGTATTCCTTTGCGAGTAAAGAGATCGGAGTACTCGCTCACGAAACCCTCGATAACTTCCTCAAGAAGCCAGAGTGTGTCTGGATCTGCAATTTTCTTTTTAAGAATGTCTCGCAATATGGTGTGGTCAACGGTGTCAAAGAATTTCTTAATGTCGCACTTCAGGGCATAGCAATGCTTAGTGTCATTTTCACTTTCTTTGCGAAGCATGTTGGAGACACTTTGTACTCCTTTATGTGTGCCTTTTCCAATCCTGCACGAGAAAGAAGTTGGAATAAAAGTTGGTTCAAAAACTCTGTTCAAAATGTTGAATATTGCATGGTGAAGAACACGATCGCGAACGGTCGCTTTGTGAATATTGCGAAGCTTCGGATCGCAAATACGGAAGCCAACATAATGGCTGTGTCGATACGTTTTGCTCCGAAGTTCCCGATGCAACTGGAAGACGTGCTGTTCAAGGTCTTTCTCGAACTCAAGTACGTCCGCCTTTTTGCCCTTACCTCTTTTGAACTCGTCCCACGAACGAAAGAGGTTTTCGGGATTAATTATTTGATTAAAAAGGTTTTTGTGAATCTTCATAGACAATGAATGACATAGACATACCAATCCTGAAAAAGTCGTATGAGCTGTACAAGGTATTCCACGACTATCGCAAGATTATTCCGAAGTCGGAACGATTTACCGTGTATGAACGGAGTGAGAATCTCATCGTCGACATGATGGAGTTTTTTCTTGAAGCTGGATACACGAGAAGCAACAAAGTGGTCACGCTCGAAAAAGCGAGTGTGAAGCTCAACACCCCTCGCTTCTTCGTTCGCCTGATGAAAGAAACCAAGTCGCTCGATACGAAGAAATACACTGTTCTTCAGGAGATGATCGACGAAATCGGGAGAATGCTCGGCGGTTGGATCCGCTCAAGTTCGACCAAATAACGCAAAAGGTGTCCGTAAGGACACCTTTTCTGATCTGGAGAGACTTCGGAACGAAAGCCGAGGCAGACCCGTAGTTGGCATTGGCATTGTCGACCCAGTTGTCGTCGAACTTGACCTGACCGTCGTTGAAGTTGAAGATCGGGGCGTTCGAGAAGTCGCCATCAGCGTCCGGATAATTGCTCGTGTCCATCCGTGTCACCGAAGCTTGAAAGTATTCCTTACTGGAAATAAGGCACGATCTCGCTCCTGAATTTAATCCGACGACACCCGCCTAATAGGCTTAATGGCTCGTCTTGAACACAAGCAAGCAGTATCTCCTTATCGCGACACGCTCCTGTGAACCGTAATCCACAGGACTCTGGTCGGTTTCTCTAAAGAGAAAGAGTTCGGCGACGGCAATCCGTGAACGGCCGTGCATGAGCCTAGACTCAGGAGTAAGTATAATAAAAAAGTTGTCTAATTTCCATATAAAAAGAAATCAGGGTTACCCACGCTGTGGATAACCCTGAAAATTTTTGCCGCGAATTCAAGAATCAAAAGAAAGGATTCAAAAGACTCAAGAATTCAAGGCACGAGGATCACTTCTGCGGAACGAAAGCCGAGGCAGACCCGCAGCGGGCAGCGGCACGGCCGACCCAGCTGCCGCCGAACCTGACCCGACCGTCGCCGAAGCAGAAGATCGGGGCGCTCGAGAAGTCGCCATCAGCGCCCGGAGCGTATTCGTCGCCAGCGCAGTCGATCCAGAGATCGTCATAGTGCTGGAGCCGTTCCGGATGCGTCAGGAGCATGATCCCGATGGCGAAAGTCCCGAGACCCGACTCGTTTCCTGCAAACACCTCGCGTGCACGGCGAACCGAGCGACCACGATGGTGGATGCCGAACTGTGCGGGTACGACGAGGATGTCGTGATCCTTCTGCTCGTCGCCGAGCTTCTGGAACACGTTCGCCGACTTTTCCGACTGGCGGAGCCTGTCGGGACCGAGCTGACCTTCACGGTAGTTGTGGAACTTGCCGTTGCGGGTCTTCTTGATCATGGCGAGCACCTTTTCGACCGCTTCACCGTAGGTGGGGGTGACCGTCTGCCACTTCGGGATGGCGAACCATCCTTCGGCGTGCTTGGGAAGCTCACCTTCGGCAATCTTCTCATCGGCGAAGCCGATGCCGGGGAACAGCTCGCGCAGACGGTTGGTCTGATCGGTGATTCCCTTGGGCTTGTAGCCAGAGAGGTAGCCGTAGTTGCTGGCAACCTCCTCGTTCTTGAACTTGTCGGAGACCGACAGATCTTTGAGCGAGGCGAGTGCCG
>CAYVVI010000203.1:0-2829 GCA_964455265.1 uncultured Flavobacteriales bacterium | reverse complement strand
ACATGGGAACAACAAAATCATATTGGAAAGGTGTTGAAGAAAAACTAGAAACACCCGAGTTTTTAAATAAAAGAGACAACGAATTTGCGCAAGAAGTCCCCGTTGATGTTTTCTTGGGAGATAGCAACATCGCTGATTATACAACTGGACGTAGAGACTTTTTAAAGTTTTTAGGTTTCAGCGTAGCAGCAGCTTCATTAGCTTCATGCGAATCGCCTGTAATTAAGGCAATACCATACGCTAACAAACCTGAAGATATCACACCAGGTGTTGCCAATTGGTATGCTAGCTCATATTATGATGGTAATGACTATGCAGCTATTTTAGTAAAAACCAGAGAAGGTCGTCCTATCTATATTAAAGGAAACAAAGACAGAGGAGTAAATAAAGGCGGGATAAACCCACGTATTTCTGCATCTGTATTGTCATTATATAATAGCGCACGATTAAGACAACCTATGATTGATGGCAATGCCGCAACATGGGAAGATGTTGACGCTACTGTTAAAGCAGAATTAACCAAGATAGCTGCCTCTGGTAAAGCAATCCGTTTAATGACTAATACCATTATGTCGCCTTCAACCGAAACAGCTGTTGCTGATTTTATCGCAGCATTTGGAGGTGAAACTGCAGACATAAAGCACATAACTTACGATGCGATTTCATATTCGGCTATTCGCAAAGCGAATCTATCATCATTTGGTAAAGCAGTAATTCCAGCATACAATTTTGCTAAAGCAGAAACCATAGTATCTATTGGTGCAGACTTTTTAAGTAACTGGTTAATGAGTACGCAGTATGCGGTAGATTATGCAGAAGGCAGAAATCCAGAAAATGGATCTATGTCTAAGCACTTCCAGTTTGAAACAGTAATGACTGTAACCGGTGCTAATGCAGACTTCCGTTCGGCAGTTAAGCCAACTGATTTAGGTAAAGTTGCAGCTGCTATTTTAGAAAAGTTAGAAGGTAAGTCATCTATCTCTATTGAAGGAGCTGATGACACTATTGATAAAGCAGTAAAAGCATTAAAATCTACTAAGAATAAATCGTTAGTAGTTGCTGGTGTAAATTGCGAAAACGTTCAAACGATTGTAAACGCTATCAATGCGAACTTATCAAGCTACGGCACTACCATCGATCTTGACAACAACATCAACTTAGCAAAAGCAGATGATGCACAAGTTGAGCAATTAGTAAAAGACGTAGAAGCTGGTAAAGTGGGCGCATTGTTAATGTACGGAGTAAATCCTGTATACACGTTGCCAAATGGAGCTGTTTTTGCTGAAGCACTATCAAAAGTTGGTTTAACAGTAGCATTCTCTGAATACGCTGATGAAACCGCTTCTAAGTGTAAAGTAGTGTGCGCAGAGAATCATGCGTTTGAATCATGGAACGACTTTAATCCTGTTGTAGGTCACTACGCAGTAGCGCAGCCAGTTATTCGTCCGCTATTCGATACCCGTCAAATGCAAGAATCAATCTTAGTATGGGCAGGTAAAGCAGCAAGACCATCTTCAAAAGACAATACTTTATATCACGATTATATCAAAGCTAATTGGGAAACAAATGGATTCCCAACACAAAAAGAATTCACTGTATTCTCTGATTATTGGCACACGAGTGTTCATAATGGCTATGCCACTATGGAACCAATGCCAGCAACAGCAGTTACATTTAATGGTGATAAAGCGTCAGCTATTTCTAAAGTAAAATCGGCTAAAGGAGCAGAGTGGGAGTATGTAACTTACCAAACTCCTGCAATTGGTAATGGTAATCAAGCAGCCAACCCATGGTTACAAGAAATGCCAGACCCAATTACTAAAGTAACTTGGGATAACTATATTACCATGTCTATGTCAGACACAGCAGAAATGTTTGGAATAAACGACATGGCAGACCTATACATTGGTGAGCAATCTCCTGCGCGTGTGGCTAAAGTTACCGTAAACGGAGTTGAATTAACCCTTCCAATATATCCACTTCCAGGCCAAGCTAAAGGAACCATAGGCATTGCCCTTGGTTATGGTAGAGCTGAAAATGGTGAAAACATTGGTAAAGCTGCATTCCAAACAGGTGAATATGGTGGATATGGTGATACGCTAACGCCAATTGGTGCTAACGCCTACAAGCTTACAAGCTTTAAAAATGGCAACATTGCATACCATGGTGAAGCTACCGTTGAAGGCACAAACGAAACCTATGTGTTAGCTTGCACACAAACGCACCACACCATTATGGGTAGAACATCTGTAGTGAGAGAAACGAACTTAGCTACTTATCTATTCGATAATAAAGAGTCTTATAACAAACCACATACATTACCAATTCACGAGAACGGTACTACGGTAGATAAACCAATTTCTGAGGTGAATCTATGGAATGAGCATCCTGTTGAAGTTGTTGGTCATCGTTGGGGTATGGCTGTTGACTTAAACCTATGTAACGGTTGCGGTACATGTTTAATTGCATGTCAAGTAGAAAACAACGTACCAGTTGTAGGTAAAGACGAAGTAAGACGTTCAAGAGAAATGCATTGGTTGAGATTAGACCGTTATTTCTCAAGTGATACAACTAAAGAAAATGCTGGTGACATGGGCACCATCTCCATGTACAGAAAAATGGAAATTGCTTCAGAAAATCCTGAAGTAGTATTTATGCCAATGATGTGTCAGCATTGTAACCACGCACCTTGCGAAACAGTATGTCCGGTAGCTGCTACAACACACAGCAACGAAGGCTTAAACCAAATGACTTACAACAGATGTATTGGTACTAGATACTGTGCTAACAACTGTCCTTATAAAGTGAGACGTTTCAACTGGTTCAACT
>CAYVVI010000202.1:0-2842 GCA_964455265.1 uncultured Flavobacteriales bacterium | reverse complement strand
CTACCAATGGATATGCCAGCAGGAATTTATACCGCAAAAATCACACAAGGAGAGAAATTAATTACAACTCAAAAAGTGATTAAAAATTAGCCGTATCTTTGTGGCAAGTTATGTACAAGCTACTTATACGTCCCATACTTTTCTTGTTCGACCCTGAGCGCGTTCACCATTTTACCTTTCGATTATTAAAATTTACGCTGAATATTCCTGGTGTAGCTGCGATTGTAAAATCGTGTTATAGAGTTAATGACAAGCGTTTAGAAACAAAACTATTCGGACTAACGTTTCCTTCACCTGTTGGACTAGCAGCTGGTTTCGATAAAGACGCTTTGTTGTATAACGAACTTTCCAATTTTGGTTTCGGCTTTATTGAAGTAGGTACACTTACACCAAAACCTCAAGCGGGCAATCCTAAAAAGCGCTTATTTCGATTAAAGAAAGACCAAGCCCTAATCAACCGCATGGGTTTTAACAATAGGGGAGTAGATGATGCCATTGCACGTTTAAAAAATAGACATACAAATAGTGTAATAGGAGGTAATATTGGTAAAAATACCGCCACTACTGATGAGTACGCCAAGCAAGATTATATCTATAATTTTAAAGCATTACACGATGTGGTAGATTATTTTGTAGTAAATGTAAGTTGCCCCAATATTGGCAAAATTGAAAAACTTCAAAGCAAAGATTTTTTAATGGATTTATTGGCAGAGCTAAAGCGCATCAATGCTACGTATGCTAAACCCAAACCAATATTATTAAAAATTGCTCCTGACTTAAATGAAATACAATTAGATGAAGTGATAGAAATTATCGCTACAACTAAAATTGATGGTGTAGTTGCCTCTAATACCTCTATAACAAGAGAAAATTTGCAAACATCAAAAGAGGAGTTAGAAGCCATTGCCAACGGTGGTTTAAGCGGTAAGCCCATCAAAAATAAATCTACCGAAGCAATAAGATATCTGCACCAAAAATCTAACGTAGCATTTCCGATAATTGGAGTAGGAGGTATACACAGCGCAGAAGATGCTCTAGAAAAATTAGATGCAGGTGCATCGTTAGTACAAGTGTACACAGGGTTTATATACGAAGGCCCTGCGTTGGTAAAGCAAATCAATAACGCCATTTTAAAAAGGAGGTCAGCATGAAGTTAGTTGAATGTCCGCGTGATGCCATGCAAGGTTTGCATGAATTTATTCCTACCGAAACAAAAATCGCTTATATCAATCAATTACTAAAAGTTGGTTTTGACACCATTGATTTTGGAAGTTTTGTGTCTTCTAAAGCCATTCCTCAACTTAGCGATACTACTAAAGTTTTAGAGAAATTAGACTTAAGTAATTCTAACACTAAATTGCTTTCTATTGTAGGCAATGAGCGTGGTACAGAAGATGCCTTACAACACGATGAGATTAGTTTTATTGGCTTTCCGTTTTCTATTTCCGAAGAGTTTTTAAAGCGCAACATCAACAGCAACATAAAAGATTCTATTGAGCGTTTAGGAAACATTTCCAACTTGGTAAAAAAGAAAGATAAAAAACTGGTGGTGTATATCTCCATGGCGTTTGGAAATCCGTACGATGAAGATTGGAGTCCGTATATTGTAGCCCATTGGGTAGAGCGCTTGATAGAGCGTTTTGATATTGACGTGTTGTCATTGTCAGATACCATTGGCTCGTCTAATAAAGCATCTATATCGTATTTGTTTTCTAAAGTAATTCCTGAATTTCCTAAAGTAGAAATTGGTGCGCATTTGCATACCACACCCTCCACTTGGTTAGAAAAAGTAGAAGCCGCCTACGAAAATGGTTGCCGCAGGTTTGATGGAGCTCTCATGGGCTTTGGCGGTTGCCCTATGGCAAAAGATGAACTCACGGGTAACATGCCAACCGAAAATATGATTAGCTATTTTTCTTCCAAAAATATCGATTTAGGACTTAACCAAGACGCGCTTAAAGAATCCATGCGCATGGCAAACGAGATTTTTACGAAGTATCGTTAGAGTCAAAGGTCTAAAAGTCTATAAAGTCTGAAAGTCGTTTTGAAAAGTGTTTCTCCCTATGGAGGGAGATAAAGAGGGAGGAAAATTAAACACTACAAAAATCTTTTCTGTATATTTGGGTTGATGAAAACAAACATTATACTTCCATTTTTGACAATTTTAATATTTCTCTTTATCTCTTGTGATGATAATTATGATTTAGTTGAAGTAAGAGATAATAATGGAAATCTTATTGAGAGCTATTTTTTGAAAAATGGTAAAAAAGACAGTATACAATATTTTTATCAAAATGGAGTAAAGACTTCGGGTTCAGTTTATGTTAATGGTAGCTATACTGGAAAAAAATATATTTATGATACGCTTGAAAATGAAATAGGGTTTGTTATAGAACATCACTCTAAAGAATTCAATGAGTGGATTGTTAACGAGGAATTTTTTTATGGAAATAATAAGGAAATTGACACTACTAAAAGTTTTTTTTCCGATATTCAACAGAATAACAATTGTCTTCACATTTATGTTTCTAATGTTTTTGGGGCTAATTTAGTCTTAACCAAAATATTCTTTGAAAACAGTAATGGTATAAAGGATAGCATTGTAAATAATTCTAATCCTAACAAGAATATTTATTGTTATGATAAATTTAAAAAAGGAGATATAGAGATTATAGTTAATGCTCATTATACAGCAGATGAAAGTGCAATTAGTCTTCACAGAGATTTAATAGACCCAAACAACCCTATATTGATTAGAAAAATTTTTAAAAAAATAATTATCAAATAAAAATCACCTCTGCTAGCGAGGTTTTTTTTAACACTTACTAAATAAGTGGTAAAA
>CAYVVI010000201.1:0-2853 GCA_964455265.1 uncultured Flavobacteriales bacterium | reverse complement strand
CGAAGAATACCATTAATCGGGTATTGACATTTTTGTTTTGATGACTCACCTTTACAAAAAAATTAGTTATTCAAAAATCTTTTATTATGGCTGCCAAAAAACCAACCGCTAAAACACAAAAAGACGAGCAATTAGAAAAGCTAAACGACTACCGTCTTAAAAAATTAATTCAAGCACTTAGTATGAGTTCTGATACAAACATGACCAGAATTTATACTGCGATTAAGTCGGTAGAGTCTTAAAGGTATTTAGCTTTTTATCCTCCTGCCAAAATCATTTACCAAAAAATACCTTAAAAAGGGTATTGTGTAGAATAATTCTAAATAAGAGTTTTGTGGCGGAAATTTTAAATCCGCTACATTATGAAAAAGATAATCGCATTCGTTTTTTTCTCCCTGCTTACGGGAGTTGTTTTTTCTCAAAAAACAAAATTACAATTAGATAAAGAAGCCATCAAATCAATGGTTGGCTGCTACAAAGTAAAGTTCGATTTTGCCGAAACATTCTCGCCCGACACAGCCTACAAACAGCATCATTCACACCATTCGTGGGGGATTGAATATGTGTTTGTAATAGAAGAAACCGACAGAAAAATTTCTCTGCAACATCTTTTGATTGCTAATGACACGATGATTATTAAACATTGGCGACAAGATTGGTTGTATGAAAATACTGAGCTACTTTCTTTTTATAAAGACAGCGAATGGAGAAAAACAAAACTCAATTCAGAACAAGCCAGAGGTACGTGGACACAAAAAGTATTTCAGGTAGATGACAGTCCGCGCTACGAAAGTTACGGAACATGGAACCATGTAGATGGCAGACATTTTTGGCAATCGGTGTGCGATTCGCCACTACCAAGAAGAGAATTTACTACACGTAAAGATTATAACGTGTTAAAACGCCACAGCCACTACGAAATTTTAAAAGATGGTTGGGTATATGAGCAAGACAATGAAAAAATTGTACGTGAAAACGGAATGGATAAACTCATTTGTTGGGAAAAAGGGACAGAGCGTTTTTCTGCAGGAAATTACAACTGCCAACCGGCTATTGATTGGTGGAATGCCAACGAAAAATATTGGGCAGATGTGCGCAAAGTATGGGATGAAGTGTATGCAAAAAACCCAACACTTAAACTTCAAATACGTGTAGATGAAAAATTGTTGTTTATGGAATTATTCGAGTTGGGAGATACCTATGAAACTGCTTCTAACTACAACTCAAAAGAAGTCGTTGCTGCGATAAAACAAATTGTGGATAGACACACCGTGAAAAAATAAATCAATCTAAAAAAAGTAAGTTAAAATATAAGTATGAAAACAAAAGTAATGGCAGTTATTGCAACTGTATTTTTAAGCGTTGGGCTGTGGGCACAAAAGGGAACAATTAAAGGAACAGTAACTACATCAGACGGCAAGCCCGCAGAGTATGTGAATGTAACAGTTAAAGGAACGACAAAAGGTGCTACCACCAATACCTTAGGTGAATTTATTATTCAAAATGCTCCAGTAGGTGAACAAACCTTAATTACTAGCTATGTTGGCACTAAATCTGTTGAGAAAACGGTAACAGTAAAAGATGGTGAAATTTTAGTTGTTGATTTTGAAATTGAACAACAAAGTAAAGAGCTACAAAGTGTTGAAATCATTGGTAGGAAAGAAACGGATTACAAAAGTGACTACAGTTTTGCTGCAACAAAAATGGAGATGAAATCGGTTGATATTCCTCAAAGCATTTCCACAGTTACTAAAGAGGTTATTAAAGACCAACAAGCATATCGTTTAAATGATGTGGCGAAATTAGCTGCTGGTGTAAATCAATTTTCTACTTATGATGACATTACAATGCGTGGATTTAGAAATAGTGAGTATCGTTTAATTAACGGTATGCGAATGACCCCTAATTTTTGGAGTTCTCCTTTATTAGTAAATATTGAAAGAGTTGAATTTTTAAAGGGTCCTTCTTCTGCTTTATTTGGAAATAGTAATCCGGGTGGAACTATCAATATGGTAACTAAAAAACCATTAAGAGAACAACAAGCAGCAATTGATTTTACAACAGGTAGTTTTGGAACATTAAGAACTACAGCTGATTTTACTGGATCGCTAAATGAAAAAGGAAATTTATTATATCGTTTAAATCTTGGTTATGAAAATGCAGGTTCGCATAGGGACAGAGTGAATTTTAATACTTTAGCACTTGCTCCCACCATTACATTTTTACCGGACGACAAAACAAGGATAAATTTTGAATTAAGTTATACCGACAATAATTCGGTCTTGGATAGAGGAAGACCTACTTTTAAAGATGACGAAAATCTTTTAAGCACACCTATTAATTTCAATTTAACGCAACCAGGAGATTTAATGAGCAATAAAACTCTTTATGGTATCCTTTCAATAAATAGAGAAATTACAAAAAATATTTCTATCAATGCTTCTTATATGAAGTTTACAAATGATGGAAGATTGAAAGAACACGGATTTAATGGTTATGTAACAAATGATTCTATTGGCTTATATTATACAGATAGAATCTATCAAGAATCTACTGACAACTTAACGGTTTATCTGACATCTAAATTTAAAACAGGTAAAATTGAACATCAGTTAATGGGAGGTTTTGACTATATTTTGTCTAAAACATTTTCAACAGAATGGTGGGCAGATGAAAGTACAGTAGGTGGATTTAGTTTAACAAATCCAGTGTTTAATCACAGGGACGTAAGCAAGTACACCCCTATTTATGATGATTGGTCATATTGGGAAGGTAATTATTCAAATATGGGTGCTTATGCACAACATTTAATGAAATGGAACAAGCTACAAGTATTGTTAGGCCTCCGATATG
>CAYVVI010000200.1:0-2858 GCA_964455265.1 uncultured Flavobacteriales bacterium | reverse complement strand
CATTTTCCAGAAAAGTTAATTCCACTCATGATTCACAACATCAAAAACAATAAGCCATTGCCTGTTTATGGTAAAGGCGAAAACGTGAGAGATTGGTTGTGGGTAGAAGATCATGCTCGAGCCATTGATGTGATTTTTCATAAAGGAAAAGTTGGCGAAACTTATAATATTGGGGGCCACAACGAATGGAAAAATATCGACTTAGTTCATTTGTTGTGCAACATTATGGATAAAAAATTAGGTCGTTCTGAAGGTGAATCTACTAAACTAATTACCTACGTAAAAGACCGTGCAGGACACGATTTGCGCTATGCCATTGATGCCTCAAAAATTAAAAACGAATTGGGTTGGACACCTTCCATCACCTTTGAAATAGGTCTAGAAAAAACCGTTGAATGGTACTTAAACAATGAAGAATGGCTCAACAACATTACCTCTGGAAACTATAAAGAATACTACGAACAACAATACGAAAAACGATAAATGGGATTATTTTCATTCTTTAAGAAAAAAGAAACACTTCTAGAACCTCTGGATTTATCTATCCTTGGAACGGATGTGCATTCCCACTTTATTCCAGGTATTGATGATGGCGCAAAAACTATTGAAGATTCTTTACAACTCATTTCCGAATTGAAAAATTTGGGTTATAAAAACATCATTACCACACCACACGTAATGGCAGATTTTTATAGAAACACGCCCGAAATTATTTTGTCAGGATTAGAAAAAGTTAGAGCTGCTATAAAGGAAAATAATTCAAACATTACTATTTCTGCTGCTGCTGAGTACAACGTAGATACTGAGTTAGAAGAGAAAATCAACAACAAACAATTACTCACTTTTGGAGATAATTATGTGCTATTTGAATTACCATTCTTTGCAGAACCAGCAAATTTAGACAACTGCGTTTTTGCCATGCAATCGAAGGGATACAAACCAATTTTAGCACACGTAGAGCGTTACCCTTTTTGGTTTTTCAATTTTGAAAAATTACACGAACTACGCGCAAAAGATATTTTATTTCAAGTTAATATCAACTCGCTTACGGGGCACTACGGACCTGAAGTTAAAAAAATGGCTGAGTGGCTCATCGATAATAATATGGTTGAATTGTTAGGCACCGATTGCCATCACATGGGACACGTTGGTTTGCTGAAACATGCCGTACGTTTACCCTATTTTCATAAAGCAGCACAATTTAATTTGATTAATAAACACCTTTAGTTGATTAGGTTATCCGTTAATAGTTATAAGTTATTTAAAAAACACTTTAACTAATAACCCAATAACTTATAACCAATTTCACTACCTTTGTTCTGATGCCTTACAAGCCCAAAGAAATAACCAAACTTTTTTACTCCATTGGTGAAGTTGCCGAAATGTTTGATGTAAACGCTTCGCTCATTCGTTTTTGGGAAAAAGAGTTTGAGATTCTTCAACCTAAGAAGAATAAAAAAGGCAACCGCATGTTTACCCCCGAAGATGTGGAGAATTTAAAAATTATCTATCATCTAGTAAAAGAGCGTGGCTTTACTTTAGAAGGCGCTAAACAAAAGCTAAAAGGCAATAAAGAAGATGTAGTAAACAACACCGAAATTGCAGAGCGCTTAGAGAAAATAAAAAGCTACTTACTCGAATTAAAAAAGCATCTTTAAACAATTCACCCCGACAAATTGTCATATAAATTGAATTGGTCTTTAATTTGATATTCTAATTACATAATGAAACTAGTATACATAACACGCAGAGAGCGTTTTTCAGCAGCCCACAAATTATTTAGAGAAGATTGGACGCTTGAAAAAAACACAGAAACATTTGGCAAATGCGCCAACCCTAATTGGCATGGACACAATTATGACTTATTTGTAACCGTAAAAGGTACCGTAAACACAGAAACAGGTTTTGTGGCTGACTTGAGTGAAATTGGCAACATAGTAAAACGTAAAGTTATTAGCCAAATTGACCATAAAAACCTCAACTTAGATGTGCCATTTATGAAAGATAAATTGTCATCTACAGAAAACTTAGCCATTGAAGTATGGAACGAAATCGTGGACGAAATAAACGCCATTGGTTGCCAACTACACTGCATTAAAATACAAGAAACAGAAAATAATTACGTGGAATACTTCGGCTAAGCCGAACTCACTAATAAACAAATAAACCAGTAAACTAATAAACTAAAAACAATGTTTGATTTCGGAGCTTTAATTATCGGTGTAATATTTATGATTATCGGATTTGCAGTGAGCACTACGCTAAAACGTAAATTTGAAAAATATTCTAAAACTCGCCATTCATCGGGTATGTCTGGCGCAGAAGCAGCAGAAAAAATGCTGAACTATCACGGTATTCGTGATGTGAAAATTGTATCGGTACCGGGTAAACTTACCGACCACTACAACCCTATGGACAAAACTGTAAACCTTAGTCCAGATGTGTACGAAGGACGCAATGCTGCTGCCATTGCTGTTGCCACACACGAGTGCGGACACGCAGTGCAACATGCTAAATCGTACCAATGGTTAACACTTAGAAGCAAATTAGTGCCTATGCAAAATGCTAGTGGCAAAATATTAAACATCGTTATTTTAGCGAGTATTTTCGGGGGTTACGCTTTATTTCAAGCCATCAACGTAAACTTTATTTTGTATGTACTTATCGCTACGTATGGTGTTACTACCCTATTTACCTTTGTGACCCTTCCTGTAGAGTTTGATGCCAGCAACCGCGCATTGGCTTGGATAAAATCTACTGGCTCGTCAAGTACTGAAGAATACGAACAATCTAAAGATGCGCTTAAATGGGCAGCCATGACGTATGTAGTTGCTGCATTAGCATCGCTTACTACTTTA
>CAYVVI010000199.1:0-2876 GCA_964455265.1 uncultured Flavobacteriales bacterium | reverse complement strand
ATCCTTCGCCACCTTTTTTGTGAGATACGTAATCGGCAATGGATAAAATTTCTGGTGCGGCATCGTTAGGTGCAGCGGCAATTCCTACTCGACTCATCACTTCATAGTCGGGCAAATCATCACCCATATACAACACTTGCTCTGCTTTTAGTTGCTGCATGATGAGATAATCTTCAAACACGTCTAGTTTGTTGTGTACTCCTAAATGAATGTGTTTTACACCCAAATATTCCAAGCGTTTTCGAACCATATCAGAGTTTCCTCCAGAAATAATACACACATTAAATCCATTTTTTATGGCTTGTGTAATTGCATAGCCATCGCGTGTGCTCATGGTACGCACCATTTCTCCTGATGAAGACAGAATAACGCTGCCATCGGTAAGCACCCCGTCTACATCAAAAATAAATGTGTTTATGTCTTTGAGTTTGGTTTTGTAGCTCATGCTGCCAGGTTTAAAGTTTAAGGTTGAAAGTTTAATGTTAAAAGTTATTGGTATTAAGAGTAATTCGTAATTTTTAATTTGTAATTGACTGTATGCTTTCGCTCAACAATTTGTATATTTTTATCATGTTTTCATCATCTAAAATAGACAAATGATTCGTCATAGATTTTTTATCGTTGCGTTTGGCTGGTCCGGTTTGCGCAAGTTTAGGATTTTTAATTCCGTTGTGTGCTGTAGATAAAATTAAAGGTGCATAAATACTAAACGGAAGCTTATATTTTTTAAGCAATTGTTCTGCTAAAAAATATAAATGGTTTGGGAAATTATTTACAAAAACAGCTCCTAAATGAAGCACTCTACGTTGTTCTGAAGTGAGCGAATGCACCTCATTACTTAATGATTTTGCTAATTGTACTACTTGCTTTTTTGCAGTTAGATTATTGGCTTCAACTACCAACGGTACTTTTTTAAAATCAACTTTGCTACGTGCTTGTATGGTTTGAATTTGCCACAACACGCCTCTTTTTTTAAACTTAGACAATACCTCAATATCCGTTGCGCCAGAGGTATGTATTACTAATGCCTTTTTTAAGGATGGTAGTTTTTGAACAACATCCGCAATGGCATCATCGTTTACAGCAATAATTATAATGCTTGATTTATCTTCTATTTTAGAAAAATCATTACTGAAATTTGCGCCAACTTTTTTGGCTAACGGTTTACCCGTTTTAGGATTGCGAGCGATAATTTTTTCAATAGTATAGCCATTTTTTTTTAGCGCAGGAGCCAATTGACAAGCAACATTCCCCGAGCCAATAAACGAAACAGATATCTTAGTCGATGGCATCTTTTTTAGTTCTTTTCACGCGGTAGATAATGGCCATTGCTGTGCCAATCATCATGATTAAAATTCCAATCCAAAGTAAGTTTATGTATGGAAACACAATAGCTTGAAGTACAATAAATTCTTTATTAGCTAATCCAAAGCGCACTTCAATATCTTCTAATTTTATTTTTTCATTCTCAGAAATTTCGCCTTGTGCAGTAGGTAAGTTTTGTATTAAAAATCGGAACAACTCTAAATTGTCTTCAACACCTACTTTCATATTCAATTCTTTGCTTTCGTAAAAATCTGGAATGTGGGTGATGGCATCTCTTCTTATTAATAATGGTTCAGCAATAAACTCTGTGCCAGCTCTATCGTAAATGCTGTAAAATTTCATTTTCACTTTACACGCCACATCATTTTTCGAGAGCATGTATTTTTCATATTCATCTGGCATTACCAACTCAATGGTATCTAAAATAATTTTGAAGTTGGGTGTAATAACCGTGTCTTTTTTGAAGTGTGCGCTATACACTGATGAAGGCATGTAGTCATCGTCTTCGCCCGGAATAACTTCTAAATCGGCAAAACGCACGTGTGTAAAAATATCATGCGCTAAAAAATGCTTTGTTCCTGGCTCTGGCACATTACCAAATTGCTCATTGGTTTGCACAAATGGAGTGAGTTCAAATAATTTTTCATCTGCTTTATAACCGTTCCATTTTTTTAAATTGAAATAGTCTAACTGTGTTTGAACAGCCACAGGCATCCAATATTTGCTGTCTTTTTCAAAATTGTCTGATGTTTCATGGTCTTCCAGTGCTTCAAAAGGTTGGTCTTGAAATTTAACTTTGTCACCTTTTTTATAGTTGTTCGGTTTTTTCGAAAAATAATTGATGTGATAGTTGATATTGATCCCCTCTTTGCTTTTGCCAGCATACGACACAAAGTAATCTTTCATCAATACGGTATCGCTTTTTATTAATTGAATGTCACTATTATTATCAAAATCTTCACTTAAAAATTTTAAACGGAAGGCATCTAAGTCATTTTCTGAAATAATGTTTTTCTGTCCATTAGAAATCAATGCCCCTAAAATGATTAAACCAAATCCAATGTGTGCAATAGAAGAACCTGCATGGTTGAGTTTTCCTTTGAGTACATTAACATAATAATACGCATTTCCTAAAATGGCAAACAGTGATGAAAACAACAATAAATCTTTAGAGAAACTCCACGATTGTGTGAACAAGAAAAAACGCAACAATAACGTTAAGGCAAGCGATGCAAAAAATCCGAAAGCTAATTTTTTAACGAAATTTTTGAAGTTAGATTTTTTGTAACTCAAGTACTGAGAAATGGCAACGATAAATGTTATAAAAAATGCAAAAGGTACTTGCCATTTGTTGTAAAATGCATTGCGTTCAGCAGTTTCTGTAATTGGGTCGATGGCGGTGCCAAACAATTTATTCCAAACAGGAATGGAAGTAGGCAATAGAATTTGCAATGCAGCCAACGCTAAAACTAAGCTACCAATAAACATCCAAAATTCTCTGCTCCACAAATGGTCTTCGTCTTTTTGTAAATTATAATGCTTGTTGTAAC
>CAYVVI010000198.1:0-2933 GCA_964455265.1 uncultured Flavobacteriales bacterium | reverse complement strand
CACATCACCCGAAAAGACTACGATGTAGAGCATTTGATTGGCGTATTAAAACGCATTAAAAACACCTACAACATTGACATTATTATGGAACCTGGTGAGGCATTTGGTTGGCAAACGGGCTATTTAATTGCCACCGTTGAAGACCTTATCGAGCACAAAGACCTTACTACTGCTATGTTGGATGTATCGTTTACCGCACACATGCCCGACTGTTTAGAAATGCCTTACATGCCCAAAGTGTGGGGCGGAAATTTTGAAAACCCAACGGGCAAATTATACCAATTAGGTGGTGGTACCTGCCTTGCTGGCGACCAACTTGGCGACTACTCCTTTGAAGAGCCCCTAAACATTGGCGATAAAATTATCTTTAACGATATGGCGCACTACACCATGGTAAAAACCTCAACGTTTAATGGTGTGCAACATCCAAGCATCGGTATCATCAACGAAGACCGCTCGTTTACTTTAGTCCGTGAATTTGGGTATGAGGATTATCGAAATAGGCTTTCTTAGTTGAAAGTTAGTCTTTTATTATAATCATCTCCTTATCAACTACTGAAATTTTAGAGAATTCACCTGTATGCAAATTTATTTGTGAGGTTTGGACTTTTACTTTGTATAAAGAAGAATTGTTAATCTGTTTTTCTTTTATCTCATTTGTGAATTCTAAAACAAAAGAATCGTTGTTAGTTAAAAGTCTATAATAACCTGTCCAAGAAAAAATATTGTATTTTAACCCATGTGATTTTAAAATTGACTGAATATCATCCATACTTAGTCTTACTGGTTTCATTATCGTTGAATTACCAAAAAATGTATTTTTCTCTAATGAATCCAATTGAAAAGCAATAAATTTCAAACGGAATCCATCCTTTAAAACCAAATCATAATAAAAATGATATATAGGATTCGCTTCAAAGTTTGGAGTAAAGCGAATGACATCAAAAAGTCCACTATTGATTAAAGAATACCATAAATCTAGTTTGCAATCATTAAATACAATTTCACCAACATTATTTAAAACTAGGGAGTCTGCTTCTCGTTTTTTATCATTAAAGATTTTGCTAAACATAATGTTCTGTGGTGTGAATATAGTATCATTATCATTGTCAACTATTAATATAACTGTTCCATTTGAGTCTAGCTTAACGTGCTTGCCAATATTAAGATGTTGGTCTTTGTAGTTACTAAAACTATATTCTTCGAGTAGTATAGTATCTATTCCAAAAAACCTCTCACGAGTTATACCTGTTATAGTATCGGTCATTTTTTCAACGAAAGCTTGAAAATCTCTCTCATTTTTAGAACCATCTTCTTTTGGTAATTTATATAAAATAGAATTATTATCTACTCTAATAAATTTTGAACCGATATAAAACGATGTGTCAAAAAATGTAGGTATGGAAACAGGTCTAACTTCAGAATATTCAACTTCTTGAGAGATACAGAATATTGGGAACAACAGTATTATTAAAAATCTTATCATTAGAAGCTTTTACACAAATCTACTATAAATTGTTACATCTGCACATTGCTTAATTGAGTAAATTAGCCCCATGACAACTTGGGAATAAACAAGTAATTAAATTTATTGACCCCTTCGCCTTTCAGGCACTTCCCCTACAAGGGGAAGAAATATAAGGATTGGCTTTTAAAATTTCTCCCCTTTTAGGGGAGATTAAGAGGGGTCAAAAAAACCACACTATACCATGAAAAACCGGAAAGACAACCTAAACAACCAACCTCACTTAACAGATAAACGAAAACAACTCAGAAAAAATCTTACCTCTGCTGAAGCTACGCTTTGGCTATGCTTAAAAAACAAACAGCTGTGTGGCAAACGATTTAGGAGGCAATATAGCTTTGGAAATTTTATTATGGATTTTTATTGTCCTGAGGAAAAATTAACCATCGAACTAGATGGCAAAGACCATTTTACAGCTATTGGCACAGAAAAAGATGTAAATCGAGATGCGTTTTTGAAAGAACACGGAATTACAGTACTACGCTTTGAAAATAAACTGATTTTTGAGCGACTTGAAGAAGTTTTGAATGAAATAAAAAGTAAATTAGTTTAACCCCTTCCCCCGCCTAAGGCGGGTACTTCCCCTAAAAGAGGAAGAGTTTTAAAAACTATTTTTTAATTGATCCCCTCACAGGGGAGCTGTCTGTCTTGGGCAGACTGAGGGGTCATATAACTTAATTGACTAAATTAGCCCCATGACAACTTGGGAGGACGCTAAACAATTTATAAAAGCACACGAAGGCAAACCGTTGGCAGAAGTGGCGTTGCTGTTGGGCAAGCTACCTCAACTTCCTAAAGACTATATTTTAAATCAGATAAACGGGCGGGCAAAAGCCAAACAAAAATTACCCGAACTTTACGCCAATGAGCAAATCATTTATCCTTCGTATTTGTCTATGGAGCAATGTTCTTCGGAGGCAACAGCACACTACAAAGCGCAGTTATTTCAAGGTAAGTTAGCCATCGATTTAACCTGTGGTTTTGGAGTAGATACGTATTACTTGTCCAAACGCTTTGAGCAAGTAATTACCATTGAACCCAATGCCGAACTGATTGACATTACCACACACAATTACGAAGCGCTGAATGCCCACAACATTTCTGTGGTGCAAAGCACTGCCGAAGAGTATTTACCTACCGCACCACAAGCCGACCTTATTTACATTGACCCCAGCCGCAGAGTAAAAACCCGCAAGGTATTCAAGTTGGTAGATGGTGTGCCCAACGTGGTAGAATTGTTGCCACGAATGTTGCAGTTGGCGCCACACGTAATGATAAAAACATCTCCACTGCAAGACATCACGCAATGCCTACACGAACTGACTAACGTAAAAGAAGTACACGTGGTGGCGCTAAACAACGAATGCAAAGAAGTGCTCTACATTTTAGAACGCAACTTTAGTGGTGA
>CAYVVI010000197.1:0-2964 GCA_964455265.1 uncultured Flavobacteriales bacterium | reverse complement strand
TTGTTCATTCTCCAAAGCATCCTTCATACGCTGATTGATGCTGTTGATTTCCTCCGCACGTCTTAGCACATTGGGGTTGGTAGCACGAAATTGCGCTTCATCAAATGCATCGCCAAAACGGGCTTTTGCTTTCTCAATATCTTTTTGATTTTTCGCTTCAATTTTAGCAATGTGTTCTTCAATCAACACATCGGCACGGTAGCGTTTTTTTGAATCTTTATTATCGATGAGGGGGTCGTTAAAGGCATCTACGTGACCAGAAGCTTTCCAAGTAGTGGGATGCATAAAAATGGCGGCATCAATCCCCACAATGTTTTCGTGCAGTTGCACCATGCTCATCCACCAATATTTTTTGATGTTGTTTTTCAACTCCACACCATTCTGACCATAGTCATACGTGGCGCTTAAACCATCATAAATTTCGCTGCTCGGAAATACAAAACCATACTCCTTGGAGTGTGATATTACGTTTTTCAATAAATCTTCATGTGTACTCATGGCTGCAAAAGTAGTTATTTTAGTTGTTAGGTGATGAAGGGATTATGTAATTAAGTGATGAGGTGATATTGAAATTAAATTATGAGTTTAAAACAGGATAAAAGTCAAAAAACTATATAAAACTATAGTGGTAACTATATAAATCTATAGGTAAAAAACTATAGATTTAGGGGGGTGTCAGAATAAAAATTCGTTTTAATATTGCCCTGTCTTAAAATTCTTTGCGCAAAGTTTTAAAGTTAAGACACAAGAAAAACAAACAAATAATTATTAACTAAAAAACACAAAATGTTATGAAACGTTTAATTTATGTGCTGTCCGCAGCAGCCTTGTTAACTGTGGGAATTATTGCTTGTAGTAAAGAGCAGGCTATACAAAACATTTCTTTGGAAGAAGTGAAAACTAAAAACAATGCTTCAATGAGATCAATTACTCATTTAAACGCAGGAGAACATCATAATAATTTAATCAGTATTTATTATTCTAAATATCCTGAAAGAGTAAAAGAATTTATCGAAGGAACTGTTTCTCTTGATGAAAAAATTATGATTGTTGACGAGTATTATAAACAACATAATATTAAACCTTTGTTCAGCGAAATTGTAGCTAACAATCAAAAAATATTTGAGTTCCTTAACATGATGCAATCAAACGAAACCTCATTGGATTTTTATAACAATTATTTCGAATTAAACACTCAAAACACAAAAGCTCTTGAAATACAAAAAAAATCTATAGACATTTTGAAAGGAGAAAATATTAGAGAGGACTTTACATCATTTGAAAAAGAAATAATGCAATCGGAATTTGGGAAACAATTAAAACATTCGATTATTGCTTCTATAAAAGTAACAATAGCTTCAAACGATTGGTGGGAAGAAGAGTCTAACGATGAAATTGCCGCTGGCTGGCCAGGATGGATAGTTAAAGATGCTATGGGCGCATGGTTTGCTTTAGAGTCTGGCATGACAGGTGTTGCAACAACTGTTGCTGGGCCTGTAGCAGGCGCAGCTGTTACTGTAGCTGTATCAGCAATATCTTCCATGAATTAATTTTTCTTATATTTATAGCAGGAAAGGGTTTAATAAAACAGATTCTTTCCTGCTTATTTTTAATTTTTGGGTATTATGAAAAGAATAAATATAAAGTGTTTTTTACCATACAATTGGTATCATGCAAGAAGTATTCAACTTTACAAAGATGGCGTGAGGTTTGTTAAAACATCCCATGCCTCTGAACAATCAATAGAGATTGATGAAGATATTAAAGAAATAGCTCTAAAATTAGATTATTATTCATCAAAGACATCTATTTCAAGTAATCAACAAGGGACGTATTTAATTATTTATTGGGATATAAGTAAATCTCCTCTAAAAGCATTTATACAAGCTCTAAATCCAAAGTCAATAAAAATTAAAGAGGTCTCAAAGAAAGAGTATGAGCTTTTTTCGCCAAGTTACTATCACGAAAATAAAGATAACGAGCAAATACTTCATGGGCTTGATTGGCTTAGTATTTCGTTATCATTTATTATTGCGTTGTTATTTATTTTTAATGCTAAAGTAGATAGTTTTTCCATAGAATCTCCCTCAATAATTATGGGTGTTCTTCAATTAGTTGTTTTATCAATTTTACTGTATGATAGAAATAAAATAAAGTTGTCGCAGTACAAATTTAGAATGATAATTTTTGGAGTCTTTTCTGCTGTAATAGCTCCTGTAATAGTTAACACTTGGAACATTAAGTTTCTAATTATTTTATTGGGATTACTTGTTGCTTTTAGAGCAATTGCCATTCAGGGAAAGAGCATATTAACCAACAACCAATAACTATTTTCTTGTCTTCAAGTAATATCAAACACCGAAATATATTTAGGGCGTTTGGTAAGTTCGCGGAGGTAGTTCTCGTTTAAGTTGAGGTCGTTTACCAAAATAGAAAATGGATGTGATTTTTGAAGTTTACTCATAGCGCCTAACTTAGGGTGTTTATCTAATTGTGTAAACAATGGGTCTGTAATGTCAAGTGCCAACACACCACTATTTACGTGATGTTCAGCCAAGCAATGCTGCATTAATGTAAAGAGTTCATCTAAGTAACCGTAGCGAACAAACACGCCTTCAAACCCTACAAATGAGTACGTATCTTGCGGACATAAGCGGCCAATAATGGGTACATAGTGCAACACATGTTGCGTGAGCCAACCCATTAAACCAGGTAGTTTTTTTATGCGCCAATTTACTTTGTTGGCTTGAATTCCTGCTACAATAATGCCTCCGCGTTTTATAATTTGATAACCCTTTTTGTAGTTTAGTTTTTGCGGTGTGTAGCACGCATACTTGTTGTAATTTTCTTTTAGCAATTCGTTTATGCGTTCTTCAGAAACAGTTTCTACCAACGCACTTTTTTTAGGGAAAAATCGACTAAAATAAATGCTCTTGAACTTGCCAATTTCCAGTTGTTTAAAGC
>CAYVVI010000196.1:0-2969 GCA_964455265.1 uncultured Flavobacteriales bacterium | reverse complement strand
TCCCACACTTGCATTATCCCATTATAACTTGATGTAGCGAGATAATGGCCATCGGGCGAAAAGCACACTGAACTCCACTGGCGATCCGAATCTTTTTGCAACCTTTCCTTTTCTTCAATACATCCATCTTCTTTTACATTCCATATCACAACGCTCATGTCGTAAGCAATCGAAATGAGATAACGGCCATCGGGAGAATAGTACATTTTTTTTACAAAACTAGTTGGATGGGATTCAAGCATCTGGAATACTGTTTTGCGTGTAGCATTCCAAATGAGAAGCGACCCGTCAGTACAACCAGCAGCAAGAAAAAATTTGCCATCAGAAGAAATGTCTATCGAATAACTAGAAGACGCAATTCCAAGGGTGCTAATTTCACAATATTTCTTCCGAACATCCCAAAGTTTGATATGGTTATTTCCTGCAGAGGCGAGATAGGATCCATCTGGGGAATAACAGAGACAATAGGCTTGATATGGGTAATCCATGATAATCGTAAACAAACAGATCCCATTACGAACATTCCAAATCTTGATCGTTCTATCGCCATTTTCTGTAGAAGCAAGGTGCAAACCATCAGGGGAAAAACACAATGCACTTATCGTCCTGTCTCCCGGAACAGTGTATAACTCTGTTCCTGTGCTTGTGTTCCACATTGTGATACTTCCATCTCGTTTGCCTGTGGCAAGATGATGGCCATCCGGGGAAGAACAGACGTGAACTACATATCCAAAGCCTTGATAAAGCGTTTCGAGCACTTTTTCCTGTACATCCCATATGTGCACATTTCCATTCACGCTCGAGGACACCAACCGCAAAAACTGTAAATAGTACCGCCGACAAGCATTGAATTCAGTCGATTCCAGGGTCGCATACAATGGGACAAAAGCCTTGACTGCTTCAATATAATCTTGTCGCAACTCTACACGAGAAAGCAACTCGTGCACAACAAGGTGGTGTACTAGCATACGGATTTATAGGTGTCTGATTTTTTACAACAATGTCAAGTGCGCTTAAAGAACTTGCGCATATGATAATAGAAGGGAAACATTTACTTTTCAAAAGGATGGAAGATCTTTATCAGGATCTCTTTCAATGTCTCTCCAAAAGAGATATGGTCCGCTTTGCATGCTCATGCAAAGCAGTGTATGAGTTTTTTCAAAAACGTACTGTACAAAAGCACTGGAAACGCCTTACATGTGAAGAATTTATTAATTCGCGTGTGTCAATACTAAACCAACAAAAAAAAGCGGCCCATCCCTTTCAAGTAGTTCGGGCAACACACCCTTATATCATGCCCGGTAATGACAGTAATTTTGAACTGTACAAATTCATTACGAGAATGGTGTCCGATTATAATCCGCAAGAATATTTCAGTTATTCAAGAGAATGTCCTTTTCATGTTGTGGAAGACTCATCTTACATGACAACAACAATCCCAACAGTTTCGTCGTTTCTATTGATGATTTCTTTTCCTGATGACGGAGAAGAAGCCCAATTCTACTCTGGAGCAGAACATATTGCTACAATTCACCAGCCTCGAAGAGGCATTCCCTATTATCCATCTGGATCAGAGAATATTGCCTTTTTCTATAATGTGTTGTCACTATTCTCAGTCCGCTATAAGGGAAAGGCAACTTTTCTTAGATGCATCTTTATCTTTGATTCTGTGGTGAATGACAGACAATACATCGGTAATGGAATCACCTATCATTCAACATTCTTTGGCGTTCACGTGGTTCACGAACATGGAGTTATTCATTTATAAGCAGTGACAATAAAGAAACATTTATTTAGCCAGATTCAGCTGGAGCAACTCGGCGTCTCTCGTACATTTTGGCAGCGAATACCTCAAAGAATTGCAATGTCATAGAGAATAAAGGTTTTATTGGCCACCTATTTGTGTAGTTCTGAATTTGCCAATAAAGAAAAACACATAGAGTGAACCCATTCAAGGATTATGAAAGTGCAAATCGGAGACTCGAGGGAGGAGTGAGTTTCCCACACCTGTAGCGTCCCATTTTTACATAACGTAGCCAAATAGTCACTATCGGGAGAAAAAACACATGACCCCAGTTATCCAAACCTTGTCTTGTCCTTTTTTTTCTTTTATACTTCCATTTTTCTTCTTCACGTTCCAAGTCACAATACTATTATTGCCAACCGATGTAAGATAGCGACCATCGCGAGAATAGCGCACTGTTTTAATATAATTCGAGTGGGCTTCAAGCACCTGGAGAACTATTTTTTGTTCAATATTCCAGATGATAAGCGACCCATTATAACAACCAGCAGCAAGAAAATTGCCATCAGGAGAAAAAGCGATGGTCAAAACAATATATCCAAGTTCAAGAGTCTTTCTTTCACAAGACTTTTTGTCTTGTGTGTTCCAAATTTGGATGCTTTTATCTCCTGCTGCAGCGAGATACAAACCATCTGGCGAATAGCACATACAATTGATTTGATAAGGATCATCCATGGGAATGGTACAAGAATGGATCCTGTTACAAATATCCCAAATTTTGATTACAATATCACCATGTTCTGCAGAAGCAAGATATAAACTATCGTGAGAAAAACACAATGCAGCAAACGAAATTTCTCCTGGAAGGCTGAACTCTGTTTTTGTGATCGTGTCCCACACTGTAAGATTTCCATGTTGATTGCCCGAGGCAACATAACGTCCATCGGGCGAAGAACAGACACACACATATCCCGAACTTGGAGAAAAGGTTTTGGGCACGTTTTCATCTACGCCCCGGATCATTATCTTTCCATTACCGCTTGAAAAGACTAAACGCAGAAATCGTAGATAATGTTGTCGACAAGCATTCAATTCAGTCGATTCAAGGGTTGGACACAATGGCAAAAAAGCTTTGACCGCTTCTATATAATCTTTTGGCGATTCAACACAAGAAAGCAACTCGTGCACAACAAGGTGGTGTACTAGCATACGGATTTATAGGTGT
>CAYVVI010000195.1:0-2981 GCA_964455265.1 uncultured Flavobacteriales bacterium | reverse complement strand
TTTGGGTATTTTTAATGTCATCGTTAATGCGTTGAATTTGCATATTGATGTTAGAAATCAATTCTTCTCTATACTGAATTTGATTATTTACCAACTGCAATTGATTAAGCACGTTCTTTTGCGAGCTGCGTGTTTTTTCAATTAAGGTTTTGGTGCTGGTAATTTTTTTTTGAATTTCTTGCTCTTGTTTTCTAAGCTCTTCGCTTTTTTTCTGAGCCAATGAAGCAAAAGGCAATAGTGTAACTAAAAGCCAAACAAAGAAAATTTGCTTATTCGATAATAACCACTTCATATTTGCTATTCACTTCAAAGGGCATTTCAAAAGGTTTGTTTAACTCAATTTTACTTGAAGCAACCTCTATTACCACTTGTTCGTTTTCGCTGTAAAAATACGCACGTGTTTTGGTAGGCACATAGCTTTGTTCAATCTTTTCAAACGTTTCATAGTTAACAACCAACTTGGAATTATCGAGCAAACGATGTGCTTCTATACGCTCTACATAATAAAACTCTTTATTTATAAGGTATTTTATAATGGTAACATCCGAAGGTGGTGCTTTTTTCAATTCGTTTTCTTGCATTGGCGTATGTGTAGAAAGCCACAAGTTATTATCAATGCACATTGCATGGTATATATCAGCAGAGTCTAATTCAACTGGGCGCCCAGAAAGTAAGTCTTCCAAAGTAAAATAATCTGCGCTAATATTTGCTCTCGTTTGTAGATTATTGATGTCGCCAATCATATAGCGTCTCATGGGTTGCTTTACCAATACTTTGAGTGAATCGGTAGTAATAAGCGATGTAGCCACAGGTATTCCCATCACTTTAATTGCTGACCAAATGGCACTGTCTTTTCGGATGCGCATTGATGCCGAAAAATCTTGATTCATTTTGGATGATGTTACTTTAACATCAACTTTCGCACTATACCAATCGTATTGCAACGTATTAGCATGTATGTTTTCAATAATAACACTTGGTGATTCTTTAACGCAATCAATAGTAGCAACAGCTGGCTGTTTTGTTTTACATGACAAAAACAAAAAACTAATTACTAGTATTGAAAGATACTTATTCATACAATTTTTTATCGCTGATTTTTTTTGGCAATAACTCCGAATGGTCTTTTTCACTCAGTGCTTTATTCCAATACTCCATAGCTTCATTTATCATGCCAAGTTTAAAGTATGCATCGCCTAAGTGTTCATACACTTCACCTGATTTTGCACCCAATTCAATTGCTTTTTTGATAAGTTCTTTTGCTTTTTCGTAGTCACCTTTTTTATACATTACCCATCCATACGTATCTAAAAATGAAATTTGATTGGGATATAGTTCATTCGCTTTTTTAATCATTTTTTCGGCTTTATCTAATTGCTCGCCTCTTAATGATAAATAGTAAGCATAATTGTTTAGCACAGTAGGATTAAGCGGGTCAATTTCTAATGCTAAATCATAATTCTTGTCTGACTTTTCGTGTTCGCCTAATTTATGATAAGCATCACCCAAATAGTGATAAAATTGTAGCAAAGCTGGTTTGTTGTCAATCACCAAAACCCTTCCAGAGTTTAAACTTTCTACAGATTTTTTATAATTTTTTAATTGCAGATTTGCCAATCCATTAAACAAATAAAAACCTGGTTGGGCTGGAAATATTTCCATAGCTTTTTGACTGTCTTCTTCCATCCAATCAAATTTGTTTGCCTCCGTTTCTAAAATCATTAATTCATTCCAAATAGCAAAACGGGTGTTGTCTAATTCTACTGCAAAACGATACTTATCAATGGCCTCTAAGATGCGCTTATCTCGCCTTAAAAAATCACCATAAATAGAATATGTCTTTGCCTCGGTAGGATGCTGAGCGCTTAAAATATCGAGTAATTCGTAGCTTAACGTATTAAATTTTTCGGTGTTGCGTTCAATAAGCGTAAGAAGAATTTGCACTTTTAAGTCTACAGTAATATCAGGGCTTTTGTACACATAACTCAAATGATTTATGGCTTCTTGCTCTTTGTTTGCTTTTATATAATATTGAAATAAATAAAAATGTACTATTCCATTTTCTGGGTCTAATTGTAGTACTTTTTGATACGTTTCGAATGCTTTTTCTGAATCACCAATCGTTTCATACGTTTCTGCCAAATAGCCGTAATATCTGTATTCTGAAGGATAATTTTTAATAAGTTCTTGCATCACAGCCACTGCTTTGCTCTTCTCACCAAGTTGTAGATGAAGGTCTCTTTTTTGCAAAGAAATTTCTTCATTAACACCCATACTCTGCTCTATTTTTGTTAAAGCATCAATGGCTTTTTGATGCTGTCCGCTATAGATATAAATCTCAGCTAAAAACATGGCATAGTCGATTTTTTTAGGATGATTCTTTACCAACCCTTCATACACATTTGCTGCTTCTTTATACAAACCATTGGCTCTGTATAAATGCGCTAAGTGCAAATTATACCATTCGTTTTTAGGATTGAGTTTTACAGCTTTTTCGGCATTATCAATGCTATAGCCATAGCTTCCGGTAAGCATATATAGTTGAGACAATTCATAAAGAACAGCGTGATTGTCTTTATCTAGTTCTAATGCTTGTTGGCAGAAGTCAATCGCTTTATCGTAGTTACCAATCAACTTTTGTTTGGATGCATCTAAAAACAAAGCTGTAACTTCAGGATTGTATTCATCATTTTTTGATAATGTATGCTTTGATGTAGAGCAAGAGAACAACAATCCCAAAGGGAATAATATGAAATATATTTTTCTCAAATTAAATTTTTTGTTGGGTATAATCACCAATGCTCAAATCGTATGCTGTTCCTTCAAATTCGGCATTGTTGCCTATCATTGAGTTAGCAATAATTGCTTTTTTAATTTTTGCTTTTTCTTGAACGATGGATGTTTTGATAACTACATCTTCTAACGAAGAATTTGCTCCAATAGATACGTGCGGACCAACTACACAATTTTTAAGTGTAACG
>CAYVVI010000194.1:0-2984 GCA_964455265.1 uncultured Flavobacteriales bacterium | reverse complement strand
GATTTGGCTGTAAACCCCAACAACCCGTTTGAATATTATGTAGCCGTTGCCTCTGGTGGTGTGTGGAAAACTACCAACGCAGGAACTACGTTTACGCCCATTTTCGATGGCGAAGGTTCTTACTCTATTGGTTGCATCACTTTAGCACCAAGCAACGAAAACATAGTGTGGGTAGGCACTGGAGAAAACAACAACCAGCGCAGCGTAGCGTATGGAGATGGTGTATATAAAAGTGAAGATGGAGGAAAGTCTTGGAAAAATATGGGACTAAAAACCTCCGAACATATTGGAAAAATCATCGTTCACCCAACCAATTCGGATATTGTATATGTTGCTGCTTATGGCCCATTGTGGAGCGCAGGCGGTGAGCGTGGCGTATATAAAACTATAGATGGTGGTAAAACGTGGGAACGCATTTTACATATATCAGACAATACTGGCGTAAGTGATATTGTGATGGATCCACGTAACCCAGATGTGATCTATGCAGCAGCGCATCAACGCAGAAGACATGTTTGGACCTACATTGATGGCGGACCAGAATCGGCACTTTATAAAACTACCAACGGTGGTAAAACTTGGGATAAGTTAAACAATGGTTTACCTTCGGGTGAAGTAGGTAGAATTGGATTGGCTATTGCACCATCTAACCCCGATGTGGTGTATGCTATTATTATCGCTTCGCATGATAAAAGCGGATTTTTTAGAACCAACGACCGTGGCGCTAGTTGGAAAAAAATGAGTGGTCATTTCACCACAGGAAATTATTACCAAGAAATTTTTTGCGACCCAAAAGATGAAAACAAAGTGTTCTCTATGGATACGTGGTTAATGCATACCGAAGATGGTGGCAAAACATTTAAACGCACGGGTGAAAAAAGCAAACACGTAGATAACCACGCCATGTGGATTGACCCTAACAACACCAACCACTGGATTGTTGGTTGCGATGGTGGTATTTACGAAACATTTGACCATGCAGAAAACTGGCACTACAAACCCAACTTGCCCATCACACAATTTTACAAAGTAGCTGTTGACAATAGCGAACCCTTTTACTTTGTGTATGGCGGTACGCAAGACAACAATAGTATGGGTGGTCCTTCAAGAACAAACAACGCAGCGGGTATTGTAAATTCCGATTGGTACATTACCAATGGTGGCGATGGTTTTGAATCGCAGGTAGATTATGTGGATCCGAACATTGTGTATGCCCAAGCGCAATATGGATGGTTGGTGCGCTACGATAAAAAAAGTGGAGAAACGGTAGGTATTCAACCGCAACCTAAAAAAGACGAAACCGCCTATCGTTGGAACTGGGATGCGCCTTTATTAATTAGTCCGCACAATCATAAGACTTTATACTTCTGTGCTAACGTAGTATTTAAAAGCGATGATAGAGGAAACTCATGGAAAGCAATAAGCCCCGATTTATCGCGTCAAATAGATAGAAACAAATTGCCTGTAATGGGAAGAGTTTGGAGTGTAGATGCGGTGCAAAAAAATCAATCTACTTCTATTTATGGTAACATCACTGCGTTTGATGAGTCTCCAAAACAACAAGGTGTATTGTATGTGGGTACAGATGATGGCTTAATTCAAGTAAGCGAAAACGATGGCGGTTCGTGGAGAAAAATCGAAACCTTTACTGGTGTTCCTAACCAAACGTATGTAAACATGGTATTGGCTTCTCAACATGATGCGAACGTAGCGTATGCTGCTTTCAACAATCATAAAAATGGTGATTTTAAACCATACTTACTAAAGACATCAGACAAAGGAAAAACGTGGACATCTATCACCAATAATCTTCCTGCGCGTGGCTCTGTGTATAGCATTGCCGAAGACCACGTAAACCCTAACTTACTTTTTGTAGGAACAGAATTTGGCGTGTTTTTTACCATTGATGGTGGAAAAACGTGGACGCAACTAAAAGCTGGATTGCATACCATTGCTATTAAAGATATGGCCATTCAAAAACGTGAAAACGACTTGGTATTGGCAACTTTTGGACGTGGCTTCTACATTTTAGATGACTATTCTCCATTAAGAACCATCAACGAAGAAACACTAAACAAAGAAGCGCACATCTTCCCGATTAAACCATCGTGGTTGTTTATAGAAAATAGTCCGTTGGGCGGAAGAGGAAAATCTGACCAAGGCGAAAGTTATTTCACGGCAGACAATCCTCCTGTTGGTGCGGTATTTACCTACTACTTAAAAGAAAGTATCAAAACACAAAAAGAACTACGCACCGAGCGCGAAACAAAATTATTGAAAGACGGAAAAGACACGCCCTACCCAAGCATTGAAGAATTAAGAAAAGAAGATTCGGAAGAAAAACCTTACTTGCTTTTTGTAATAAAAGACGATGCAGGAACAGTGGTACGCAAATTAAAAGCATCGGCTCGCGAAGGCATCAACCGCATCCATTGGGATTATAGAATGTTTACCACTTCGCCCATAAGTTTGCAACGCAGCACACCCGATAAATACGAGAGTTATGACAATGGTCCGCTAGCATTACCTGGCAACTACACCGTAGAATTATTTAAAAGTGTGAATGGAGAAATTACATCGTTAGTAGCGGCTACACCTTTTGAAGTAAAAGCGCTTGACAACCAAACCTTGGTGGCACAAGATAAAAAAGCAGCCATGCAATTTCACCAACAAGTGGCAGAGCTAAGACGCTCGGTAAAAGGCACGGCTAAATTGTACACCGAAACCAACGACCGCTTAAAACACATCAAAGCAGCCATTGAGCAATACCCAACGGTGCCTTTAGATTTGATGAAAGAAGTAAAAGCATTGGAAAACGAACTACAAGCCATTAGCTTACAATTGCACGGTGACCAAACCCTAAGCAAGCGCGAATTTGAAACCACACCAACCCTACAAGACCGCATTGATTGGATAGTATATACCACATGGTACACCACCGCAGCACCAACAGAATCGGCTAAGCAGTACTACCAAATAGCACA
>CAYVVI010000193.1:0-2992 GCA_964455265.1 uncultured Flavobacteriales bacterium | reverse complement strand
CGATATCAATGCAAATTCAGCTCTCGGATTCCGAAAAGGCCACAAAGTGATCTTGCGAAATCCCTACCAGTCTGATCCAGGTTGTCCTAAACTCTTTTCACAGGAGATTTTCGTATATAAATGGGAAGTGGTTGAAACCCCTGCGTATTTGTCTTTTATCAAGGAAGTTGAATTCTTTCCTTTTAAAAATCAGGAAGGAGTCGATTCGGTGGACAAGTTTGGTATTTCCTATTCATCAGAAACTCTATCTTGGTCACAACCTCTTACCAACCTTGTGTATGACAATCAATCTCAACTCTTTTTCCAACACATTTCTCCTCCAGCACCGGTCAAGTTTTCTGTGACCAAACTCATGAATGATATTATTGAGATTCGTAAAACTGCCTATTTGGACGATCTTCCATTAAAGGACGACTTTCCCTTTTGGATTCGTGTGAAACGCATTGGAGACCCAATAAACTGTTGAAATTTTTCCGGTTGTTCATGAATAGAATACAAAAAATGGATTGTGTTGAGGATCCTGCCACTGAGAAATTCAAGTCAAGAACTTTTCTCGTTACCGTCCTTATCTACGTAGCATTGACAGTGATAACCATCTTGTCACTTTTCCTTCTTGCTGTCATTTACAAAGACCCTGAAATCATTGACAATCGATTGAAACCTGTCGTATTGGAAGAACCGGACGTCGACCCTGTAGAATTATGTTCTTCACCAAGTGTGTTTTATTTGTTTTCTAATATTGGAGAAGGAAACTATGCTCTTTTTTCAGACCCTGTTTTCCGTGATGGCTATCGGTTAGAAAATAGTGGTAAACCAATTGCTGTGCTATGCCCTGCATCGTTCACTTCCTCCATTCCCTCCAGTGTCATCCCTTTTTTCCTGTATCAATCACCAGTCACTCCTGCCAACAACGAGGTGGTTCGAGGATTCTTCTTTACCACAGATAATATTAACCCAGATCTGTTTGCATTGCCGGGCAAATTTGAGGGCTGGACTAAACAATCCTTTTCCGTTTATGGGCCCGCATTCTCAACTGCAGTTGGTGATGTAGCTTTGGATCCTATTTACATTGCTCAAACCTCTTATTTCAACACAGAAGTCACATATCTCTACGGGATCCCTACGGAAAATAGTAACGAAAGGATTATCAACAACCGAATTTTCGAAAATCGAAATATTCTGCTTGGTTACATGCGAAATCCTTCTGTTGACGCAATCCGTCAAGTGGAAAGATTGGTTCAACCTCGAACCTTGGCATTCTTGCGAGCATAATTTATTGAATAAAAGATACTTTCTTATCAATCGACCATTGATGTTCATTATAAGGGTACATACCAGGCACCTTGCGAAGTGGTTTGACGCCATAACAGATGGCCCCAGCAAAGGGCAGTAGTTCATCCGAATCTTTCTTGATAAACCCAGACTGTTTTTCACATAGAAAAGAAGTATCAGGTTGGATTACATAACCTTGTTGGCCATCACCAAACCAACCATAGCCACACCAACTCAGTTTTTTGTCTTCAAAATATCGAATGTCATCTTCGTTGGCAAGCCGTAAACCGAGATCGAGACAGGCTCGCTCCGCCGATTCGAGGGTTGGAAAGCTATAGGATTTGCCATAATTGAGATATATGATTTCTTCTACCGAGGACTGCTCGTCTTGTGTTGTTTCTTCATCGTCTATATTTTTTTTTGTATGATCATCTTCAATACAGAGATTTGGTACTTGTTGTTTTTTCGTCTTTCGCTCATGTAAGATATTTCCCAATACTCTGGTTCGTGATGAACAAATCATGATAACAAAAACAATCATTGCAGTAATTACCATAATGAGAGCAATGCCAATACCTACCATCAACATCTTTTTTAAATGGCTCCATTGTTTGTTTTTTTTAGGCAACTTTTTTTTAGGTTTTTCTTTCTCAACCTTTTGTACGACTGTTGTTTCTTTTTTCGCTTGCACTACCGGTTCAGTTTGTGCCGGAAAAAGATTGGTAGTCACTAAAGGAACGTTCTGCTCCATTCTACTTCTCACAAACTGCTAGAATGCTTAAGCGACAAAAAACCGTGTATTTAATAAGATCTGTTCTTTTTCTTTTTCAACACGAGATAAACCGTAACAATTCCAATAACAACGAACAAGACAACACCAAGCACAATCAAAAGAATCCACATTTCGCTCAATTTGCCATTGTTGGATGCTGGGAGTAGTTTGTTTTCTGGTTGGCTCTTTTCGGGCTGGTTTTCTTTCGCGTCTTTCTCTTTTGGTGTTTCGGGTGTCGCTACTTGAGGTTTCATTTCCATCTTCATTGCTTTGGCAAGGGTGTTTTGCAAGAAATATCCTCCAAAAGGTTCCCATTTATTAGTAGGGCTAAATGCTTCTTTCACCTCTTCAAAAGTATGAACAATACCTGTGCCATTGCGAATATTGACTTGGTTGTGCATATCATAGATGTATTTTTGAGCACTCTCATTATCGACAATTAATACACGAGGGTCGTGTTCTTTCAAATAGGTTTGTGCATGAAATCGACACATAGGACATGGAAGTACCGAGGCAAACGCAAAAAGAAAAATTGCAAAATTCATCGGGGGAATCATTCCATTATCACTATCAGCAGGGGTTTCGGATTCCGTTTTTGGTTTTGGACTATCAACAACAGCAGCAACTGTGTGAAGAAAAAACCAGGCCGTCTGGCCCCACTCGGTTTTGTTTGGCATTTTTTGATCACTACTATTACTAATTACTGACAATACATAAACATTATTGACAATAACGAACATCTCGTTAGTTTCGGTGTGACTTGTTACATTTTGATAATTTTGCACGTGCAAACAACGTTCACTTTTTAAGACCTATCACCATACTGTGTCAAATCTTCTATGTCGGTGTTTCAAAGAAAATATGAGAAATAAAGAAATGTTGTGATTTTGCTGCACCCTTTAATAAACGCTTCATAATTCATTTTATTATTACGGAAGCGAGCTAACA
>CAYVVI010000192.1:0-2998 GCA_964455265.1 uncultured Flavobacteriales bacterium | reverse complement strand
GCATTTTCGTGGTCAATTTCAAGAGCTTTTTTAAATGCGTCTATTGCTTTTTCAAACTTGTAAACATTAAGATAAGCGTTACCTAATTCTAAGTGAATACCTAACGATTTGGGTTTGTTTACAGCTAAATCTTCTAAAATATCTAAGGCCATGGCGCCAAGCCCTTTGCTTAACAAAACTTTTGCTTCTAAAAGACGAACAGAAGCCAAGCCCATATTTTCTTTGCTTTGCTTTTTAAATAAATCAATTCTTTCTAATGATTTATCATATTCTTCTGTTAGATAAAACAGGTTAATTAAATCTATGTTGTAAAGATAGTTTGTAGGATCTTCAGGCAAAATTTCTTCTAAAATTTCTATGGCTTGTTTATAGTTGTTTTGTCCTTTGTATACACGGCTCAGGTTATAACGCAAATGGCGTTTTGCCTTTTCCATGGCCTTTGTTTTATCTTCTCCCGGATCTTCGATATAACCTAGCTCAACTAATTGTTTCATGGCTTCAGCAGCTGCAATAGGGTCTTGAGAAACGTGTTCTGGATGCTCTCCAAAATTACCTTCAACATCTTCCCAAGAGTCAATAAATGTTATTTCTGGTTGCTCTTCGAAAATGTTAGTAAGCGGTTTACCATCCATGTCTTTACCAATAGGCAATCCAAACATGGTAAGTATGGTAGGCGTAATGTCTAAAAGGGTTGCACCAAATACTTTTTCTCCTTTTTTAATACCAGGTCCAGCAACGCACAAAACACCAAAGTTGCGGTGTTCAAGCGCAGGTACAGCATCAATTTTCTTAGGTAAAGACAAAGGTCTTAGGTGATCTGAGTGAAAGCCGTGGTCTGACATAAGAATTATGTGCGTGTCGTCTCCCGCTAGCGCCAAAGCACGTTCCAGCATCATATCGTGATAGCGATAAGCACCTTCAATTACGCCTTTATACATTTCAAACAATTCGTCTGGCATACCAGGCAATTGAGGTGGATGGTACTTCATAAACCCATGGCTAAAGTGGTCTATAGAATCGAAATACATAGCGGTAAACTCCCAGTCAGTATTTTCCATTAAGTAGGTGCCTACTGCGTGCGTAGTAGTGCAGTGTGCTAATTCTTTACAAAAAGCAGCAAGTCGTTTATCTTCTTTTTGGTTGATGGAAGAAGCGTTTGGAATAAATGGTAGAATATGCGCTGGTGTAACCTCTTGCGGGTGCATTCTATATTCTGCTAGTGTTTCTTCCATCTCTTTAGGATGAATAGAGTCTGGGGCTAATGCCCATTCTTTATCGTAAGTGCTCGTTTCTTTATGAAAAAAGTTTGACACCATTACTCCATCAATAGGTTCTACAGGTTGGCTAGGCCACCAAGACACTACGTTGCTTTTTATGCCTTTGTGTGTAAAAATATTCCAAAGTGCTCTGGCAGTACGTGAAGACGAACTAACAGGGCGCACCCCACCAGCATTTGGTTCTGGTTCAATAAAGCCCAAAATACCATGTTTGCTTGGATATTTTCCAGTAGCAATAGATGTCCACAACATAGGTGAAAACGGAGGATCCATGGTGGCAATGTTTCCAGAAACGCCTCTTTCCATAAGCCCTTTTAAGGCAGGCATTTTACCTTGTTCAAGTAAGGGGTTTATAACTTTCCAGTCGGCAGCATCCCACCCTATAAAGAGTAATTTTTTAACTATTCGTTTGCTCATCGTTATCTTTTTTGTCTTTCTTCGCGGCATCTCTAACTTCGCGCCATTTTTTTAAGCCCACAGCACCCAAGGCCAACAAGCCCAACGAGCCCGCAGGAGTTATTTGAAAAGGAATTTGTTTTTTGTTGTCTGTCATAGCACTAAACGCATATTTTTATGAGTTGTCAAATATACTAAAAATGTGGCAAATTGAGGAAAAATGGGTTTGTAGATTGGAACTTTTATAGAGATACGTTTTTGGAATTAATTACCACAATAGATTATTTCGAAAAAACATAAAAACAAAAAAGCCCTATCAAATATTGACAGGGCTTTTTCAGATTAGAAAATTTGTTTAATACTCGTCTTCATTAAAGAAGAAATCATCCTTAGTAGGATAATCTGGCCAAATTTCTTCGATACTTTCGTACATTTCTCCTTCATCTTCAATTTGCTGAAGGTTTTCTACTACTTCCATAGGTGCTCCTGCACGCATAGCGTAGTCTATCAATTCATCTTTAGTAGCCGGCCAAGGGGCGTCTTCTAGATATGAGGCAAGTTCGAGGGTCCAATACATAACTTACTTTTTTTTACGCTGTTGAATTAGAACGCAAAAGTAATTTTTTTGGTTACATTTCCAAGAGAAATTTTTTAACAGCCGAAATTATTTTTTCGGAATCCACTTGATTTCCTCTGCTCCAAGGTCTTTTGCGAGCTTTCTTCCCAATACAAAAAGATAATCGGAAAGGCGGTTGAGGTATTGAATAATTAATGCTTCCACTTCGGTTTGCGAAGTGAGTTCAATGACCAGACGTTCGCATCTACGGCATACGCAGCGCGCAATATGGCAATATGAAACCGTAGTATGTCCGCCAGGTAAAATGAAGTGCGTCATTTCAGGAAGTGCTTCGTTCATTTTGTCAATTTCTTTTTCTAAAAGCTCCACGTCTTCTAAAAGAAGGTCGGGTTTTTTGAGTTTGGGTTTGTCGGGGTCTGCAGCTAATGTTGCGCCCAACACAAAAATTTTGTCTTGAATGTTTAGCAAAACATCTTTGTAATGAGCATCAATTTGTTGGTCGCGAATAAGCCCGATGAAAGAATTTAATTCATCGGAAGTTCCATAGGCGTTGATGCGCACATCGTATTTAGGCACACGCTTACCGCCAAATAATGAGGTTTCGCCCTTGTCGCCAGTTTTGGTATAAATTTTCATAATTACACAGTAATTTTAAAATGTTGTTTGGGTTGCTCAGTGCGAAAAAATACCACCCCCATTTCAAATATATCAATAGTAACATTCACTTTGGGATGTTGTTTAATTTCTT
>CAYVVI010000191.1:0-2999 GCA_964455265.1 uncultured Flavobacteriales bacterium | reverse complement strand
TTTGCACCATCAATGAGAAATATAGTAGCCATAGTAGGTCGTCCCAACGTAGGAAAATCAACCTTATTTAATCGTTTAACAGAAAGTAGAGATGCCATTGTTCAAGAAACAAGTGGCGTTACGCGTGACCGCCATTATGGCATTGCCGAATGGAACGGTGTGGAATTTTCTGTAATTGATACAGGTGGCTATGTTGTGGGTTCTGACGATATTTTTGAAGAAGAAATTCGTAAGCAAGTGCTTATTGCTATTGAAGAAGCCAATGCCATTTTATTTGTAGTAGATGTAGTTAGCGGCATTACAGATTTAGATGAAGCGGTGGCAGACATGCTAAGACGCAACAAGAAAAAAGTATTGGTAGTAGCTAACAAAGTTGATAATAACGATCGTCAATATTTGAGCGCAGAATTTTATGGTTTAGGATTGGGCGAAGTGCACAATCTTTCAGCAATAAACGGAAGCGGCACAGGTGAATTGTTAGACGCATTAATTACCAGTTTAGATAAGAATTTAAAAGCAGAAGATGAAGAATCTGCTCTGCCTCGTTTTGCCATAATAGGAAAACCCAATGTAGGTAAATCATCGTTATTAAATGCATTGGTTGGTAAAGAGCGCAACATTGTTACGCCCATTTCTGGAACTACCCGCGATGCCATAAACACGCACTACAATGCCTATGGTTTCGATTTTATTTTAGTAGATACAGCAGGAATTCGTAAGAAGGCAAAAGTGCACGAAGACATTGAATTTTATTCTGTACTTCGCTCTATACGCACCATTGAAAGTAGCGATGTATGTATATTTATGATTGATGCTACAGAGGGCATCCAAAAGCAGGATTTAAATATTTTCTATGTCATAGAAAAAAACCACAAAGGCGTGGTGGTATTGGTAAATAAGTGGGATTTGATTGAGAACAAAGAAAGCAACACCACTAAGGAATACGAAGACATGGTAAGAGAAAAATTAGCTCCTTACAACGATGTACCTGTTATTTTTACCTCAACACTTACCAAACAAAGAATTCATAGGGCGTTGGAAGAGGCGTTGCACGTTTACGAAAACCGTACTAAAAAAATTCCTACACACAAGCTTAACGATTTAATGCTGAAAATCATTGAAGACAATCCACCGCCAGCATACAAAGGGAAATACGTTAAGATTAAATTTGTATCGCAGTTGCCAACACATGCGCCTGCGTTTGCATTTTTCTGTAATCTTCCCCAATACGTAAAAGAGCCCTACAAGCGCTTTTTAGAAAATCAGTTGCGCAAACACTTCGATTTTACGGGTGTTCCTGTAAGGGTGTTTATGAGGAAGAAATAATGGGTAGAGTTTTTACTTCAAGGGGTTATTACAACAATTTTATACTCTCCATTTATTTTTCGAAATACAAAATTAAAAGCGTCATCCTGTATGAAATCAAATCTGTTTCGAGTCTTATGGTAGGCCCCCACAAAAAAAACATCGCCCTCTTTAATTTCATAGTACTTTAACGTTGACAAATTACTTTTTTTACCATCAGCACTTCCACGATGTACTTTCTCAGCAATAGCATTAACATCGTAAAACTTAATTAAAAAGTTATCTAGGTAGTAATGATAATCAAGAGTATCATTTTTTATGCTCATATTACAAAGCATCATAAGTTGCAGTTTTATATCAGACTTTAATATCATTGTATCTTGAACATTATCGTATATGACAACAGAATCAGTTATCGATTCAAAATATTTGTCACAATTGTGTTCAATTAATGATTTAATTACATTTAAGCAGAAACTCCTCTGCTCCTCACTTACATTTAGTGTGTCTTGTCCGAACGTAAACATAGGAGCAAGCATAAATATAAGCACAACTCTTTTCATAATATCTTCGTATTAAAAGCCAATCTTGAGATTAATTTAATATTACAAAATTACAATCTTTCTTACAATTACCTCAGAAGAAGTTTTGATGTTTATGAAATAGCTTCCAGAAGCGATGTCATTATCAAATCGAATGTACTCTCTCACATAACCACCATTGTTATCTGCCTTTTTCTCGTAAATCTTTTTACCTACCATATCTGTAACTTCAATA
Organism: uncultured Flavobacteriales bacterium; assembly: GCA_964455265.1. Taxonomy (GTDB): domain Bacteria; phylum Bacteroidota; class Bacteroidia; order Flavobacteriales_D; family Parvicellaceae; genus JBKHVV01. Next base: position 917 of record CAYVVI010000191.1, on the reverse strand, counting down.
GTAACGGTTTTATCAACGGTATTCAAACCATTCACAACTACAGACACAGGCGTTAGCTTGTTGGTTGGGTTCGGGAAAATTGTGATGAACATATTAGAAGCATCATCTTCATCCGTATCATTTTCTATAGATGAAATAGTGTTTAGGTTTTCTTCATTTGCTGTTCTAGTTGCAGTTCCAGGCATGGTTACTAAGCATGATGCGCCATAATTTCTCCAAGCACCATCCACATAAGGTCGTATTCTAATAGAGTAGGTTACACCTGGAGAAAGTCCAGCAGCAGAAGGACGAATTAACAATACATCACTACCTCTATTGTAGTTAATTACCGTGCCATCGGATTGTGAAGTAAATTCCCACCAATAGTTAGTAGCTAAATCTACTTTGTAGCAATAAATAGCATCGGTCATAGTACTTAATGTAGTGCCACAATGTTTGTCTCTTACACGTGTAGTTGGGTAGCTTGCTGCAGGGGTGCTAATTTCACAACTTGGCCCCCAATTAGTCCATTGCCCATTGTAATAGGCGCGCACCCTAGCATAATAGGTTGTGCCATATTTTATACCACTAAACATACTTAATCTTACCAATGCTCTATCTCTTACTAAGCTTAGTACTGCTCCGTTGCTTTGTGATACCAACTCCCATTCGTAATTCAAAGCACCACTAATAGATTCAGCGTAGAGGGCATCATCTAAAGAAGCTACTGTAGTACCACAGTATATGTGTTGTAGTTTGGTGCACATTGCTGTAACATTTATAGATTGAGGAATAGAATAGCCACAACTGTTACCTGAAGAAACGAAAATGGCACCTTGTACTTTCCCCATATAAACTTCTAGTTGAGTTGTGCCCTGTCCTGAAATGATGTAAACATTGTCAGGAACACTCCAATTGTATGAAGTGGCATTTGCTAC
>CAYVVI010000190.1:0-3002 GCA_964455265.1 uncultured Flavobacteriales bacterium | reverse complement strand
GTGTCTTTTCCTGATGTTTTCCATGCTGCAAAACCACCTTTTAGATAGCCAATGCAATGGTCGTACCCTACACGTGCTAAACGGGTAACGGTTTCTTCTTCTTTGCCTTCTGGGGCGATGATTAAAATCTCTTGTTTTAAATCGGTAATAAGCGCCCCTACCCATGGGGCAAATTGACCGTTTAAGCCAATGTTTATAGAGTTGGGCACAAATCCTTTGGCAAACTCTTGTGGGTCTCTTACGTCTAACATAATGGCGCCTGTTTCGTTGGCGGCTGCTTCAAACGCTTCTGGCGAAAGTGCTTGGTGGCCTCTTTCTAACACTTTGTCGATGCTTTCGTAACCCTGTATGTTCATCATTACGTTTTCAGGGAAGTATGCTGGGGGGGGCATTAACCCTGTGGTTACTTCTTTGGTGAATTGTTCTTTGGTCATATCGGGGCGCAACGCGTAGTTGGTTTTCTTTTGATTACCCAATGTGTCAAAGGTTTCTTTGCTCATGTTTTTACCACATGCCGAACCCGCTCCGTGTGCTGGATACACGATAATGTCATCGTTTAAAGGCATTATTTTATTTCTCAAGGAATCAAATAAATGACCTGCCAATTTTTCTTGTGTAAGGTCTGAAGCAATTTTTTGCGCTAAATCTGGACGCCCAACATCGCCAATAAACAAAGTGTCTCCTGTAAAAATCGCTTTATCGTTGCTGTTTTCATCGGTAAGCAAATAGCATGTACTTTCCATGGTGTGGCCTGGCGTGTGTATAGCGGTAATCGTAATGTTTCCTACTTTAAATTTTTCGCCATCTTTAGCGATGTGTGCCTCAAATCCTGGCTGAATAAGTACTGGTCCATAAACAATAGGGGCGCCTGTTTTTTTACTTAAATCTACGTGACCCGACACAAAGTCTGCGTGATAATGTGTTTCAAAAACATACTTAATTTTTGCGTTGTTTTTTGCTGCCATGTCTATATATGGCTGCACTTCTCTAAGTGGGTCAATAATGGCTGCCTCTCCGTTGCTTTCGATGTAGTATGCGCCTTGCGCTAAACATCCTGTGTAAATTTGTTCTATCTTCATAACTAATGCGTTTTATGTGTTTCGTTTAATGATTTGTTTTTTGGTTTGTAGCTGTAAAAAAAGTTGGCCCAAATAATTTTTGAAAGAGCATATAACAATGGTGTTAAAATTACTAATAATCCGATTACGATAAACAAGTAATTAATCCAATCGAAATTGGGAAAAAATAAATTCATAATGGTAAAGGTGCTTATAAATACGGCAGCGCCTAAGCCATACGATACGTACATGGCTCCGTAGTAAAACCCAGGTTCTTTTAGGTTTTTTTCGCCACACACGGGGCATTTTTCGTGTATTTCTCCTACTTTGCTAAGGTTGTACGGATGCGCTTTAAAAAAATCACCCTCGTGGCAATGGGGGCACTTAAATTTTAAAATGCTGTACAGTTTTGTTCCTTTCTTCATCGTATTTCTATAAATTCTTTAGTTACAATATATATGCTAACCGCTATGATAAACCACCCAAACAGGGGTTTTAATCGTTTTGCGTCTATTCGTTTTGAGGCATACATCCCCATTAAAACCCCTATGCTCGATATGCCAGAAAAAACCCATAAAAAAGGCCACTCAATAACGTTGCCTGTGCTTAGTTCTCCAGCAAATCCTGCTAAAGAGTTTAGAACTATAATGCTTAGCGATGTTCCAATAGCCATTTTTATTGGCATTTGATACATCCCTAGTAGCACTGGAACTATGATAAATCCTCCCCCAGCACCCACCAAACTGGTAAATACACCAACCAGCCAGCCGGCAACCAAAAACTGAAATACGCTTACTTTGCGCTCTTGTTTTTCTTCTTTTTGTTTACGAATCATTGCTGCTGCTGCTGCAAGCATTAAAACAGCAAATACTATCATTATGAAAAAGTCTTTGGTAATAATGGTATTTCCTAATGTAAACAACTCGTTGGGGATGTTGGAAACCACATATTTTCTGTTTAAAAACGAAACACTTGATGCCACTACCCCAAAAGTAAACAACGCCTGCGTGTGAATCAGTTTTTCGCGTGCATATAACAGCGTACCTACAATGCCAGAAACCCCAACAATGAACAATGAATAGCCCGTAGCGGTTTCGGCAGAGTAATCAAACAAGTAGCGCAATACAGGTACGCTTAAAATGCTTCCTCCCCCGCCTAAAAGACCCAATAAAATACCTACTAAAACGGCTGCTATGTATGCGAATAGTGTCAATGCTTTTTGCTTTTAACACCACAAAGGTCGGGGTATTTTTTAAAACGATTCGTGACTTTCGTCACTTCTTACAAAAGCGAAATGCTGCTTCGTGATTGAGAAAGCGCGCCTTCTTTTTCTAAACGTTTTAGTACGCGACTAATAACTTCTCTAGACGAATTAAGGTCTTTAGAAATTTCTCTGTGTGTTATGGCTAGTTCTTTCGTGTGTTTTAGTTCGGCTAATTTCTCAAGGTAATCGATAATTCTATCGTCCAGTTTTTTGAATGCGAGCTCGTTTGCTACTTCGGTTAGTTCATCAATTCGTTGAACTAAAGAGCTAATAACGTATTGATTCCACTCAGTGTTGCTGCTTAGTTTTTGAACCGTTTCGGAGGGAATAAATAACAGTTCAGAATCTTCTTCTGCATAAACCCGCGCCATGCTTTTACCATGTTCTAAGCAACATTTTAACCCCATAGAACACACCTCGTTAGGGCTTAGGTAGTACATAAAAAATTCATTGTCGTCTTGGTCTTCTTTATATACTTTAAGCAAGCCCGATTTAACGTAGGGTAAGCCCACTACGGGCTGCCCAAGGTCGAGCACAATATCGCCTTTTTCAAAACGCATTAGCTTAGAAGATTCTAAAATAATACGCTTTAACTCCTCCGAAAATCCTTTAAAAAATTGTTGCTCCACTTTTTTTGATGTTTTTATTCTCACTAACAAAGATAGAAATAAAACATTTAT
>CAYVVI010000189.1:0-3046 GCA_964455265.1 uncultured Flavobacteriales bacterium | reverse complement strand
GCCTACCAGAGCCCACGTCTTTGCGTATTTCTTTTACTACTCTTTTTTGAGCATTTGTAAGTTCAAATGGCAAATGGTTATTATAAAAAGTATTAAAGTGTTCACCTACGTTTTCAAACACAAAACCTTTTATCTTTTTTTCAACCAGTTGTTTTTGCTTTAGTAAATTGAGTTGCAAGAAAAAAAGTTCCTCAAATTTTAATGTAAAAATGGCTTTTTGTGCTTGTTCCGAAGATTGTGGAGCATGAATATAGCGGTATGCTTCTCTTCTAGAAAATAGTTTATGTTTTAAAATTAGCTCTTCGGATAAATGGTTGTTTAGTTCGGGTTCAACTAAAGGAAGAAGCTGAGCAACAATTTTTTCAATGCCTTTACTATTTAAACCCGCATTTGATAATTTTTCTGTTGTGTGATACACGGGTTGAAATTTACCTCCCATAGTTAATGCAGGATTGTACACCTCAATTTCTGGATGCGCTATATTCCAAGAATTATTAAAACGAGCGGGTTTTCCAAAAATGATATACGTTTGTCCTGTATGTAATTTGGGTTTAATCCATTTTACACCTTTAAACCATACGAGTTCAATTTCAGAGGTTTCGTCTTCAACTTTTACAGTTAGCCGTTGCTTGCGACCTATACCAATTTCATTAATAGCAATAATTTTTGCCTTTAATTGCACATAGGTCTGCTCATCGTTTATATCGCTAATGTTGTAAAATTTACTTTTATCTACGTACCTAAACGGAAAATAGTTGAGCAAATCTATATAATGAAAAATCTGTGCCTCTTTTTTGAGAAGCTCAGCGCGTTTTGGACCAACGCCTTTTAAATATTCTATAGGGGTGAGCAATACATTTTGCTGCATAGTGCTCAAAGATAAAGAATTGGTTAATTTATAGTAACTTTGCAATTCATTTTTAAAAATGCAAGAAGTAAAACTTCACGATAAAACCTTTGTAAAAAGTATTGATGAGCAATCTATTCAGAAACAGATTGAGCACCTAGCTACGCGTATTTCTCTAGATTTTGCAGATAAAAATCCTCTGTTTTTAGCCGTTTTAAACGGTAGCTTTATGTTTGCGTCTGATTTAATGAAGCAACTTGATTTTCCTTGCGAGATTGAATTTATTAAAGTGAGTTCTTATCAAGGGACTTCTTCTACGCAACAAGTAACCGATGCTATTGGCGTTAGTGAAAACCGTATTGCGAACAGAACGGTAGTAATTATTGAAGATATTGTGGACACCGGACATACCATTGAGCATTTATTCCGATATTTACAAAACCAAAAAGCCAAAGAAATTGATGTGGCTACCTTGCTTTTTAAACCTGATGCTTATAAAAAAGAACTTCCTGTTAACTATATAGCAATTACGATTCCCAACGATTTTGTAGTGGGCTATGGCTTAGACTACAATCAATTAGGTAGAAATTTAAAACACATTTATAAATTAAAAGAAGAATGATAAATTTAGTGTTGTTTGGCCCTCCGGGTGCAGGAAAAGGAACGCAAGCAGAGCGATTAACAGAAAAGTACAATTTAGTGCACCTTTCTACAGGAGACATTTTTAGAGCCAACATTAAAAACGAAACCGAATTAGGTAAATTAGCTAAAAGCTATATGGATAAAGGCGAGTTGGTGCCCGATGAAGTTACCATAAAAATGCTCGAAAGTGAAGTAGATAAAAATCCTACTGCTAAGGGTTTTATTTTTGATGGTTTCCCAAGAACCATTCCGCAAGCGGAAGCGCTCGATACGTTTTTAAGTAGCAAAAATTCGGATATAAAATTAATGGTGGCATTAGATGTACCTGTTGATGAATTGGTGAAACGTTTATTGTTGAGAGGCAAAGACAGTGGCAGAGCTGACGATACGGACGAAACCATAATTCAAAATCGCATACGTGTGTACAACGAGCAAACAGCTATTGTTGCTGACTTTTATGATGCACGCGAAAAATTTTCAAAAATTAATGGAGTAGGAAGTATTGATGAAATTTCTCAACGCTTGTACGATGCCATTGATACTGTAGTTGTAGCATGAGTGGTTCAAACTTTGTAGATTATGTAAAAATATGTTGTCGCTCTGGAAAGGGTGGGGCTGGCTCTACGCATTTATTTCGGGATAAAAATACGGCTAAAGGCGGACCAGATGGAGGCGATGGTGGTAGAGGTGGACACATCATTCTTAGAGGAAATGCGCAGCTTTGGACATTACTTCACTTAAAATATAGAAAACACGTAATAGCAAAACCTGGTGAAAACGGTTCTGGCGGTTTAAAAACAGGTGCCATGGGAGAAGACGTTATATTAGATGTGCCTTTAGGAACCATTGCAAGAGACGCAGAAACTGGCGAAGTTGAATTTGAAATTACAGAAGACGGACAAGAAGTTGTTTTTGTTCCAGGTGGTAGAGGTGGCTTAGGTAACGACCATTTTAAATCGCCAACTAACCAAACACCACGCTATGCGCAGCCGGGTGAACCAGGTAGAGAAGAATGGAAAATTTTAGAGCTTAAAATTTTAGCCGATGTTGGCCTAGTAGGATTTCCTAACGCAGGAAAATCTACGCTTTTATCAGCTATATCAGCAGCAAAACCTGAAATTGCTGACTACCCGTTTACTACACTTGTCCCTAATTTAGGGATTGTTCAATACAGAGATTACAAGTCGTTCATCATGGCAGACATCCCTGGTATTATTGAAGGAGCGCATGAAGGCAAAGGATTAGGGTTACGATTTTTACGTCACATTGAACGTAACTCATTGTTACTTTTTATGATTCCTGCCGATTCGAAAGACATTAAAGAAGAATACAACATTTTATTGAACGAGTTAAAGCAATTTAATCCCGAATTGATGGATAAACAGCGCATATTAGCTATTACTAAAAGCGATATGTTAGATGATGAATTGAAGCAAGGAATAATTGCTGATGGTTTACCTGAAATACCTTATGTTTTTATATCGTCAGTTGCACAAAAAGGCCTTACAGAACTAAAAGACCTTATTTGGCAAGAACTTAACCGATAATGTGGTTATT
>CAYVVI010000188.1:0-3046 GCA_964455265.1 uncultured Flavobacteriales bacterium | reverse complement strand
GGTTAAATCTTCCTTTTAGGGTTTTGCTTGACAAAACTCTCCCAACTACCGTAATTTTTATCTTTTGAATTGGTGTTTCTTTGAAAAAAGGCACACATAGCAGCTGCTAAACCATCTGTAGCGTCTAAGTTTTTAGGAAGGGCTTCTATTTTTAGAAGCGTTTGTAACATCTTAGCCACCTGTTCCTTACTTGCGCTTCCATTTCCTGTAATAGATTGCTTAATCTTTCTTGGTTGGTATTCTTCTATAGGAACATCTCGGTGCATAGCAGCGGCAATACTTACACCTTGGGCTCTTCCGAGCTTTAGCATTGATTGTACGTTCTTGCCAAAAAAAGGGGCTTCAATGGCCAGCATTTGTGGCTTAAATTCGTCAATTAACTGAAGGGTTTGCTCAAAAATCTTTTTTAATTTTTGATCATGGCCTTCAATTTTATTTAAACTAACTATACCCATAGTGATGAGTGTAGCATTTTTACCATTTACGCCAATAATACCGTAACCCATTAGCGAAGTACCTGGGTCAATACCTAATATTATTTTTTCAAACGCCAACAAATGCTTTACTTTGTTACATAATGAGTGAAAACAAAAATAAGCGAAATAAACTAGCCATCACGCTTTTAAAATATTTGTTTTTCTTCGGTACGCTGGTATTCATCTATTTCAAGGTGTTTCGTTACCATTCTTTCTCAGAAATTTACCATCAATTTTCAAATACGCTTAATGTAAGCTCTGGATTATATTTTACAGCTGCATTTTTTATGATGTTTATTAATTGGGGTTTAGAAGCCGAAAAATGGAGATTGATGATGCACAGAACGTATTTTGTTTCTTTTTTTACGGCATTAAAGGCAACGTTTGCAGGCACATCTTTTGGAATATTTACACCCAATAGGTCGGGTTCATTTTTAGGCAATATGATTTTTGTGCCACACCCATACAAAGCCGAAGCCGCCATAACTGTGTGGATTTCTAGCATGTCACAATTTTTAGCCACAGTTACGTTTGGTTTTATGGGATTATTAGCTGTGAAATATTTTGATTTTTCTATTCCTTTAGGAGAGTATGGGCCACTTTTAGAAACAGGCGCTTTACTTGTATTGATGGTTATTTTGTCGCTGGGATATTTAGCGTATTTCAACACCAACTATTTTATTAATTTATTGGGAAAATTCAAGTGGGTAAACCGTTTAATTGATAAGCTAGAAAAAGTATCTACCCTTTCAAAGCGGGCATTATTTTATTATTGGATACTTTCAATGGTGCGCTATGTGGTTTTTGTTGTTCAATTTTTTTTAGTGTTTAAAGGATTTAACGTACACATTCCGTTGGCAGAATTTTTTGTTATTGTGTGTTTGTTATATGCATTCATTACGTTTATACCATCGGTGCTTGGCAAGTTGGGTGTAAGAGAGGCTGCCATGTTAGTATTACTTAGCGCATCGGGCTACACAGATATTCAAATTCTTTCTGGTTCATTTGGATTATGGATGCTTAATGTAATATTACCAGCACTTCTTGGCGCAGTATTTATTTTAAAGCAACCACTTATAGATAAAGGATGACAGTAGTTTTATTCATAATAATAACTATTTATGTCGCTAAGATGGTGCATGTTGTTTTTTTGTATAAAAAGCCAACTATTACTAAACCTCTAAAAGTACAATCAATTTCGGTAAATATACCTTTTAGAAATGAAGAACATAATTTAAAAAATTGTTTTGATTCATTAGCCAAACAGCTGTACAGTGGAGAGTTTGAAATGATTTTTATCAACGATCATTCTACAGATAATTCTGTAAATATGGTGCAAGAGTTTATTACTTCTCACCCACATTTACAAATATCACTACACCATTTATCTGAGCATAAAACAGGGAAAAAGCAAGGAGTAAAATTGGGAATAGAACTTTCTAAATACACTATTATTGCTACTTATGATGCCGATTGTACTACACAAAATAATTGGCTAAATGAAGTAGCAAAAAGCTTTTCGGAAGATTCTATAAAAATTTCTGTAGGAGAAGTTGTGGTTCCTTACGGAAAGAAGTTTTCTAATTTACTTCAACATAGCGAATCTGTTTTAACCTGTATGTTTACTATTTATGGAGTAAATAATAACCGACCACTTCTTATATCCGCAGCAAATACAGCTTTCAGAAAGGATGCATTTTATGAATTAAATGGATATTCAGGCAATGAACATATTCCATCTGGAGATGATATTTTTTTAATGGAAAAAATGTTGCTGCACTTCGGATCTAAAGCATTTGGAACTATTCGAGAGGTTGTTAAAACCAACGCAGTAGAAGGGATGTCGAGTTTTTTTTCGCAGAGAATTCGTTGGTTTAAAAAAATGCAATACGTTCCTAATCTCAAGCATACTCATCGGTTTTCGTTTTTTATAGCATCTGTAAACACTCTATTGATAGTGAGTGTTTTTATAGTGCCACTACCTGTTTTTTTTACATTACTAGCAGCCAAATACATTATAGATATTTATTTGCTGTCATCAAGTAAGCATTGTTCTAAAAAAGCTTTAATAATGTCACCAATACTTCTTGTTTGGTGGCTCTTTTATCCTTTGATTTTATTAATTCTAAGCAGGACGATTTCTCCCAATTGGAAAGGACGTACAACTTAAACATCAATATTTTAGAGTAAATAAAAAAGCCACCCAATGGGTGGCTTTTTAGGTTAAAGTCTATCTGCGCTAGCCCAACTACCAGCGTTGTATGCTTCGATGCCATGATTTTTCAGAATGGAAGCAGCACTTCCACTTCGCATACCCGATGCACAACAAGTTAAAATGGGTTTGTTGTACGCTTTGATTTTATCTATTTTACTGTTGATTTGGTCTAGCGGAATGTTTATACTTCCTTTTCCATGACCCCCTTGATATTCGCCTGGAGTGCGAACGTCAATTACTATTGCGCCTTCTTTTTTAAGAGCAGATAAATCTACTTTTGGTCCAAATAAGCTGTCTAAAATACCCATGATGTTTTGTGTTTTTTAAGTTTTACACTGCAAAGTAACAACACATC
>CAYVVI010000187.1:0-3055 GCA_964455265.1 uncultured Flavobacteriales bacterium | reverse complement strand
AAAGGTTGAGAAATTCGCCAGCTTGCTGAATTGTTAAAAGCTGGTCTGGTTGATTGGTTGCGATACCATTTTGGCGCAACTCAATTTTTTTAACTACTTCATTTGCTAAATCAGAAATGAAATCGTCAATGTTTCGTGTGCTTAATATTACATTGTTCATCTTTAGAAAAATTTAATTTTCGCAAAGATTTTACTGTAATCAAGCGGTGTAATTTAGAGGTATCTACCCGTTATTTACCTTTTTAGAAATCAATTATTTAAGTGTTTTTTCGGGTAATTAATTTGGGTACTCTTTAAGGTGTTTTATTATATCAATATCGTTATTTGATATTTTAATAAGTTTCTCTTTATATCCTTTGCCAAATGAATTAGCAATTAATGTTTTATTTGTTATATCAATACCAATAAAAGCACGGTAAAATCCTTGAGCGCTTATAAGCGGGTGTCTATTTTTACAAAATAATTCTATTTCAGTTTTTATAAATTTATCATTTTCATTACGTTCAAATCCTTTTTCTTTACCAGTTTTAATGAGTATCCAATGGTATAAAGCGTAATACTTTGCTGGTATTTTGTTTTTTTCATCTTCGCCAGCATTACCTTCTTGATTATGTTCGCATTTGTCAAAGTTTGCGAAAAGCTGGGTGTACTTCCTTACTTGTTTATCAACCTTGCTAACTATGCCCGAATAGTAGCCGTATTTATCAATTTCTTTATGTGTAATTATACAAGGAAAAGTATTTTTAACGAATACCCAACCGCTTTGTAACCCAGCGTGTTTGACATGAAAATAATTTTGATGAATATCTTTTACATAGTGTTCAGCATTTGAACCGTACAATGTTGAAGGGTTTACTTTAAATTCATTATCAAAGTACTCTTCACCTTTTTTAAAGGCATCTAAATATGTATTCAAGTAGTTTAAGCAATTTATTTTCTCTTCTTTATCTTCATCAAGGTTTAATACTGAAAATGCTTTTGATGTTAGGAAATACGATAATTCGGGGGTATAAATTTTAGCTTCATCAACCTTGAAATAACCAGCTTGCTTGATTTGCCTTTCAATAAATTGGTATTCGTGAAAGTTTCTTGAATTATCTTCATCAAATAGAGTAATACGATAGCGTGTTTCTTTGTTAGCTTGTCTATAAGTGAAACCTTCAAACCATTGAGTTAAATCAATTATCAAATCTCTAATTGCAAAAAACCATTCGTTATTTATTAAAGCATCGGAATTATTTAATTTGTGTTTATCAGCAAACGCTTCATACATTTCATTTACTCTTAAAAGTTCGCTTTTAACATGGGTTTTTACTTCTTGATTTTTCTTTACAAGAATAAGATGCTTGATGTTTGTTTTTGAATGGTGGGCGTGTTCGTTAATTTGCTTTTGTTTTACTTGCCAAACCTTTTGTGCGGTTTTCATTTTTCCATTGGCGATAAAACTATTCTTTTCCCAAAGTTCTTTTTTAAAATGTGGCTTCCATTCAATTATATCAAATCCAGCATTTACAAGCATACCCTCGCAAGCGTAGATAAAATTTTCAAAATCGGTTAAGTTATACATTGTCTTTTATTTTTTGGTTGAGGTTAAAAGTTCATTATTTTATCAGCTAAACTCCTTTTCATTTCGCTGGGAAATCCTTTGAAATATCCTATTGTTGTTTTCATATCGGAATGGTTTAGTACTTCGCTAATCAACTCCATGCTTGCACCTTCTAAAATCGCATTGAAGGCGAAGCTATGCCTTGCCCAATAGGTTGATATTTCACCAGTAACCCCGTTATTTTTGGCTAACTTTTTCATGGCTTGATTTATAAAGCTGGTAAAGTTTTTAATCTTTTTGTACTTAGTTACATTGGTATCGTGTTTATCAATTATCGAAAATACATAATCTTCGGGTGCTTCGCTTTTATTCTTGTATTTTTCAATAATGCCTTTGGTGTATTCGTTTAATTCTACGGTAATGGGTTTAAGTTCGCCTTTATTGGTATTGATTGTTTTAGCACGGTAATATTTGAATGAATTTTTATCTAAATCTTTAAATTTTAATTGTGCAATATCTTTTATGTTCATGCCATAGCAAGCATAAGATAAAAACCAAAAATCCTTCGCTTTTTCTTGTTCGGGTGTTTGTGGCTGGGCATCAAATAATACTTTCAACTCTTCTTTTGAAAATGCTTTTTTTACATTCTGAACCGAAGGCACTTTGTATTTGTCTTTACCAAAAGGGTAAACAACTTTTTCAATATCATTTTCTTTTATTGCATTGTTAAAAATGGTTCGCAATACTCTTAAATAGATTGATACGGTTGTTCTACTTTGGTTGAGGTTGTTTACCAAATGGTATTCGTACCTTCTTAAAAAATCGCTTGTAATATCATGAAACAATATGCTTGAAGGGGCTTTGCCTTTTTCATGCTCTATAAAGTTTAATAGAGATTTTCTACTTAGCCCGTAATTGCTTGCCGTACTTATTTGCCCGTTTGATAGTAGCGTTTGTATTGCTTGTTCGTAATGGTATAATACATTACTTCCTTCTTTTGATAAACGAAACAATTTCTTTTCAAATATCTCAAAAGTGAAAGGGCTTATTTTGCTGGCGACACTATCGGCATGGTTTAATTCAGTTTGCATAACCCTTCGCAATTCTTTGTTTTCGATGCGTGGCTTTGTAGTTTCCCAAACGCTTGAAAATTCATCTTTGGTAAATTCAAACTTTGTAGGGTATAGCTTTTGCTTTCGGGGGGCTGGTGTAAATACCCTCAATCGTACTGGGTACTTCTTATTTTGCTTTTCTCTTCTTGTATCTAAGTAATAAGAGATGTAAACTTCATTTTTCATTTGTCTTTTATTTTGATGCAATAAGCCGTTTGCATACCATTTGCATACAAAAATACATAATTTGCATACAAAATCAATAAATAAACAAATAAATATTATCTTTGAAATCTATATTTAACAAAGTATTCAGATAATAAAAGTATAATAAACAAATACTATGTATTATGCCTTCTAAGCAGACGGTCAAAGGTTCGAATCCTTTCGCGATCAC
>CAYVVI010000186.1:1391-3066 GCA_964455265.1 uncultured Flavobacteriales bacterium | reverse complement strand
TTAAGCTATGGCAGATAAAATTATATACGCAATGTACGATGATGACCACACTTTGTTGGTAGCAGCAAAGAAGTTGGTGGCAAAAGGAGTTCATATTGCCGATGTGTTTTCTCCGTTCCCTATTCACGGAATTGACCCTGTGATTGGTGTTAAACAAACACGTTTAGGTATAAACGCATTTTTGTACGGTATTACAGGAACAATGTTGGCGATATTGGCAATCAATTATTTCATGGTTCGTAACTGGCCTATGAATATTGGTGGCAAACCAAGTTTTTCAATGATTGAAAACTTGCCTGCATTTGTGCCAGTAATTTTTGAGTTTACAGTATTTTGTGCTGCACACGGTATGGCTTTAACCTACTTATTAAGAAACAAAACGCTTCCAGGAATTAAGGCAAAAAATCCTGATCCTCGTACAACTGACGATAAATTTGTAATGGAATTGCGTTTAGCAGATAATCACGGATTTACAGCAGAAGAGCTGAACTCAATGCTACAAGAAACAGGATCTATTGAATTGACACAAAAAGACGCAAAATAAGATGAAGATGAGCGTAAAATATACATTATTGTTTGGTGCAATCGGCTTATTCGCCACATCATGTATGAAGCATGAGGATAGCCCTGGCTACGAATATATGCCCGATATGTACAGATCGCCTGCTATAGAAGCGTATGTTGACTATGGCTTAATTGGCGACTCAGTATCTTCTGAACTTCAAGTAACACAAAGTTCAAAAGTTCCGCCAGCAGGTACCATCCCTTACAGAGCTGATATGGCTACCGCAATGGTTGAGATGCCATATATGTACCCGAATACAATTGAAGGCTACGAAGCAGCAGGTTTAGCACTTAAAAACCCTTTAAAATTTACCGAAGCAAACCTTGCTCAAGGAAAAGATTTATATGTGAAGTTTTGCCAACACTGCCACGGTGAAAAAGGTGCAGGAGACGGAGGAGTTGTAACTTATGGAAACCACTCTAAACCTGGAGCATACGATGGAGCTTTAAAGGAACTTCCTGTGGGTAAAATGTTCCACACACTTACTTACGGTAAGGGTATGATGGGTTCACATGCTTCTCAACTAACCAAAACAGAGCGTTGGAAAATCATTTTTTACATTGAAGCATTACAAAACGGGGGTACACACCCAATGGCCGCTGCTCCTGTAGCTTCAGATTCAACCGCTAGTATGCAAGCAGTAGCAATAGATTCAACCAACACGAAATAAATTACGAATTCATTAACAAGGACAAAACACTAAGATGGAATTCACACTTTCAAACAGAGCTAAAAAGATAACATTCGGACTGATGATTGTCGGCTTGTTAGCTACCATTATTGGCTTTTTCAGTCAAAAAGATTATTTACATTCTGAAGTTATTGGCGACAATGCGCTAATAGTAACTTATCACCACGAAGTTAAAGACGTGGAGAAGTTAAAGAAGGACTTAACGGAAAAAGCAGCCGCTCATGATGTAGATATAATGATTGAAGATGCTCATAACCATGACCACGCTGAAGGGGAAGAACATAATCATCATGGTATTGAGTGGCATGTAATGGCTACTGCAAAACCACACGAAGGATTTACAAAGCCGCATCATGCACATTCAGCTGCAGAAACTGTAGCACACATTTTACACAGCGGTGAAGTGAGTCTGCCAGACA
>CAYVVI010000186.1:0-1291 GCA_964455265.1 uncultured Flavobacteriales bacterium | reverse complement strand
AAAGCAGCATACTTAAACCAACCTTTCTTTTGGTTTAGAGCATTAGTTTATATGGCTGTTTTCTATTTATTTGCTAAAGGATTTAGAAAGCGATCTTTATTAGAAGATGAAGTAGGTGGAACAGATATTCACTTTACCAACTACAAAAAAGGAGCAACGTTTTTAGTATTGTTTGCTGTATTTTCTTCCACATTAGCTTGGGATTGGATTATGTCAATCGATACACACTGGTTTAGCACATTATTTGGCTGGTACACCTTCTCTGGTATTTGGATTAGCGGTATGATTACCGTGTTATTCACAACTCTTTATCTAAAAAGAAAAGGATTACTTGCTCAAGTTAACGAAAGCCACATTCACGACCTTGGAAAATGGGTATTTGCCATTAGCTTCTTATGGAGCTACTTGTGGTTCTCACAATTCATGCTGATTTGGTACTCTAACATACCTGAAGAGGTTACCTACTATGTAATTAGAATTAACGAGTACAGAGGATTGTTCTTTGGCGTATTCTTGGTAAACTTTATGTTGCCAATGTTATTCTTAATGTCAAGAGAATCTAAAAGAGCATACGGAATTTTAATGACCATTGGGGCTATAGTGTTTGTTGGTCACTGGTTAGACGTATTCTTAATGGTAATGCCAGGAACTTTATTTGAGCATTGGACTATAGGTTTATTAGAAATAGGGATGTTTATGATGTTCTTAGGTGCATTTATTTATTTGCTGTTAAGAAACCTTACAAAAGCACCACTTATGCCTAAGCAACACCCTTACCTTGAAGAAAGTTTACACCACGAAATATAAATTAGTTTAGAATTAAAGAACATAACAGATAAGTCATGAGCAAACTTTTAATATTACTTGTAGTTTTACTCGGAGTTGTAGCGATAGCTCAGATTGTTAGAGTATATGAACTAACATCTCAGTTGCGCAACAGAAAAGAAGAAGAGGTTACCCACAGAGATAACAAACTAAATGCGTGGCTTATGCTATTATTTATGTTTGCATTCTATGCCTTTTTTGGATATTTAGTTTACAAATATGGAGATGGAGGTCTTGGCGAATCTGCTTCTGAACACGGTAAACAAATCGACTGGTTAATGGACTTAAACATGTGGATTATTACCGCAGTATTTTTCTTAACCAACACACTATTATTTGGATTTGCATTTGTTTACTATTTTAGAAAAGACAGAAAAGCAATGTGGTTTCCTCATAGCAATAAGCTAGAGTTAATTTGGACAGTAGTTCCAGCCATGGTTTTAGCTGTGATTATTGTACTAGGTTT
>CAYVVI010000185.1:0-3072 GCA_964455265.1 uncultured Flavobacteriales bacterium | reverse complement strand
TCTGGAAACGCTTCTCCCATTTGGTATTCCATCACATCAACTAAATGACCCATAAATGGTTCTTTCAAATTCAAATTTTGATAAGCATAACGAATTGCTCTGCGCAAAATTCTGCGAATAACGTAACCAGCGCCTGTATTGCTGGGCAATTGTCCATCGGCAATAGAAAACGAAATAGCACGTATATGATCTGAAATTACACGCGTTGCAATATCTGTTGCCTCTGATGTTCCATATTTTATACCAGAAATTTCTTCAATTTTATGGATGTAAGGCATAAACACATCTGTATCGTAATTCGATTGTTTGCCTTGTAACACACGCACCAAGCGCTCAAAACCCATACCAGTATCAACGTGTTGTTTTGGAAGTTTTACCAAAGAACCATCGGCTCTGCGTTCAAACTCCATAAACACGTTATTCCAAATTTCTATCACTTGAGGATGGTCGGCATTTACCAATTCTGCACCCGAAACTTTGGCGCGTTCCTCATCACTACGTCCATCATAATGAATTTCAGAACAAGGACCACATGGACCCACATCGCCCATCTCCCAAAAGTTATCTTTTTTGTTACCTTTTAAAATGCGTTCTTCAGCAATAAATTGCTTCCAAATATCAAATGCCTCCTGGTCAAAGCCAAGGTTATCGTCTTTGCTTCCTTCAAATACGGTAACGTACAAACGTGATGTATCAATTTTGTAAACATCCGTTAACAATTCCCACGCCCAAGCAATGGCTTCTTTTTTAAAATAATCGCCAAAACTCCAATTACCTAACATTTCAAACATGGTATGATGATAGGTATCTACACCAACTTCTTCTAAATCGTTGTGTTTACCACTAACGCGCAAACATTTTTGAGTATCTGCAATACGCGGATGTTTGATAGGTGCATTACCTAAAAACAAATCTTTAAAAGGAGCCATGCCGCTGTTGTTAAACATAAGCGTTGGGTCGCCTTTTACCACCATAGGTGCAGATGGTACAATATGATGGCCTTTGCTTTTGAAAAACTCTAAAAATGTACTGCGTATCTGTTTGGAATCCATTCGTTAAAAAGTTAAAAATCTTTAAATAATTCTACCCCTCAGCCAACCTGTTTGCAAAGTTAGATTTTTTGAGTAACTTAGCATTCCTTTAACCAAGAATATATTAGCATAGTTGAGCAAAGCGAGGTATAAGTACAACTCTAAAACACTAAGTTACGAGCGTGTTGAGGAAACATTTAAGGATAAAATCCGAAAGTTTTCTTATCATGCCCTATCTGGTATTACTATAGGTATGGTGTTTATTGCGGTAAGCTACAATTACATTAAAGAATTAGGCGCTAATGAAGCTGTAGTTGAAAACGAAAACTTGAAAAGCGTTGTGGAAGACCAAGCAAGACAAGTTGAGTTTATGAGCAAAGTACTCGACCATATTCAAAAAACAGATGATAACATTTACCGTTCTATTTTCGAAGCAGAGCCCTACCCTAGCTACAAACGCCAATTAGGCACAGGTGGAAACCCTATTAAATATCGCAAATACGAGGGCTATTCTCATAGCGATTTGGTGATTGAAACTCAAAAGAAAATTGACCGCCTTGCGAAACAACTTACCTCACAAAGCAAATCGTTTGATGAGTTGAAAAAATTGATAACTCGAAAAAAAGAGTTAATTGCAGCTATTCCTTCTATTCAGCCCATCTCCAATAAAGACTTAAGACGTTTAGCTTCTGGTTTTGGTATGCGTATGCATCCAATTTACAAAATTATTAAACCTCATACTGGAATTGATTTTACAGCACCAATTGGTACAGAAATTTATGCCACAGGAAATGGCACCGTTGAAAAGGTAGAGTTTATGCAGGGTTATGGTAGAACGGTAATTATCAATCATGGATTTGGACACAAAACGTTGTACGCGCATTGCAGTAAATTTAATGTGCGCCCTGGACAAAAAGTTACCAAAGGAGATGTGATAGCTTATGTTGGAAACACAGGTATTTCAACGGCTCCACATTTACATTATGAAGTACTTAAAAACGGTAAACCTGTTGACCCAATTAACTTCTTCTTTAATGACCTTACTCCTGAAGAATACGAAGAAGTAATTCGTATTGCTTCTCAGCCAACACAGTCTCTATAAGTATTCTAAGATTTTTGCGGTTGTACCTTTATTACTCTCCACAAACTCCTTAGATAACGCCCCAATGCTTTTGTATTTTTTATCTTTTATTAAGTCGTCCAAAAGATATTTAAGTTGAGTAGCATTTTCAAACACAAAACCACCACCTGCGTTAATCAATAATTTACCCTCAGGATATTTTACAAAGTTGTTGCCATACAATACAGGCAGACCACACACAGCGGGTTCCAATATGTTGTGCAATGCATTTTTAAAACCACCACCAACAATAGCAATACTTGATTGCGAATAAGCATACTTTAGTACACCAATGGCATCAATAATTAGCACTCTTGAATTGCTGGTTTGTCCTTCAGAAAATTTAATGGGATTGAAAGACGAAAACATTTGTTCAATTTCTTGAATGTGCTTTTTGGAAATATCGTGCGGAACGATGATGAGTTTTACATTTTGTGGTAATTTCGTAAAAACCTCACTCATTAATTGCTCTTCTTTTTGCCACGAGCTACCCATAATGATGACATCGCTATCTTTACAAAATCCATTGATAAGTTTATTTGGGTTTAGTACATCAGAAGTAACATTATCATATCGCGTATCACCTGTTACGCTTACATTTTTTATATTGTGTTGGTGTAGAATTTGCTTTGACTTTTCATCTTGCACAAAAAAGTGCGTTACGTTTTTGAGTACGCCTAAAAACCACTTTCCATACCACTTAAAAAACCATTGGTTTTCTCTAAACAAACCCGACACTACATACAACGGAATGTTACGCTGTTGAAGTTCTTTAAAATAAAAAAACCAAAAATCGTATTTGATGAAAAATGTTTTAGTTGGTTGAAATTTATTAATAAAATCACGCGCATTTTTTTTACTGTCTAATGGCAAATAAAAAACATAATCTAACAGCGCATCGTTCTTTTTTTGCTCATAACC
>CAYVVI010000184.1:0-3119 GCA_964455265.1 uncultured Flavobacteriales bacterium | reverse complement strand
GCAAACTGCTTATCATCGATACAGACGAAATAAACTTTGCGGAAAAGAAAGAAGATTTAGGTAAAGTTATCTCTATGATTGAAGCTGAAATTAACGGTTTGTTTTAATAAACTACTTCCCTCTAAATAAGGAAAGGCTACCCTTGTAGTTATATATTTCTCCATCAAGCCCTTTTGCTGTTATAAAATAAAAGTATGTACCTTCTGAGCATTCTTTACCATTGTAATTGCCGTCCCATCTTTCCTCAATATTTGAAGATTCATATACAACGTGCTCCCAACGGTTTAAAATGTTAATTTTATATTCAACAATGTTTTCGTGAGTTACTCGAAAAGCATCATTTAGCCCATCATTATTAGGTGTAAATACATTTGGAACGATGATAGAGCTAATTCTAGGAATAACCTTAGCAGTTTTTTTACAAAAAGCTGCGTCTATTACCTCAACAGTATATGTTGTAGAATGAGATAAGTTTATTGCAGTATGTGTTGTTTGCCCATCACTCCACAAATAAGTATAAGGAAGGCAACCGCCATTAGCCGTTATTTCAGCTGTATTATTTTCACGAATAATACTATCAGAGTATATTTCAAGATTTGAAAGGTTGAATTTTGCAATAAAAATATCATCATTTCCATTGTGAGAATCATCAAAATATGCCTGACCGTTTGATTTAAGCGGATACGAAGAAGGATCAACATTAAAAGAAGGGTATGATGACCACTCCCCCGTCATAAAAAGGTTATTATCATTGTCAACCACAAAAAGCGGGCGAAAATCCCTTCCGTTTCCTCCAAAATAAGACCCCCAAAGAAAGTCCCCATTTGACGAAAATGATGCAAGAAACAAATCAGTTTGACCTTCATTATGTGTTTCGTCTTGATACCCATTATCACAATGAGATTTTGTAAAGATATTTTTTGATTCTGTATCAAATGCAATATAAAAATTTCCACACGAATCAAACACTAAATTGTCTTTAATTGGGCCATAAATTGCTTCGTTCTCTTCTCCTCCAAAGTACGTCCCCCAGATTATATTTCCTTCACTATCAATTTTAACAATAAACATTTCCGATTTACCTATTCGCTGAGACTGATAAAATGTTCCTGCATTTTTTAAATATAAATCATCAGATAGTGATTTGCCTACTAAAAAAATTTCGTTCAAGTCAGAAACCTTAATTGATAAACCAATTTCACCGCTACTTCCCCCATAATAGGAAGACCAAATTAGCTCTCCTTTTTCACTAAATTTTATAAGAATAACATCTTCTTTACCATTATTTACATCAAAGTTAAAGTTTCCAAAATTCTTTACTGTGAAATTCGTAGAGTTGGTGTAGCCAGTTATGTATATGTTTTTTTGTTTGTCTATAGCAATGGAATATGCATAATCAGAATTGGTGCCACCAAAATATGTTGACCATAAAAGCACTCCAGCTGAGCTGAATTTTGACAAAAAAATATCACGTTGGCCAATATTATTTGGTTGAAAATAGCCCCCCATATCATGCACTGGAAAATTGCTTGAAAAAGTTGACCCAGTTAACCAAATATTATCGTCACCATCTATAACCATAGAAACATTCCATTCAAATTCATTACCCCCAAAAAAACTCCCCCACAAGCGTTCCCCATTAGTAGTAAATTTTAAAACAACAAAATCTATATTTCCAGATATTAATGGCTGAAAATATCCTCCATCATCTTGAATAGGAAAATCTGAGGAACCAGAATTGCCTATAATAAAAAGCTGGTCATTATTGCCGATAGCAATTTCTTCAAAACTATCATTTTCATTCCCTCCGTAAAATGTTGCCCAAAGTCTTTTGCCTTCTGAGTTAAATTTCAAAATAAACCCATCGGTTGTTCCTAAAAAGGTTCCTTGAAAATACAATCCGTTATCTTGCAAAGGAAAATTATAAGAATCAATAAGGTAGCCTACAATATAAAGATTGTTACTATTATCAATTTTTATATTCATTGGCCCATCGGATCCATTTCCCCCATAAAACGTAGCCCAAACGAGTTCGGGGTCAATAATAAGTTGAGAGGGTAAATGGGTTTCAGGCAGATCAAGATTAAACGTAACAAGTGTTTCATAGCTTAGCGCATTGTTTTCTGAAGTTCTCTTCTGTAAGTTTAGTAACGAAAAAGAAGTAGCCACCTCTTTTTGCTCGTAAAAACTTATTGGCGTGTTTTCTAAAACAGTACCGTACTGGGTTTTTATTTCTAACTGCCCCTTTGCATTTAGCGCCAATGGGTTTAAAGTTTTGTACAGCAGTTGTATTTGTTTATAGTTTGCGCCAGCATGTACAATAAAATCATACTTTAATGCACCACCTGGTTTTCTATAAAACACCCAATCTATACCTTCATACACATTTTGTATGATTATTTTTTGGTATTCTTTTACCTCATAAATACCATCGGGGCAGTGAGGGTAAAAGAAGTTAAAGTGCCCTTGAGTTGGATTTTCTTTAATTACGCTTTCTTTAGAAATTTTAGCACCTTTCAGTTCAATATCTATAATTTCCCAATCAATAAATTTTTTAGTTTTTTTCTTGCCAGTTCTTTTTTCATCTTCTATTTCAAAATCATTCAGTTCTTTTTGGTCTTTTTCTACTTTTCGCCATTGTATGGTTTGTATAGTGATGCCTTTTTCGGTTATCCAAAAATTCAAATCGGGCGCTTCAGTTTTAAACAAAACGAAAGGGACAGGGTTGCCATTAATGTCTGACATTTGGCCTTTATTTTCGATAAAACCCGCGTTGCCCTGTGTGTTTAATAGTTGATTTGCTTTTTCGATATTTTGCGCGGGATCATGCGCAAAAACCAAAAAGGTGATTGAAAAGGAGAACAGTATTGTTAGACTAAGTTTGTTCATTGAAAGTGAAACAAATATATGAAAATTAAATAAGGCATACAAAACTGAAAATTCTGATAATTGAAATCCTATTTTAACTTTTCACCTTTGGTCGTTGAGTACTTCGACTACGCTCAGTATAAACTTTAGTCGAAACGCAGGGGAGACAACGAGGGGTCATCACTTCTTCCTAAAATGCTTCTTCAACGTTTGATAATCTAAAAAGTACACCAAACGTACAGAAAAACTAT
>CAYVVI010000183.1:0-3167 GCA_964455265.1 uncultured Flavobacteriales bacterium | reverse complement strand
ACAAGCTACATTCACCGTATTGGTAGAACGGGTAGAGCAGATAAAACAGGTGTAGCCATTACCTTTATAAATGAAGTAGAGCAAACATATCAAATAGAGATAGAGGACATGATGCAAAAGCTCATTCCTGTTATGCCGCTCCCTAAAGAAGTAGAAATTTCTAACATTTTTACTGATGATGAAAAGCCACAATTTTTAGGTGATAAAAACTACCTAAAGCAGCATAAAAAAACGCATTCTCAAGGGGCTTTTCACGAGAAAAAAGAAAAAAATGCTAAGGTAAATCTAGGAGGCTCATACAAAAGAAAACTTAAGGAGAAGTATAAAAAGCCACTTACAAAAGGCGGGAGTAAAAGGAAGAAATAAGTAAATATTTTCAGCTTATTTTCCTAATAATCCTTTTTATCATAGATCTAACATGACAAAAATCAGATTAAAATCTGCTTTTTGTCATTTTTTCCGGGCTGATTTTGGTATTCCTTTGCTACCATAAACTAAAAACTACTCATCATGAAAAAAATTCTACTAAATGTTTTTGCGTTATTATCATGTTCATATTTCTTTGCACAAGGAGATGGAACTATTCCAAATGGCGATTTTGAAAAATGGTCAAATGTTTTTCAGTATAGTAATCCCAATGATTGGTTTACAACCAATGATGAAGAAAGTTACTCGGGTGTTTATGTAATCGAAAAGTCGTCTGACAGAACTCATGGTAACTATTCAATTAAATTGGGTTCTGCAGAAGTAGGATCGGGCACAGACAAGGACACATTAATGAGTTATGTTTTTCAAGGTTCGATAACTGGTAATAGTGGGCCAGATGGAGGAATTCCATATACGCAAACGATTAACAAGGTGCGTTTGCAAGTGAAGGCAAATTTTACCAATATAGACAGCTTGTTTTTAATCTTAATTCGATTTACTGGAGGGACGGCAACGGAATATATTGTGAATCATATTGCAACGAATGCTAATGTAAACTCTTCTAGTTGGAGCCAAATTGAATATAGTTTTTCAAGCAACCCTCAGGAAGAAATTTTTATTGCATTTGTTCTAAACAATCCTTTTAATGAAGGCCGACCAGATCCATCTGCTTGGTGCCTGATAGATAATGTTGAGTTGTACTACAACACAACAAAAACAACAAATCTTCCAAACAATAGCTTTGAAAATTGGACAGATACCTACATCGAAGAGCCTAATGACTTTTACACTGCAAATGGTTGGGCAGAAAATACTCAAAAAACAACAGATGCCTACAGTGGAACTTATGCCGCCAAACTTGAAAGTAAAAATTATGATGGAAACATGATTCCTGGAATTCTTTCTTTAGGTCAAATTGATTTTGGTGGCTCTGAGCCATTTGCGCCTGTTGCTTACACATTTATTCCAACCACATTCTCTGGAGCTTACAAGTATTTTCCACAAAATGGTGACAATTCTGGCGGAATAATGGTTGAATTTAGACAGGGAGGATTAACTGTTGGTTCACATTTTGAGCTATTCTCTCCTCAATCAACTTATTTTTCTTTTTCGCAACCATTATCCATATCTGCAACTCCTGATGAAATTGTGTTTGTGGTATTTTCTGGATGGGAAGATGGAACTGTTGCTTTTGTTGACGAATTAAAATTTACTGGAGGTGGTGTTGGATTAAGCGAAAACATTTCTCCAGATATATTTAATGTTTATCCAAACCCTGCTCAGGATGAAGTTTCTATATCAACATCATTAAATGGTAATATAAAACTCGAAGTGTATGATAATATGGGAAAACTTATTGAAGAAATTAACGGGTTTAGCAATTTTAATAAATTAAATATTTCAAACTACGAATCTGGTATTTACATATTAAAGCTTGTTACTGGTAAAAGTATCGCCACAAAAAAACTAGTGGTGAAATAAGCTATTATTTGTTTCATAAAAAAGCCGCTTAAAAGCGGCTTTTTTTATAGAATCTCTATGAGTAAAATCTCTTCCTTTTTTACAACATTCACTAAGCCGTACGCTCTCAATCCTTTGATGGTAGTATCCCACTGCTTGTTGCTTAAGCCCGATTGATTTTTAAGCGCCTCTAAACTCATCGATTTTTCTTTGGATAAAATATCAAACACGCGTTTTTCATTGTCGTTAAGCTCTGGTCCTTTTTTCTCAAATTTTTCTGGTTTCATTTGAGGGAAAAATAGCACTTCTTGTATCGCAGGATTGTTGGTTAAAAACATTACCAATCTATCCATACCAATACCCAAGCCAGATGTAGGTGGCATACCGTATTCCAGCGCACGTAAAAAATCGTTATCGATAAACATCGCTTCATCATCGCCTTTTTCAGAAAGTTTTAACTGTTCTTCAAAACGTTCGCGTTGGTCGATAGGGTCGTTCAACTCTGAGTAAGCATTGGCAATTTCTTTGCCACATACCATCAACTCAAAGCGCTCTGTCAGTTCAGGATTATCACGGTGTTCTTTACACAAAGGTGACATCTCCTTTGGATAATCGGTAATGAATGTTGGTTGGATAAAATTGCCTTCGCACTTTGCACCAAATAGCTCGTCAATCAACTTGCCTTTACCCATAGTGTCGTTTACCTCAATACCCATACTTTGGCAAGCAGCTTTGAGTTCGTCTTCTGTTTTACTAGAAATATCAAAACCCGTATAATCCAATATCGCTTGGCGCATGGTGATGCGTTTGTAAGGCGCTTTAAAATCTACTTCGTTATTACCAAACGTAGCTTTAGTAGTGCCGTTTACAGCCATAGCGCAATGCTCTAGCAACTGCTCGGTAAATGCCATCATCCAGTTATAATCTTTGTACGCAACGTAAATTTCCATAGCGGTAAATTCAGGGTTGTGAGTTCTATCCATCCCTTCGTTGCGGAAGTTTTTCGAGAACTCATACACGCCATCAAATCCACCAACAATCAAACGTTTTAGGTATAATTCATTGGCAATACGCATATACAACGGAATGTCTAACGCATTGTGGTGTGTAATAAACGGACGCGCAGCTGCACCACCTGGTATGGGCTGTAAAATGGGCGTTTCCACTTCAAAATAACCACGCTCGTTAAAAAAATTACGCATGGCTGCAAACAACTTCGTGCGCTTTACAAACACTTCTTTCACTTGCGGATTTACCACCAAATCTACATAGCGTTGGCG
>CAYVVI010000182.1:0-3170 GCA_964455265.1 uncultured Flavobacteriales bacterium | reverse complement strand
TTAGCGAATTGGAATTTAGAACCATGGCAAAACGCTTGTTTGGCGAAGAGGTAACCCTCAAGCAACAAGTGACTACAACTGCCAATACATCAGGCGGTCAAATGGATTTGTTTGGAAGAGGAGAAAATCAGAATGAAAATGAGAATGAGAGCGAACAAATAACTCCAGAATTGGTAGAATTAAAAACCATTGAAAACACGCCACACAACTATCAATTTATAGATACAGCAGAGAAACGTGCAGCTTTAATCAACACTTTATTAAGCGCTTCACATGTTGCGTTCGATACCGAAACCAGTGGCTTAGACCAACACGAAGTGGATTTGGTAGGTATGAGTTTTTCGTGCAAAGAAGGTGAAGGATATTATGTCAACGTACCGAATGATTTTACACAAGCAAAAGCCATTGTTCAAGAATTTAAACCATTGTTTGAAAATACATCTATCGTAAAAATTGCACACAATTTTAAATACGATTATGCGGTGTTGAATAGATATGGCGTGGATATCAGTACGCCATTTACTGATACCATGATTATGCACTATTTGCTGCAACCCGACATGAAGCACGGCATGGATTTTCTATCGGAAACCTACTTACAATACCAACCCGTTTCTATCGAAACATTAATTGGGAAAAAAGGCAAAAATCAATTAAGTATGGTTGATTTAGAACCCGAACGCATTAGCGATTACGCCTCAGAAGATGCCGATGTTACTTTGCAGTTATACAATGTGTTTCAAAAAGATATTGAGAAACAAACTACGCTCAAACATTTATTGAATGATATCGAATTGCCCTTAACAAAGGTGTTGGCGAAGATGGAACGTGAAGGCATTCGCCTAGATGTAAATGCGCTGAAAGAGTTTTCTGCTGAATTAGAAAAAGATATTTCTGCCTTAGAAAAAACTATTATAGAACTAGCAGGTACAGAGTTTAATATTGACTCTCCAAAACAATTGGGCGATGTGTTGTTCGACTATATGAAGATTGACACCAAAGCCAAAAAAACCAAAACAGGGCAGTATTCTACCAATGAAGAAACGTTGATGAAATTGGAAGATAAGCATCCCATCATTGGAAAAATTTTAGAATACCGTTCATTGAAAAAATTAAAATCAACGTATGTAGATGCCTTGCCAGAATTGGTAAGTACAAAAACCAATCGCATACACACCAACTATATGCAAACAGTAGCTGCTACTGGTCGTTTGAGTTCTACCAATCCTAATTTGCAAAACATTCCTATTCGTAGTGAAAAGGGAAGAGAAATTCGCAAAGCATTTATTCCACGAGATGGCGAACATATCATTATGGCTGCCGATTATTCGCAAATTGAATTGCGCGTAATTGCTGCCTTGAGTGGTGATGAAAGTATGATTGACGCTTTTAGCAAAGGCGAAGACATTCACGCTGCTACCGCTTCTAAAGTTTTTGATGTGCCCTTAGCAGAGGTAACAAGAGACATGCGTAGCAAAGCCAAAACCGTCAACTTTGGAATTATTTATGGTATTTCTGCATTTGGTTTATCGCAGCGCATTAACATTTCTCGCACCGAAGCAAAAGAAATCATTGAGGCATATTTTGAAAAATATCCGAAGATAAAACAGTACATGGATAACAACATCAACTATGCTCGGGAACATGGTTATGTAGAAACCATCATGAAGCGCAGACGCTATTTAAATGACATCAATTCTGCCAATGCAGTAGTGCGTGGTTATGCTGAGCGCAACGCCATCAATGCGCCTATTCAAGGTTCGGCTGCCGATATTATTAAAGTGGCAATGATAAATATTCAGCGTGAA
Organism: uncultured Flavobacteriales bacterium; assembly: GCA_964455265.1. Classification (GTDB taxonomy): domain Bacteria; phylum Bacteroidota; class Bacteroidia; order Flavobacteriales_D; family Parvicellaceae; genus JBKHVV01. The sequence goes on along the minus strand of CAYVVI010000182.1, from coordinate 1,362 downwards.
TTAGAACAGCAACACTTCCAATCTAAAATGTTGTTGCAAGTACATGATGAATTATTATTTGATGCGAAAAAAGAGGAGTTGGAAAAATTAAAAAGCGTTGTAAAACATCAAATGGAAACAGCGGTGAAATTATCTGTTCCGCTTACTGTTGAAGTAGGTGTTGGCGAGAATTGGATGGAAGCACATTAAAGATTAATTACGAATGACGAATTAAAAATTACGATTTTACTCCCTCTCCTTTGGGGAGGGCTGGGGAGGGGCTGGTAAAAAACACTCCTCTCGTTTTCCAAACCACTTATAGCGGTATTTAGCCACAATGCTATACACAAAATCTCTGATGAATTTTGGGACGATTAGAAAAGCAGATAGCCATTTTACCCCCTTTAATTCTTTGCAAACCTTTAGCGCAGCCGTTGATTTCACATACGCTGTGTTATGTTGAATGTACACAAACGAATTGTCTGAAACGTGTTCAATGTTATGCTGTTTTAGCAATGCTTTTCCTTCATCCGATTGTAAAGGAATGTAGGTGAATTTTTTTTGATTGTCGCGTTTTACAACAAAGCGCACCGAGCGGCTACACAACTCGCAAAAGCCATCGTATAAAATGATATGTTTATGAACACTCATTAATGCTATCAACAATTATTTTAGCAGCGTGTTGTATTTCTTCTTCACTAACAATAAGCGGAGGCGCAATTCTAAAACTTTCAGGGCAGGACAAAAACCAAAAACTCAACAGCCCTTTTTCTTGGCATTTTTTTACCACTTCGTAAACGATGTTTTCATTTTCCATTTCAATAGCAAACATCAAGCCAGCTCTGCGAATCTCCTTTATTTTTTTATTCTGAATCAGTGATTCTAACAATGCACCTTTTTGCTCTACATCTTTTATTGTACCATCATCTACCAACACTTCTAAGCACGCATGAGCTGCCGCACAACACACAGGATGTCCCCCAAACGTAGTGATATGACCTAGCATAGGGTTGTGCGTCAACACATTCATAATTTCTTTACTCGATACAAATGCGCCTATAGGCATGCCGCCACCCATCGCTTTAGCAATGGTAAGTATGTCTGGCACTATGCTAAATTGCTCAAAGGCAAAGAGCGTTCCTGTACGTCCAAATCCTGTTTGAATTTCATCTAAAATAAGCAATGCACCTACGTCTGTACAACGCTTGCGCAACGCTTGCATATACTCCTTTGTAGGAATGCGCACACCTGCATCACCTTGAATGGTTTCTACAATAACACAAGCTGTTTTTTCGGTTATTTCATATAGTTGTTCTTCTACATTAAAATCTAAAAATTTTACATCCGGTAGAAGAGGACGAAAAGCATATTTTTTGGTTTCGT
>CAYVVI010000181.1:738-3180 GCA_964455265.1 uncultured Flavobacteriales bacterium | reverse complement strand
GTAACTACTCAGGTATCCCGACGTGACGGTAGTCGCTGGATCAAGCGAAGCGAGGCTGGGGGACGGAGCCTTGGAATGCCTGGGTAAGAGCTTGGAAGAGATTGGTGCCCTGCTTGTGCAGGGTAGCGAGATAGGAGCGGATGGTGCAGAAGGTATCGAGACCTGCCTTGGTACGGAAACCGCCGGAGATTTTCTGTTTGACCTTGGGCATGCGCACGGCTTGCTCGGCGACATTGTTGGAGAATGGGACGTGGTGATCGGTGGCGAAACGCCAGACATCGTCGGCATGATCGCGCAAGCGGTCGATCAGGTTGAGCGCCTTGCTCTGCTTGGTGCGCCCGCGCTTGCCGGAAGGCGGTGCGCGCGGATTGGCCGCTTCGCCATCCGCGAGGATGGCATCGTAATCCGTGCGATAGAACGCCAAGCGATCAGGCGTCAGCCTGCCGCCCGCCCGATTGACTTCGTGACAGGCGGCGACCAGCAGTTCGATCATGCGGTTGGCCCAGGCTTGCCCCATCTCCTCGAAGGCGTAGGTCAGTTCGCGCAGGTGGTGGGCATTGCACAGCGCATGGACGCAAGCCAGATCCCGGTAGGGTTTCCAGCCATCGTGGATCAGGGTGCCGACGAACTCGCCCAGAATGCCAAAGGCGTCGAAGGCCTGCTTGCCCCGGTTGGCGTGAGCGCCGATCCAGGTCATCAGGGTAGTGGCCAGCACATGCAGCCAGAAGAGTTTGCCTGCCACCTTCATGCCAGTCTCGTCGGCATGGACGACCGAAGTGGTCTTGAATGCCTCGCCCATCGCCGTCACCGTCGGTGCGAGAATCGCCCCGGCCTGCGCGTTGATCGCCAGCACCGTTGCATCCGACAGGGGCAGGCCAAACAGGTCGCCCATCAGATCGCCCGTGCGGGACACGGGCATCATGTGGTGATGGGTCAGCTGCACGACGGCGGCTTTCAGACGCGGGCCGTATTGCACGGGCGCCGACACATCATCGGGAAATTTCCCTCGGTGCGCCTTGCCGCACGAACAGACCGCTTCGAGCACCTGATGTTCGGTGACCTCATGGTGCAGGGGCGGAATGTCGAACACCTGACGTGCCTCGACGACGACGGCATTCGACAGGGGGGCGCCGCAGGTGTCGCAACACTCCGGCGGCGCGTGGGTTTCAATGTGGTCGACTTCCGCTACCTTCTTCAGTGTGTGGCCGGCGTGCCCCTTTTGGCCGCCCGTCGGCTTCTGGCCCGCCTTGCGTTGCGATTTCGGCTTGGGGCGGTTCAAACCGTCCGAGGACGGCGGTTTGCTGGAGTTGCGGCTGTTCTTCGCCAAGCGACCTTCAAGTTCGGCGACCTTAGACGTCAGCGCCTCAACTTGCGCCGTCAGCGCTTTCATCTGTGCGAACAACGCACGAATCAGTTCATCTTTGGCGGCATGGCTCAGTCGATCAAGGTTGGGCAGTTCTTCCATGCCCTCCTTTATCGGCTTCCGCCGCCTTCTCTCAAACCCGGAATAGCGATGCTATTCCGGCCTACCTGAGTAGTTACGCCGATTCGAGGATAAGGGGTCAGGCTCGAATGGCACTTACTTAAGCATCAACTTACTGATGTAATTGACAAAACAGGCTGAATCGCCGCGTGATAAGTTGGAGTTTCCAAACACCCGACCATCACACGAGGAATCAGCCCAAATGAATGCTATCCAAAAAGCCAGCGCCCGGCAATGTGCCGCGATTTCGGCACAAGCTGGCAGCGCTGATGCACACGCGTTTTTCAATCTATTGACGGGGCCGGAATTGTTTGACGCCGTGGAGTTGGCATTGCCACCACATAGAGAGAGGCTGTTTCCGCCGACTGAAGCGCTATCGATGTTTTTAGCGCAAGCTCTGAGTGCTGATCGATCCTGCCAGCAAGCCGTCGATGAAAGGGCGATCAAGCGCATGGTTACCGGACTCACACCCTGCAGTACCCATACGGGTGCCTATTGTCGCGCTCGCCGACGCGTGCCGACGCTGATGGTCAGCACCTTGACCCGTCACGCAGGGCAATGGCTGGCGGCCCACGCCCCAGCGGCATGGCACTGGCGCGGTCGTCCAGTGCGATTGGTCGATGGCGCCACGGTCATCATGCCCGATACCGAGGCCAATCAGGCGGACTTTCCCCAACCGCGAAGTCAGCAGCCCGGATTGGGGTTCCCGCAATGCCGACTCGTCGGCCTGATCTGCTTGGGCAGTGGTGCCGTACTCAATGCTGCCATCAGCGCCTGTCGCGGCAAGGGAACCGATGAGCAGTCCTTGCTGCGCCTCCAACTCGACACCTTGGCGCGTGGCGATGTGTTGTTGGGCGATGCGTTCTTTGCCACCTACTTTCTGCTTTGCGCCCTGAGAGCGCGGGGTGTTGATGCCGTATTTGAACAGCATGGCTCACGCCAGCGCACCACCGACTTCA
>CAYVVI010000181.1:0-728 GCA_964455265.1 uncultured Flavobacteriales bacterium | reverse complement strand
AGTCTCGGTCAGCATCTGGGAGAGCGTGACCACCTGCTGGTTTTACCCAAGCCAGCGATCAAGCCCGACTGGATGTCGCCAGAGGATTACGCACAGGCACCGGCGAGTGTGACCGTGCGCGAACTGCGTGCCGGCGGCAAGACACTGGTCACCACGCTGTTGTGTCCAAAGCAAACGTCCAAGGATGCCGTCAAACGACTTTACCGGGATCGCTGGCATGTTGAACTTGATCTGCGCAACATCAAGGCCACCATGGGCATGGAGCAACTGAGTTGCCAAACCCCTGCCATGGCGGTGAAGGAAATTTGGGTCTATCTGCTCGCCTACAATTTGATCCGCTTGATGATGGCTCAGGCAGCGCTGCTCAGCGGCTGTTTGCCCCGTCAGTTGAGCTTCAAGCATACGGTGCAAATTTGGCTCGCCTGGGCACCTCACACCTATCACAGCGACATTGCCCACCCCAACGAACTGTTCGTCCTCATCGCGCAGCAAACCGTCGGGAATCGCCCGGGTCGCATTGAACCTCGCGCCATCAAACGGCGACAGAATGCCTACCCATTACTCACCCAGCCTCGATCTATCGCTCGCGAGGGTATCCGAAAAAATGGGCATCCCAAAAAGCTTAAGTAAGTGCCATTCGGGCCAGGGTCGAATTGATTTTCAATGTCGTCAGTTTAGGCGTGGGGCATGCCTTTCGCAAAAGTCGGCGCTGGCGGGACGGCGGAAAT
>CAYVVI010000180.1:0-3189 GCA_964455265.1 uncultured Flavobacteriales bacterium | reverse complement strand
TTTTGCGAAGCAGGTTTCGTTTCTGTAAAGGTATGTGGAGCGTATAAATCGTTCAGTTCGGTTTGTGTATTGGCAACAATGGTGGGCTGTGCAAACGAAATATCTAAGGCATCTACAATTTCTTTTTTAATCCGTTGTTTTTGCTCTTCTGCCCATTCATTGGTAATAACGCCTTCTTCAATTAAAAACAATTCGTAATTGTTTACAGGGTCTTTTTGGCTCCACTCGTCTTGGATGCCATCGGGATAGTACTTCGTACCCGATGCTTCTTCGTGTCCGCGCATTCTAAAGGTCATGCACTCTACCATAAACGGACGTGGTTTTTTGCGGATAGAGCTGTTTATTTTTTTAATGGTAGCATACACTTCCAAAATGTTGTTGCCGTCAATTTGAATGGCATCCATACCGTAGCCAATGCCTTTATCAATAAACTGCTTGCAGCGGAATTGTTCTGAAGACGGGGTAGATAAGCCCCAGCAGTTGTTTTCGATGACAAATATTACGGGTAATTCCCACACGGCTGCGGTGTTTAGTGCTTCGTGGAAGTCGCCTTCGCTTGCGCCACCATCGCCTGTAAATACGATGGTAGATTTTTTTTCGTCACCCAATTTTGAAGCTAAAGCAATACCATCGGCAATGCCTAATTGTGGCCCTAAGTGCGATATCATTCCCACCACATGGTTTTCTTTAGAACCAAAGTGGAACGAGCGGTCGCGCCCTTTGGTGTAGCCCATTACTTTGCCTTGAAACTGTGCAAACAAACGCTCAAGCGGTAAGTTTCTGCTTGTAAACACCCCCAAGTTGCGGTGCATGGGTAAGATGAATTCATCGTCTTCCATTGCCAACGCACATCCTACCGAAATACCTTCTTGCCCAAAACCGGAAAACCATTTAGAGATTTTACCTTGACGCAAAAGAATGAGCATTTTTTCTTCAATCAATCGTGGTTTTAATGCAGCTAGGTAAATGGTTGTTAGTTCATCATTGGTAAATGTAGAACGATCGAAGTGGATGTGGCGTTTTTCTAAAGTGCTCATAAATGGGTGTAAAATTCTGATGCAAAGATAGGAGTTGCAATTAAGAATTGAGAATGTGGAATAAAGAAATTAGATAAAAGAATAAAGATAAAAGGACTTACCTTTGCACCTGTTTAATTATTAAGACGAATACACCAACACATTAATACGCTAACACGTTTTTACCAATGAATAAAAGTGCAGTAATAGAAAGCATTATTAAAGATTTAGAATCGGGTGACGAAACCGCCATAATTGGTGCGTTGGAGAAAATCCCTGAAAAAGGCAACCATTTAGTAATTGAACCTTTGCTAGAATGCTATGATGATACGAGCCATGAAAGCATTAAACACCGCATTCAACAAGTGTTGTGCGAACTGAAAGATACCGCCTGCATTGACCCTTTGATGGATTATTTTAGAATAGCAGACACTTCTACCCGAGAAGTAATTGTTAACGCATTTTGGAACAACAACCTATCTCCTTACACCTATATTGATGTGTTTATAGATGCTGCCATAAATGGTTCGTATATGGAGTGTTTTGAAACGCTCACGCTGCTCGAAAACATGGACGCAGATTATAGCGATATAGAATTTAAACACATGATTGCCGATTTAGATGATGCCATTGAAGAAGAGCAAGATGCTCACAAACTCGCCATTCTAAAAAGTATTGTAACCTTTATAAAACAAATTAAACCCGAACATGACAAATAACGATATATTAAAAAAACTCCGCGTAGCCCTTCAACTAAAAGATTCAGACATTATTCAAATCTTAAAATTGGTAGATTTTAACGCTACCGAAAGTGAAATAAATGCCCTGTTTAGACGAGAAGACCATCCTAAATATGTAGAATGTGGCGACCAAATTCTTAGAAATTTTCTTAATGGTTTGGTAATTTACAAACGAGGCCCCATGCCTAAAAAAACAAAACCAGATGCGTCAATTTAAACTCAACGAACAACAAGATTACATTCAACTAAACGACTTGCTAAAGGTGATGGATTTAGTTTCTACAGGCGGAGAGGCAAAAATCCGTATTCAGGAAGGAGAAGTAAAAGTAAATGGCGCTACCGAATGGCAAGTCCGCAAAAAACTCCGCATTGGCGATACCGTTGATTTTGGCGGGGAGAAGGTTTTGATTCAGTAGTTTACTAATAGATTAGGAGCACCCTTTTTAATTTAAAGTAGGACTTAACCACTAAAAAACATCGCTCACGCTTTGCGTGAGGATATGCACTTGGTGTGAGGGGAATTCCCCCTCTTGAGAGGGGTTAGGGGTGTGTTTAATTATTTAGAGATTGTTTTTCTTATCCCATTTACAGAATAAACCATTGGTATTTTATCGTCTAGATGTTCAATTCTAAATTTTTTCGGCTCAAATTCAACTGTTTTGTTAAAGCAATTGTAAGGTGAGTAGTCAAGCTCATCAAAAGATGTTATCTCAATTCCGTTTTTAATCAAACTATTGAGGACTTCGCTTATACTATGATTCCACGTTACATTCGATTGTGTAATGTTTGCTTCTTTATCAGCATAAGTTCCGTTTTCGGTTTCAATAATAGCGTCTGACTTGAAATACCTGTAATTAATTTTACTAAAGTTGTCGTCAAACATCCACACAACAGGGTGAAATTCTACAAATACAAATTGTCCGTTTGGCTTTAAAAAATGCGAAATAATCTCTGCCCACTTGTTTAAGTCAGGCAACCAACCAATTGTTCCGTAACTTGTAAAAACAATATCAAACGTTTCGTTTAAATGGTTTGGTAGGTCGTAAATATCGCAACAAATAAACTTTGCATTTGAGTTGGTATCCTTTGCAATTTGTATGGCACTTTCAATTGCTTTGTCCGATAAATCAACGCCAGTTACATCTGCTCCAAGTCTGCTCAACGAAATGGTATCTTGACCAAAATGACACTGTAAATGTAAAATCGATTTTCCTTTAATGTTGCCAAGTAAGTTAAGCTCGATATCATTTAAAGATGATTTTCCATTCATAAACCCCTCAAGGTCGTAAAATGCCGATTTTAGGTGAATGTCAGTTCTTTTATTCCAAGACTGACGATTTATTTCTAAATAGTTTTCTTCTGAGATCATATGTTTTTTAACGGTCTCGGCTATGCGTAGTGCGGGATTTCAAGGTAATTCACTGTCAGCCTAC
>CAYVVI010000179.1:0-3199 GCA_964455265.1 uncultured Flavobacteriales bacterium | reverse complement strand
GGTCGCTGAGCGGAGTCGAAGCGCAAGATTATAGCATAATCGTCTTATTCAATAAATAATGATCTAAAATTACCATCGCTGCCATAGCATCTACAATGGGTACAGCGCGAGGGAGCACGCATGGGTCGTGTCTTCCTTTACCTTCAAGTGTAATGTTTTCTCCTTTATCGTTAATGGATGGTTGCGTTTTCATGATGGTAGCAACGGGTTTAAACGCAATGCGCACAATGATGTCTTCTCCATTGCTTATGCCGCCTTGTATGCCCCCTGAATTATTACTTTCAAAATGAATTTTTTCATTTTCGATGCGCATCAAATCGTTAAGTTCTGAGCCGCGTTTAAGCGTGCCTTCAAAGCCACTGCCAAACTCAACCCCTTTTACTGCATTGATGCTAAAAAATGCTTTGCCTAAATCGGCATGCAATTTATCAAACACAGGCGCACCCAAGCCAATAGGACAATTTTTTATGATGCAGGTAATTACTCCGCCTAAAGTATCACCATTTTTACGAGCTACTTTTATAGCTTCAATCATTTGTGCAGCAGTGGTTTCATCAGGGCAACGCACTTCGTTAGCATCAATGTGGTTGAGGTTTAACGAAGCGTAATCACTCTCCAAAGCAATATCACTAACACTACTTACGTAGCTATAAATTTCAATATTTTTTTTCTGTAGAAGTTGTTTTGCAATGGCCCCCGCTACTACTCTGCAAGCGGTTTCACGAGCAGACGAACGCCCGCCACCACGCGGGTCGCGAACACCATATTTTTCTTGATAGGTAAAGTCGGCATGCGAAGGACGAAAAGCATTTTCTAAATGGTTGTAGTGTTCCGATTTTTGATTTTCGTTAGGAATAATAAAACCAATAGGTGTACCCAAGGTTTTGCCTTGATAGATGCCCGATAAAAACTGCACGCTGTCGCTTTCTTTACGTTGCGTTACAATGGCAGATTGACCAGGTTTTCTACGGTCTAATTCTTTTTGGATGAGGTCAAGTTGGATGTCTTCGTTGGCAGGACAACCATCAACAATACCACCAATGGACTCGCCATGCGATTCGCCAAAAGAGGTTAATCTAAAAATATGTCCGAATGAGTTGCTTGCCAAGATTGTTTTTACGTTAAATCAAGATGTACAAAAGTAGGAAAATAATGTCTTCTTAATAAAATGAAAATAAGCCCCAAGAATGATTAACTGTTTTTTACACGATTAGCATATCTATTTTTACCATCTATACTTTTATCAGAGAGGGCTTTATTGTTTAGTGTGTCTTTAAAGTTTTTTGGTAAGTCAAGGCGATTATTTTTAACTATTATTCCTGTTACCACAGGAAACTTGGTTTTGTAATTCGTTTTTTTATGACTTATTTTAAAACCATCTGCTTTTATTATTTCTAATATTTCACCAGCCCTCTCTTTAAAATCTGTTGGACTAGAAAAAGTTAAATCATCGACAAATGATGTAAATGTTAAGTTATTTTTATTTGCAAATTTTTGAAGCTTTTTTCCTGTTTTTACAAACACAAGATTTGCTACGATTGGAGAAGTGGGCGCACCTTGTGGCAATTTGCCTTTGTAAGTAGTTAATTGGGTTAAATATCTTGCAACCGAAGGTGAAAAATCAAATGAAATAAACATTTCAAAGACCTGTTTATGATTAACAGATGGAAAAAAATTTGTCAGGTCAGTTGTAAAGATAAATTTCTTTCCTTGGTGTCTTTTGGCATTTGAAATATTGTCTTTTCCCTTTATTGCGCCAAAAGCGTAAATAGGAATAGTAAGTTTTTGAAATATGTTTTTTTGAAGGCGTTTCTGAATTACTTTAAGGCGCTTTATGCTTGGATTTAGCACTCTCTTTTGAACGATGCCGTTTTTTAATTTTGGCTCATTATTTCCATTTTTTTTGATAGTTTCTTTCTGATAATAAAAGGTATCAATATTGCTAATAATATGGTCGATTTCAGAAATATCAACCTTTAGTTCATATGCTAAATGCTTTTTTGTTTTAATCATTTCATAGAAATTGATTCACCAAAAAACTCTGTCACCATTGAATTAATAGATGGGGCTAAATGCTTAAAAGCATTTCTTTTTTCAGGGGCAACATCATTACTGTCTATTGCAAGAAAAAAAAGCACAGGAAGAGGGACATTCAAATTTTCACAAATACTTTTTAGTGTTGATATATTTGGCTCTTTGACATTATTTTCTATCTGAGATAGATATGTTTGAGTTATACCACTTTTTTCAGCAAGCGAATTTTGCTTAATTCCTTTTTGTTGTCTAATATGCTTTATTGCGTTACCTAAGTCCATACTGTTTTGTTTAAGAGAAAAAATTAGGGGTGTCGGTTATAAGATGTCTTTAAAATGATCACTTGCAATAAACAGTCTGCTCAAGATTTCAAAAACTTTGACCACCAGGGCAACGTTCTGCGTACTTTTCGCTTTCTGAATTACCATAAGGCACTCATTTAACAAAACAATCTCTTCGTCCGAAAACGAACAACGGTTCTCCAATAGGAGATGCTTGATTCCTGTTTCCAGGTCACCAAGGCTTTTGACATTTTTATTCTTCATTTGTAACTGGCTTTTATGCCTGCTACGCTTCAATGAAGCCCGTTTACAAATTTCTTAGACGTTGTTCGTTCCTTTGCACCCCCAAAAAATTCCTGCTACTAAAAAAGTATCAGATGTTAGAACTAATTTAATAATCACTAGATAGAAAATCTATTTAGTAAGTTAGTTAAATTCTTGATTGTCCCAACAGAACCACTAGGGTTGTGTAACTTAATACACTTTACAGTTAGAATTCGTAATACGATGGTCAAAAGCACCTTTCAAAGAACTATGGCGCAAATATACAAACTTTAACTGACAGTTAATAAAAAATAAGAAAATATTTTATGAAATATCCTCTGCTGCCAACCAGGCGGTAGTCCATGCTGCTTGAAAATTAAAGCCGCCCGTGATGGCGTCTATGTTTAGCGCTTCCCCAATTACATAAAGTCCTGTGTGGTTTTTTACTTGCATGGTTTTAAAATCGATTTGCTTTAAATCTACGCCACCGCAGGTTACAAACTCATCTTTAAACGTGCTTTTGCCATCTACCAAATAATTGCCCGCTATTAATTCGTTGCGCAACTTTTGTAGCGCTTGTTTAGAAGCATCTGCCCAATTCATTTTTTCAAGTCCAGCGT
>CAYVVI010000178.1:0-3233 GCA_964455265.1 uncultured Flavobacteriales bacterium | reverse complement strand
CCCGAACTTAAATTTTGAAAAAAGTAGGGCAACAGCGATGAATTTCCAGAATTATCAATCTTAAACGAGTTTTTAATTCCACCATCAGAGCTATATGTATTTATAAATGCTTCTTCATTAGAAACATTGATATAGTTGTTGTTGTCAAACGTATTTACGCTATAATGATGAAAATACGGAAACGTAGTGCTGCGTGCATTCACCCTAGCTACTTCATCAAACTCATCATTCATCCAAACTATATCGCTAAACTTACCTCCTATTGCAATTCGTTCAGTGCGTGAATCACAAAATAAAAATCCAAAATCGGAAGAAAGCGTTTTTACCAAAACATTTCCTGTAGATGAATATTCATAAATATTCACCACACCTGCAGTTTCACTTGCTAAATAAATGTTTTCAATACTTAGCGGTGGCGTAGAAATAAATACATCTATAAATTTATTTTTTACAACCCTACCATTGAAAGACGACACTTTTAAACTGTATGTTCCATTCGTTAAGTACACGTCTGTTATATCAACGATAAAATCAAAACTTACTTTTATTTCTTTGTTAAACGTCTTCTTTTGGATAGCACTTACAGGAGTTCCGTCTTTTGTTAAAACACCTACGGTTACAAACTCAATTCCGTAAGTACTTTCTGCAGTGCCTTTTACAGTAAATTGACAAGGGACATTACAGTTTACTGAAGAATTGGGTTGCTCAATGCTAATAATTGGAAAATTGTTAGTATCTTCTTTCTTACAAGAAGAACAAACAAGAGTAATAATCGTAAAAAGAATGAGATAACGACTAATCATTATTACTAACAATTGTTTAAAAGTGTGTTTAATATCTTATTAATAACGAAATATAAAGGTAGTTATTTTTTTAATGCGGCTTTAGCTGTACCTTTGAAGAAGTATGGAAAAAATTGGAGATAAAATAGCACAAATGACCCAAAGAGGGGTAAAAAAAAGTAGTCCAAACATTAGTAGTTTGTTAGAAGGCGGAAAACTACCTCCTCAAGCAGTTGATTTGGAAGAAGCCGTACTTGGTGCATTAATGCTACAGAAAAATCCGTTGAATGACGTGATAGACATGCTAAAACCTGATGTGTTTTACAAAGATGCTCATCAGCGTATTTATGGAGCTATTCAAGATTTATTCGCACAATCAGAAGCTATAGATATTCTTACGGTTACCAACCATCTGCGCAAAAAAGGCGAATTAGATTTGGTAGGTGGTGCTTATTACATTAGCCAACTTACCAATAGAGTTGCTTCATCTGCCCACATAGAAACACACTCTAGAATTATTGTTGAGAAATACATCTTGCGTGAGTTGATTCGCTTATCGTCTGACGTTATAAAAAATGCTTACGATGATACTACGGATGTATTTGATTTGTTAGACAAAGCAGAATCGTCATTATTTGCTGTTGCCGAAGGAAACATTCGCAACCAAAATAAAACCATGAGTGCTGTTATCAAACAAGCACTTGATGAAATTGAAAAAGCAGCCAAAAATGATGGTGGCATGAGTGGTATTCCATCTGGGTTTACCGACTTAGATAAAATTACAGCTGGATGGCAACGCTCAGATATGGTTGTTCTGGCGGCTCGTCCTGGTATGGGTAAAACGGCCTTTGTATTATCCATGGCACGTAATATCGCTGTTGATTTTAAAAAACCAGTTGCTCTATTCTCCCTTGAGATGAGTTCGGTTCAGTTAGTAAAACGTTTAATCTCTGCCGAAGCAGAAATTGAATCGGACAAACTGCGAAAAGGACAACTCAGCAAAGAAGAAAACCACAAACTACACGAACGCATTAAGCGTTTAGCTGAAGCACCTATATTTATTGACGATACTCCTGCTCTCTCTATTTTTGAATTACGTGCAAAGTGTCGTAGATTAAAACAACAGCACGATATAGACATTATCATTATTGACTATTTGCAACTAATGACTTCGGGTGTGGGTGGCAACAGAGAGCAAGAGATTAGTAACATTTCGCGTTCTATCAAAGAAATTGCAAAAGAACTAAACGTACCAATTATTGCGCTTTCTCAGCTTAGTCGTAACGTTGAACAAAGAGGTGGAGACAAGCGTCCGCAACTATCTGACTTACGTGAATCTGGTGCTATTGAACAAGATGCCGATCAAGTAGCATTTATCTATCGTCCAGAATATTATGGACTAACAGAAGATTCGGATGGAAACCCAACACAAAACATAGGCGAAATAATTATTGCTAAAAACCGACACGGTTCTACCGACACCGTGCGTTTACAGTTTATTGGTAAGTACACCAAGTTTGCTGATTTAGAAACATTCTCTTCTAACTTTGCTCCTAATAAAACAATAGGTTCAAAAATGAATGATGACTTTCAAGACGACAACTTTTCTGCACTTACTCCCAACAATAATTTTAACGATGATGACGTTCCTTTTTAGTTGAGAACACTCATTTACATAACATTTTTTTTACTGGTTAGCATCAAGGCCAACTGCGCGCAAATCCTTATACCTATGGATGCGAGTAGCCAAAAAAATCATTTAAAAGCATACGGCATCGCATTCTGGGTATTAGAAAATAACCTAGAAATAGAATGGCTACTAAATTATCGAGGTGGTTCATTTATGTTGCCTCATTTAAAAACCATCGAAGAAGAATGTCTAATAAGAGGCGTGTCGTTTGAGATTATTCCCGATAGCAAAGCGAATGCTATTAGAGATGAAATTTCAAATCCAGAAACAAATCAAGAAATTGTAAAGCTCGAAAAAGCCCCTAAAATTGCGGTTTACACACCCAAAGGCAAGCAACCTTGGGACGATGCCGTAACCCTCGTTTTAACCTACGCAGAAATTCCTTTTACAGAAATTTACGATGAAGAAGTCATTCGTGGAGACCTACATTTGTATGATTGGTTGCACCTCCATCACGAAGATTTTACTGGTCAATACGGAAAATTTTATGCCTCTTATAAAAACGCACCTTGGTATAGAGAGCAGCAAGCACAAGAAGAAGCGCGTGCAAAAAGTTTGGGTTTTGATAAAGTATCAAAAATGAAATTGGCAGTTTCGCTTCAAATTAGAAATTTCAATTTAGGTGGCGGATTTTTATTTACCATGTGTTCTGGCACAGATAGTTTTGATATTGCACTTGCAGCGCAAAACACTGACATTTGTGAATCCATGTACGATGGCGACCCAGCAGACCCATCTGCACAAAGTAAATTAGATTTTTC
>CAYVVI010000177.1:0-3249 GCA_964455265.1 uncultured Flavobacteriales bacterium | reverse complement strand
AAATTTGGTACTGTGCCACACAGTGGTTTTGGCTTGGGCTTCGAGCGTTTGGTAATGTTTGTAACAGGCATGAGCAACATCCGTGATGTCATTCCTTTCCCACGCACACCAAAAAACGCAGAGTTTTAATTCTTTTTTCTAGCAAATAGGAAAAATCTATTTTCGTCATTCTGAACTTGTTTCAGAATCTTACTGATTTATTTACAATTTTGTGTGAAACGAATAATCTAAAATTCCGTATCTTTAAGCCATGCTTAGACAATCGTTACAACAGAAGCTATTACAAAAATTATCTCCTCAGCAAATTCAGTTGATGAAATTGTTGCAAGTACCTACTATGGAATTGGAACAACGCATCAAAGAAGAAATGGAAGAAAATCCTGCGTTGGAAGAAGGGAAAGAGGAAGAAGCAAGCACCGAATTTGAAGACGAATACAATAACGATTTTGACGAAGGCAACGACTCGCGTGATGATTTCGATTTAGACGATTACATGAGCGATGACGAAACACCATCGTACAAACTTTCTGTAAACAATCAAGGTAAAGATTACGAAGACAAAAGTGTTCCTTTAGCTGTTGGCAAAAGCTTTCAGGAGGGTTTACACAATCAAATTGTGTTGCGTGTAAACAACGAAAAAGAACTAATCATTGCCGACAACATCATCGGAAACCTTGATGAATCGGGCTATCTACGCAGAGAGCTTATAAATATTGTAGATGATTTAGCGTTTTCTCAAAACGTTTCTGCTACCGAAAAAGAGGTAGAAGAAGTACTTAAAATTGTACAAGATTTAGAACCTTATGGTGTTGGTGCTCGCGACTTGCGTGAGTGTTTAATCATTCAATTAAAGAAAAAAGAAAATCTTAGTATTTCGCAAAAAACAGCTATGGTTGTTTTAGAAAAATGTTTTGAAGAATTTACCAAAAAGCATTACAATAAAATCATTGCGAAACTCGATATTGAAGAAGCAGATTTAAAAGATGCATTGGAGGAAATTGTTAAGTTAAACCCTAAACCAGGGGGTTCTGGTGAGGGCTCTTCTAAATCTATTCAAGACATCATTCCTGACTTTGTAATTATTGAAAGTGAAAATGATTTGACATTGAGCATGAGTGGCAGAAATGTGCCCGATTTGAAAGTAAGTGCAGATTATAATAGCATGTTGCAAACCTATGCTAATAGTGGGAAAACAAAAAAAGACAAGGAAGCTGTTTTATTTGTAAAACAAAAAATTGATTCGGCTAAATGGTTTATTGAAGCCATAAAACAACGTCAGCAAACGTTGTTTCTCACCATGAATGCCATCATGAATTATCAAAAAGACTATTTTTTGACGGGTGATGAAACCAAGCTGAAACCTATGATTTTAAAAGACATTGCCGATATTGTTGCTTTAGATATTTCAACCATTTCACGCGTTGTAAATAGCAAATATGTGCAAACAGCTTACGGTACATTTTTACTAAAAACTTTTTTTTCCGAATCGTTAACTACTGATAGTGGTGAAGAAGTATCAAGCCGTGAAGTGAAGAAAATTTTGGAAGACAACATTGCAGAAGAAGATAAACGCAAGCCATTAACAGACGAAAAACTTACAGAACTTCTGAAAGAAAAAGGCTACAATATTGCACGTAGAACCGTTGCAAAATATCGCGAACAACTTAACATTCCCGTTGCTCGATTAAGAAAAGAAATCTAAATGACTGTACTAAGTAAGCTGTTGTATTACGTAGCAAATCCTTTGTTAATGCCGGTTTACACGCTACTCCTTTTGTTTCAATTAGAGACTGGTGCTATTAACACAACTCCTCCTAGTTTGCGTACTTTTTTATATATTTTCTCATTTGTTATCTGTACTATTTTTCCCTTGTTTAGCATCGCTGGATTAAAATTTACACGTGCTATAAAAAGCTTTCATTTAGAGCATCGCGAAGATAGAATTGGTCCTTACATTTTAACCATTATTTACTATTGCATAGCGTACTATATGCTCCGATTTAAATTTGGCATTGAGTATTTATTACCATCTGCAGTTTACTCTTCATTATTAGGGGCAATTGTTAGTATTTGTTTGGTAGCCATCATCAATTTAAAAACAAAAATAAGTGCCCATAGTGTTGGTGTAGCAGGAGTTTTAGCTACGCTAATTGTAGCCAGTGGAAAATACTATGTTGCAAACTCGTCTCAAGTTTCTTGGATGATAGCTGCTACAATGTTGCTTGTTGGAGTTACTTCAACTTCACGCCTTTGGTTAAAAGCACATAACGAATCACAAGTTTATTCTGGTCTTCTACTTGGATTTATTGTTGAGTTTGTATTTGTGAGTTATGACATTGTTATATAACATCTCTAATAGTTTCATTGATATATTGGCACATTTGCACATTATTTTATAGCTTTGATTACAATTAAAAAAGAAATGAGTACGAAAACATTAATCATAGGTTCATCGGGGCAAATTGGCACCGACTTAGCACTAGAACTAAGAAAGAAAAGAGGTAACGACAATGTTATCTGTTCAGATTTAAAACCATCCTCAAACCCTGAATTGGCTAATGGTCCTTTTGAAGTAATTGACGTAATGGATAAAAATCGCATTGAAGAAATCATTAAAAAATACAATGTAAAAGAAGTCTATTTATTGGCGGCTTTACTTTCGGCCACGGCCGAAAAAAATCCAAAATTGGGTTGGGAATTAAACATGGAAGGATTGTTTAACCTACTCAACATTGCAAAAGATGGCTTGATTGATAAATTGTTTTGGCCTAGTTCTATTGCCGTTTTTGGACCAACAACTCCTCGCTACAATACACCTCAGCAAACAGTAATGGAGCCGAGTACAGTTTATGGAATTAGCAAACAGGCAGGCGAACGTTGGTGTGAATATTACTTCAACAAATTTGGTGTAGATGTAAGAAGCATCCGCTACCCTGGTTTAATTAGCTACAAATCTGCGCCAGGTGGTGGCACTACCGATTATGCTGTAGAGATTTTTCACGAAGCGAAAAAACACAAAACATACACCTGTTTTTTATCGGAAAACAGTGGCTTACCGATGATGTACATGCCAGATGCCATTAAAGCAACCATACAATTGATGGAAGCCCCCAAAGAAAACATCAAAACCCGTTCTAGCTACAATTTATCAGGTATGAGTTTTACACCAAAAGAAATTGCCGAAGCAATAAAACAACACATTCCAGAGTTTACGATTGACTACAAACCCGATTTTCGTCAAGCCATTGC
>CAYVVI010000176.1:0-3262 GCA_964455265.1 uncultured Flavobacteriales bacterium | reverse complement strand
ATGTAATGGAAAACAAACAATTTCCTTTAGCGAAAGAAAACTATAAACTCATCATCATTGGCTTAGTGGTGGTGCTCCTTGGCTTTATACTTATGGCTGGTGGTGGCTCAGAAGACCCTAATGTGTTTTTAGAAGAAGAATTATTTAGCTTTAGACGTATCACTTTAGCACCAGCACTAGTTATTGGCGGATATGCATTTATCGTATACGCCATTATGAAAAAACCAAAAGACGCTAAGTAATGAGTTTTTGGCATGCACTCATCCTTGGAATTGTTCAAGGGCTTACAGAGTTTTTACCCGTTAGTAGTAGTGGGCATATTGAGCTAGCAAAAGGTGTTTTAAAAATTCCAATTGAAGATGGCAACCTGCTTATGACGGTGGTAGTGCATTTTGCTACAGCGCTTAGTACCGTTGTGATTTTCAGAAAAGATATTGCGCAAATTTTTAAAGGTCTCTTTCAATTCAAAAACAACGAACAACTTCAGTTTTCATTAAAAATAATTCTGTCCATGATTCCTGCTGCCTTTGTGGGGCTTATGTTTGATGATATTATTGACGGTTTTTTTGAAGGACAATTTATGCTGGTTGGCTTCATGCTTATCATTACAGCATTGTTGCTTTACTTTGCCGATAAAGCTAAAAACACCAACAAAGACGTAAGTTTTTTAAATGCATTTGTAGTGGGTGTTGCGCAAGCCATCGCAATTTTACCGGGTATTTCACGCTCTGGGGCAACCATTTCGGCATCGGTGTTGTTGGGTATAGACCGCTCAGCAGCTGCACGTTTTTCTTTCTTGATGGTAGTGCCCCTTATTTTAGGTAAAATGGCAAAAGATGTGATGAGTGACGAGTTTACAACAGTAGGAATAGGAACCATGCCTTTAGTAGTAGCGTTTATAGCTGCGTTTATTACGGGCTTGTTTGCTTGCACATGGATGATTGCATTAGTAAAGAAAAGTAAGTTGACTTATTTTGCCGTGTACTGTGTTATTGTAGGCATATTAGCCCTCATCTTTTTAGCTTAATGAATGCTCAAAATTTTATCGAAGGAGAAGTTCTTCTTATAGACAAACCCTTGGATTGGACCTCCTTTCAAGTGGTAAATAAGCTTCGATTTTCCTTGCGTAAATACCTAGACATCAAAAAAATTAAAGTAGGTCATGCTGGTACGCTCGACCCAAAAGCTACAGGACTTTTAATAATTTGCACTGGCAAAAAAACTAAAACCATTGACCAATTAATGGGCCTTGAAAAAGAATATACAGGCACGATAAAATTGGGCGCCACTACCCCATCTTACGATACAGAAAGCGAAGAAAATGAACAATTTTCAACAGCTCACATAACCGAAGATTTAGCCAAACAAACCGCACAAACATTTTTAGGCGAACAACAACAAATTCCTCCTTTATTTTCTGCAAAAAAAATAGATGGCGTACGCGCCTACGAACATGCCCGCAAAGGCAGCGACATGGAATTAAAACCAAACACCGTTCACATTCACGCATTTGAAATCACCAATTTTTCACCCAACGAAATAACGTTTAGAATTGTGTGTAGCAAAGGCACCTACATCCGCTCCATAGCACACGATTTTGGAAAAAAATTAAATTCGGGAGGTTACTTAACATCGCTTAGACGCACAAAAATTGGTGATTTTTATATTGAAAAAGCGCAAACCTTAGATGAGTTTATACAGATGCTAAGCGCAAACGTTTAAGACGCATAAAAACCATAACAATTCCTGCTAATGCAGCAACTGCTATACTTCCATTAAGCAGTGTAAGTTCACTTCCAAAATCATCTATGGCGTTAATATCTGGGTTGTTTAAGGCCATCATTCCTAAAGTAACGCCTATGGCATTATTTAAAAAATGAATAACAATTCCTGGCCACAAAGAGCCCGAATACACATACACATAGCCCAACACCAATCCCATAAAAAAACGCGGGATAAACCCTGCAAACTGCAAGTGCATGGCGCTAAATACAAACGCTAGAAGAATTACAGCTAAGTGGGTGCGTCCTTTAAATGCTTTGGTAAATAATTTTTGCAGGAGTCCTCTAAAAAAAAGTTCCTCAGAAAATGCAGGAATAATAGCGAGTAGCAATAAATTTTGCAACAGATTATGGTCGGTTAAAATCCAGGTGATTAATAATTCGCGTTTGGCTTCTTCATCGGCCATCCATTGA
This sequence comes from uncultured Flavobacteriales bacterium, assembly GCA_964455265.1. Classification (GTDB taxonomy): domain Bacteria; phylum Bacteroidota; class Bacteroidia; order Flavobacteriales_D; family Parvicellaceae; genus JBKHVV01. The sequence goes on along the minus strand of CAYVVI010000176.1, from coordinate 1,067 downwards.
GGTAATTCTATTAAAGCATTCAATGCGTTGGTAAAATTTATTACAGGAAAGCTCAACACCAAAAGCGCTAAAGAAAACACCCATACCAACCATTTAGGAGGCACATTTAAGTGCAAATAACTATAGGGTTGTGACGAAAAAAATGACGCACACGTAAGGGCAGGCAAAAGAAACATGCCAATGGCATTAAGCATGGTAAATAGCACAATTACTTGTAAATTTTCGTGCGCAAAAAAATCAAAGTTGGTAGATAATTCTTCAATGCTATAACCAAACCACATGGCAGATAAAAACGTAGCTACCACGCTAAATAAAATAACAGACACAAACGAAAATGCTACTGAAAAAGCAATTTGAGATAAGGGCGATAAATTTCGTAAAAACTGATTCATAGTATTTTCCGTAATTTTGCAAAAACATATTTGCGTTGGTAAAGATAGAAAATATTGAGTTAGGCGAATTTCCATTACTGTTGGCGCCTATGGAAGACGTGAGCGACCCTCCCTTCCGTATGTTGTGCAAACAGCACGGTGCCGATTTGATGTACACCGAATTTATCTCCTCAGAAGGACTCATTCGTGATGCTGCCAAAAGCAAACAAAAGCTCGATATTTTTGAGTACGAACGCCCTATTGGTATTCAAATTTTTGGAGGAGAACTAGAACCCATGATGCAAGCTGCACAAATTTGTGAAGCGGCCAACCCTGATATTATCGACATCAATTTTGGTTGTCCTGTAAAAAAAGTGGTGTGTAAAGATGCTGGTGCAGGTATTTTAAAGAACATCCCAAAAATGGTAAAACTTACCGAAGCAGTGGTAAAAGCGGTAAACAAACCCGTAACCGTAAAAACCCGCTTGGGCTGGGACGATAGCACTAAATTTATTGTAGAAGTTGCCGAACGTTTGCAAGATGTTGGTATAAAAGCCATTTCTATTCACGGACGCACGCGTGTGCAAATGTACAAAGGCGAAGCCGACTGGTCCTTGATTGCTAAAGCTAAAGAAAATCCTCGCTTAACCATTCCTGTGTTTGGCAACGGAGATATTGACTCGCCTGAAAAAGCGT
>CAYVVI010000175.1:0-3283 GCA_964455265.1 uncultured Flavobacteriales bacterium | reverse complement strand
CCACCTGCTGCCGACATTTCTGAAGTAGAACAGGTAATTCCAGCTGCACCCATATCTTGCATACCCACCACAGCATCGGTTTTAGCCAATTCAAGGGTTGCTTCAAGTAATAATTTTTCTTGGAAAGGGTCGCCTACTTGTACTGATGGCAAATCTTTAGCCGATTCTTCTGTAATATCTTTTGATGCAAACGAAGCACCTGCAATACCATCTTTTCCTGTTGCTGAACCTACTATAAATACTGGGTTTCCAACACCAGCAGCTTTAGCAGAAATTTGCTCTCCTACTTTTAATATTCCTGCAGAAAATGCATTTACTAAAGGATTGGTGTTGTAACTATCATCAAAAAATACTTCACCACCAACAATCGGAATACCAAAGGCATTACCATAATCACCGATGCCTTTTACCACGCCTTTTACCAACCATTTGGTGCGTTGTGCATCAATGTTACCAAAACGCAACGAATTCAATTGTGCAATTGGACGAGCTCCCATCGTAAAAATATCACGATTGATACCTCCTACACCAGTTGCAGCACCTTGATAAGGTTCAATAGCACTTGGGTGGTTGTGAGATTCTATTTTAAATGCACAACCTAAACCGCCTCCAATATCTACTAAACCTGCGTTTTCTTCACCTGCTTTAGCCAACATGTGTGGGCCATCTTTAGGCAAGGTTTTTAACCAAAGAATAGAGTTTTTATATGAGCAGTGTTCACTCCACATTACTGAAAAAACAGACATTTCGGTAAAGTTGGGTGTACGCCCTAAAATTTCTTTTATTTTTTCAAACTCTTCGGGTAAAAGACCCATTTCACGGGCTTGTTCAAGAGTTGCTAAATTTTGGTTGGTGGTTGCTTGCATGAGAAATTTTCAATTTGCTACAAAAATAAGGATAACATCTGTTTAGCTCTTAATTTAATAAAGGAATTATCAACATTTACATAATTTATGAATAGCTCTAAAAACACCTAATTTTAAATAAGTAGTGTATATTTGGGTGATGTTTCCAACAAGTACAGAACTATTTATTTGCCTCATCTATATATTGGCTTGTGCGTTTATTTTATTTAAAGCAAAATGCTTCTCTGATGAGGTTCTTACAAGAAAGAAACTTTTATTGTTTTTTGGTTTAAAACTAATTGCTGGATTTGTTTATTTGTATTGGAATTATCACACTAAGAGAAGCGATTCGATTGATTATTTTTCAGATTCCATTACCATTTTTGAAAGAACAAAATCAAATATTTTTGATTTATTTAAAATAGTATTAGGGGTTATCAATCAAGGTAGTTACTTTGATGATTTGCTAGCTTGGGGGCGCGGAGAAAACTTTGGCTTTTACAATGATGATCAGACTATTGTTAGATTTAACCTTATTTTAAGACCTCTTAATTTTGGTTATTATTATGTAAATTCTGTTCTCTATATTTTTATTTCAATGCTCTCTTGTATCTTATTATACAAAGGTTTTTCTAAGTTATTTACAGAGAAAAGATACTTATTTATGTATGCTTTTTTTCTAATCCCTTCCGTAATTTTTTGGACAAGTATTGGCTCTAAAGAAGTTATTGCGTTTTTATTTTTAGCTGTGCTTTTTTATGCGTTAATATATTTTCATGAGAAGAAAACCTTAATATGTATTCTATTTTTGATTCTTTCATTAATCTTGATTTATCACACTAAAATTTACATAAGAATTGCAGTTCTTGGGATGTTGATATTCATACTAATTTCATCTATAAAAATAGTAAAAAAGCAATGGCATGCTTTTGTAATAACAGTTAGTAGTTTGTTAGTTATCACAATAATATTAAACCTAATAAACAGCCCGTATAATCCTCTTGACATATTAGAGGTAAAACGCACTGGATTTATTGAATGGATGGCGATGGATGGCATTGCAGAAAATAACAGAAGTACTTTTGAAATGATTGAGTATAAAAAAGACTTCTTAACCATACTTTTAGTTTTATTTGAAGCGATTTTTAACTTTTTCTTCAGACCTTTAATTACAGATTGCTACGACCTTAAACAAATAGTAAACTCTTTAGAAAATATACTTTTTGCCTACATTCTATTGCTATTCATTTTTAAACGGAAAAATTACTTAGAGGAAAAAGAATCGTTTTGGGTATTTTCTTTACTAGTGTTTATAGGCATTTCAATGTTAATTGTAGGAATAACAGTCCCAAATTCAGGTGCATTGGTTAGATATAAATCTGTTATTATTCCATTTGTTATGGCATTATCTATTATCATTGTAGACACAAAAAAGTTACCTAAATTTTTCAGAACAAACATTTTAAATGATTGAATCAGCACAAATATTAATCCTACTAAGTATTATGCTCTACACAATTAGCAAATGGGTTAATATTGATTATGGCGTTATTTCAAAAAAGATATTTATAGGTGTATTTCTATTAAAAGCTCTTGCGGCAACTGCTCTATATTTTCTTTACACCAAATACTACACCTCTAGAGCAGATGCTGATATTTTTAAATACTTTGACGATTCTCTGATAATATTCAACCATCTTAAGCAACACCCTAGTGACTTTTGGGAGATAATCATTCGTTCAAATCTTCCAAAAGAATTGGGTCCAAAAATGATTTCGTGGTTTACTGGCTGGGGCGTTCACTTGGTAGATAGCAACCAAACCATCATTAAACTGCATTTGTTAATCCACCCCTTATCCTTCGGAAACTACCACATACATAGTTTGGTGTTTTGTTTTTTATCCTTTTTAGGAAGTATTGCATTGTATAATGCGGTTGTTAAATATTTAAATATTCATCCATGGTTGGCGATGCTTAGTTTTTTGTTACCATCAGTATTACTATGGAGTTCAGCACCATTAAAGGAAACTTTAGTGGTTATGCTGCTTTCATTTTCCATCGCTCAAATTATAAAATTTTTGTTTGAAAAAAATATAAAACACATGTTGTTTGCATTGTTATTTCTTATCCCTTTATTTTTTGTAAAACCCTATTTTGTTATAGGTTTAACACCATTTATGCCTTTATTAATTTTTAGAAAAATAGCAATTAGTAAAAAATATTTAATTGCCATTACGGTATTTATTATAGCGGTATTATTCCTTAATTTTTTACCCAATGGACAAACAATTACGGGGGCAATCATACAAAAACAACATGATTTTTTAAACCATGCAGAAGCAGAAAACGCTGGCAGTTTAATTTATTTACCCCGTTTGGAAGGCAATTATTGGAGCTTAATTAAAACCATACCTATTGCGTTATTCAATTTGTTTTTA
>CAYVVI010000174.1:0-3295 GCA_964455265.1 uncultured Flavobacteriales bacterium | reverse complement strand
GCTTTGCAGCTATTATAGTGGCTATTGATATGCACTATAAGAAACGACAACTCAATAAAGCAGTGTCGTCTAAATAAGGCGTGTCTTTTCTAAAATTATCGAGCTCTTTAAAAATAAGTTCGTCTAACTCTACCATAGATAAATGGTAATTGTTGTGAATGATGTCAATTAAACGTTCCACTTCAAATGCTTCGCCTTCTTTGTTTTCTAATTCTACCAAGCCATCGGTGTAGCATACTAAAGTAGTATTAGGTGCCAATTCAATTTCTTCCATTTCTATGCTCGGAATTTCTTCCAACATACCTAAACCAATGCATCCTTTATTGAGTAAACGTGCCGTTTTTCCATCGGTCAATACTGGATAATTGTGCCCTGCGTTGACGTACTTCAATAGTTTTTTACTCACGTTGTAATACGCAAAAAAGAAGGTAATAAACTTCTCGCCTTTGGCAGATTTCATCACCTCTTCGTTAAGGTCAATCATCAGTTGTTTTATGGTGAGTTTTTCGTGGTTGTATTTGATGTTAGCTTTTAGATGCGCTTGAAAATTACTCATCAACAACGCAGCAGAAACGCCCTTCCCAGAAACATCGGCAATACACATGACATACTCGTTGGGGTTAAGTTGAATGAAATCGTAATAATCTCCACCCACCAATTGCTTAGAAACATAGCGCGCTGCCACATCTACCCTATTGTTTGAAGGCAACTCTTGAGGGAACAACATCGCTTGCATTTGGCGTGCCACTTCCAACTCTTTATTTTCAATTTCTTGATAAATGGCTTGCTTGGCAAAATGTTTATTTTCAATCGCTACCATAATAATATTGGTAAGCGTTTGTATAAACGACATGTGTTTTACCGCTGGGCTAAATTCTTCTGTTTTACCTAAATTTCCAATCAACAAATACGCCAATGGAGTTTGTTTATGATACACAGGAATCACCACATCAAACTCGCTTAAAATAGATGAAGACGATTCAATTACGGTAATTTCTTTAATGTGCAATAAGTCCTCTTGAATGTTGATTTTATTAACTACACCTTTTGCACCATACTTTAGCAAACACTTCCATTTTTCATGAAAACTAAACAGCACAGCTTTGCTAATACCCAACTGCTCACGTAAAATGTATTCGTAAATTTTTATAAGATTTTCTATAGAATAATTCTCGTTGATGGCTTTGGTAATCTCCAACAGCGAATTGAGTTTAAACTCTTTTAATTCTAATATTTGTTCTAATTTTTTTGGCACCGCTTAGGGTTTGGTGTTTAGTGTTTAGCAGACCCCCTGTTTTTCCGTTTCACTTCAAAACTGTCCCCCTAATTAAGGGGGACAAACGACTCCGAATTTTCTTCGGAGGAGTAGGGGGTAAAATTATTTATTCACTCTAAATAGTTCTTCAATTCTTTTCATGTATGCCAATTCTTTCATTTTGCTGCGGGCTTCTTCGGCTGGGCTACCAAAATAGGTTTTGCCTGCTTGTAAATTCTCCCCCACTCCTGATTGCGCTAAAACAACCGCACCTTTTCCGATTACTACATCGCTCTTCACGCCTACTTGCCCCCAAAGGGTAACGTTATCTTCAATGGTTACGCAACCTGCCACAGCAACATGCGCTGCAAACAAACAATGCTTGCCAATAATCGTGTCGTGCCCAATTTGTATGTGGTTATCGAGCTTTGTGCCTTCACCAATTATGGTGTCGGCAGTAACACCACAATCAATGGTAGTACATGCGCCAATTTCTACGTTATCTTCAATAATGGTTCTTCCGCAGGTATGCATTCTGTGGTAACCATCTGCTTTTTTCTTGTAGTAAAACGCATTAAAACCCAACACAGAATTAGGCCCAACAATAACATTGTTGCCAATGATGGTATTGTCTAAAATCACAGCACCACTGTAAACAATGGTGTTTTCTCCAATCGTTACGTTATTGCCAATACTTACATTCGGGTAAATAATGGCAGAGTTGGCAATTTTGATATTCACCGCTCCTGTAGTTGCTATCGGTGTAAACGGATTTTCTGCTTGAGTCAATTTATTAAAATCATCAAATGGTGATGATGAAATAAGCAAGCCCTTTCCTTTGGGGCATTCCACTTCTTTATCAATTAAAATAAAAGTAGCTTTTGAATTAAGTGCTTTATCGTAATACTTTGGGTGGTCAACAAACACAATATCTCCTGGCTCAACACGATGAATTTCGTTTACGCCCAACACTTCTTGATTGGGATCGCCAACAAATGTGCAACCCAAAAAATCAGCTACTTGCTTAAGTGTTTTTGCTTGTTTAAATTTCATTGATGTACGGTTCTAAAAATGCTTTTAGTTCGGCTCTTATGGCTAACGCTTCTTTAACTTGCTTCGTATCAAACTTACGATTAAATTGGCATTTGTAGTAGGTCATCTTGATAAAATACCACAAGCGCAATGATAAAAAACCAGTGAAGGGCACAGCTAAAATATATAAAACAGCCCACGTAATAGTGGTGAAATAATACATCAGAAAAAACTGCACGGCATAAAAAAATGGAAAGGTTATCAGTTTTAACGCCATTTTAAACGAGCTGTGGAAATGTGTGTCTTTAATCAATTTAGGCACAATCCACGATGGTAAACGAAATGGCACTACATTGTTTACAATACCAAACAACCACACAGGCGATGACAATACAATGATGAGCCAACTCAATAGCATATCTAACTTATGGTGCTTGTTGTACCAAGCTGCATAAGGTTTTAAGCCATTGCTGTAAATGAGTTGTAAGTAGTGCTGCGATTGCTCTGTAAGCGCAGGCAATTTATCTTGAAACGATGTTTTGTTTTTTTCTAAAACCGAATACAATTTTTTGGTGTTGGCTAATTCAACATCTACACTAAAAGTACCGTTGCTTAATTCAAACTCAAAAATTTTACGACTGTTTTCGGTGAACACATAAAAATCATCTTCCCAATGCGCCATATTTTCTTTCATTGCTGTATGCAATGTGTGCGTAAACGTCAGCAAGGTTTTGCTTGGGTCTTTTTTGTAATCTTCGTAAAAATCTGCTACACGAATGGGCTTAGAAAACACCACCTGCAAGGTGCTTCCTGCATTGGTAAAGTTTCCGTAATTTAACGCTACTGGAACTACATGCACATCTAACGAATAGTTGTATGTTTCTTCTGCGCCAAAAGCAATGCGGGCAGCTCCTTTTTTTAGCGGACGCAATTGTTTTTTATTCCCATGATTACCTTCTGGAAACAACATTACCACTTGCTTATCTTTTAAAATAGTATAGACTTTTT
>CAYVVI010000173.1:0-3317 GCA_964455265.1 uncultured Flavobacteriales bacterium | reverse complement strand
AGAGCGTGAGAAGGAGATATTTCTTTAAAGATGTCTATAATCACAACATCATATTTTTTGCTGGTCTTTTTTATGTAGCGTCTGGCATCTTCATTATAAAAATTGATGTTGTTTTCATAAGCATTAAGTCCAAAATAGTTTTTGCTAATCTCGGTAATGCGCTCATCCAACTCTACGGCATCTACATTTTGTTTGTTTATTTCTATAAGTTCTTTTGCCACTAAACCACCGCCCAAACCAAGTAGTAGCACTTCAGAATTTTCTGGAAATATACTGGCTAGTCCTATCATTACACCATTATAACCCCAAACAGATTTACCAGAGTATTTATTTACCCAAGTTTGGCCAATTCTATTCATCATTAAAATTCTCTCTTCTGCCATATTTGGGTATGTAATGTCTAAAACCAACAATTGTCCATTTATGCCTTCGGAATGATGAATAACATTCAAGCCATTCTTGTTTGTTTTATACAAAAATGTGGATGAAAAAAATAGAAAAATTACAATAGCCACATATAAGTAACCGTATTTGTTTAAAAATTTTAGAGATGAAGAATTTAGCACAAGAAAAGGAATAATAAACGTAAGCAATCCTGCAATTAAAATTGTTTTTGACACACCTAACTCTGGAATTAAAAAAAAGCCAGTGGTTAAACAAAAAATAATTCCGCCTATGGTAGATAAACTATAAATATCACCAACAGAAGATTGATTGTTCTTTTCTGATAAAATTTGAATAATTAATGGTGTTGTGCTGCCAAATATTACTAGCGGAATAAATAAAAGAATGATTACCAATAGCCAACTATACAACACGTAAGAACCCGCTAATTGAAAATAATTTTGATAGCTGTAGAGCAGCCAAGCAAGGAATATAATTAGTGCATTTGCAACAAACAATTTACTAAGAAGCCTCTCTTTATTAGCACTTTTTGAAAAGAAAACTCCTCCTAAAAAATAACCAATAGCTAATGCCGCAACAGAAATAGAAATAAGAATTGACCAAATGTATAAGGAACTTCCTATAACAGGTGCAACTATTATAGGCATGCTTATTTCGAGTAGCATTACTAAGCCACCTTCAATAAATGCTGCTATGCGTAATTCTTTATTTCTCAATTTTCAAACCCACTTTTAGTAAAATTCCTGAAGCAATTAGTAATACTCCAAGTATGTAGCTAATTACTTTTATTCCTAATAAAGGCATTAGCCAGTAAATGCTGATTAATAAAAATAAGATGCCCGAAAACGTTCCTAAACTATAAATCCATCCCGTTGATTTTGCTATATTTTTTAGCTTTTCATTGAGTAATTCAACCAACATTGGCGATACAGTACCAAACAAAAACATGGGGATAAATAGCATAATCATTCCTCCAATAATACTTGCCAATTTTATGTTTAATGATAGCGTTAAAGGGAGAAATAAATTAGAAATAAAACTTGATAAAACAACAAATAAACCAGACAAGATAAAACTAATCCAAACCTTTGCCGCATGATTTTTTGCATAGACACCACCCATTTTGTAGCCCAATGCCAGCCCGAGTAGGGTAATGCTTAATACAGCGGCCCATACATATACTGATGAACCTAAATAAGGGGCTTGCATTTTGGAACACAGTATTTCGTATGCCAAAAGACTTCCCCCTTCAACAATACAAGCTAAAAGTATAATTGGTATGTATGTTTTGTTAGACAAAATAATTAAGCTAATTTTAGCTAAATGTATGATTTAATTTTTCATAAACTAACCTCAAAGGCAGCCCCATTACGTTAAAAAAGTCGCCATTAATTTTTTCGATGGCTACATAGCCCCACCATTCTTGAATGCCATAGCTGCCCGCTTTATCGAAAGGTTTATATTGGGTAATGTAGTAGTCAATTTCTTCTTTGGTAAGCTGCTTAAAATAGACTTCTGTTTTGTCTGTAAAAGCAATTTGTGAAGCAGTTGTTGTAATGTATACTCCTGTATAAACGGTATGCATTTTGCCCGAAAGTTTGCTCAGCATTTCAAAAGCGTGGTCGTAGTCGGAGGGTTTTTCAAGTACCTCTCCGTTTAACGAAACAATAGTGTCGCAGGTGATGAGAATGTCATTGTCTTTAAGTTCATCTTTAAAAGCGGCTGCTTTTTTATTGGCTAAATATTCTGGAATTTCTTCATCTTTGAGTGATGATGGATAACTTTCGTCTACATCTTTAGTGCGTACCTCAAAGTCAATGTCTAAGCCCTTTAGCAGTTGTTGTCTGCGGGGCGACTTGGATGCTAGAATGAGCTTATGTCCTTTAAGTTTTTCTGCTAATGTCATAAAATGAAAATTCTATTTATCCAAAAAAATAAAACTACTCCAAACATGGCAATTTTTAAATAGAATGAAGCTCTGCTATAATCTAGTTTTTCTTCTGCTTTATAAATGCGTTTAATGGTAAGAATAATGGGCGCTACAACAGCTACAGAAAAATAAATCATGTAGATTTCATTACCCAGAATAGGAGGGTAGGTAATGAGTAAAAAGCATGCAATTATCAGTGAAAAAATAGCAACATACCCTGCTTGTTTTTCATTTAAAATGATTGGTAGTGTAAGCGCCTTCACTTTTCTGTCGCCTTCAATATCTTCAATGTCTTTAATAACTTCTCTAGAAAATGAACCCAAGAAGGCAATAAATGAGAAGTATAGAGGTACTGTATATAAACTAAAATATCCTTCGTTTGAATTGTTTTTGTAAGCAAATGAAACATCTAGCCATACAGTTAGAAAAGGTAAAACACCCGATAGAAATGCTACTAAAACATTACCAAATACAGCAATTTTTTTCACAAAAAGGGCATATATAAAAAGAGCAATAACAGTACTCACAACTATAAATAGAAACACCTCGTTTATAAAAAATGCTAGTGCAATAGCCATAAAATTAAGTGCTGCAAAGTATACCCAGGCGTATGCTTCGGAGATTTGGGTAGTAACGTAAGTTTTATCAGGTTTATTTATTAGGTCAGTTTTAACATCGAATATATCATTTACAATATATCCTGCGGCTGTTGCACAACAAACACTTACAACACTTAACCAAAACAAGTGCTCTGGAAATGGATTTACCGCCACAAGGTTAAGCTCTACTAATGAATATCCATAGCGAAACCCAGACATTGTTAAAACAATGATAAATAAATTTAGTGGACGTATAATTTTTAAGTAAGCCACTATTCGAACCAGCAATCTTTTACTTTTAGAACTTGCTCAATAACATCGCGCACACATCCTTCGCCACCTTTTTTGTGAGATACGTAATCGGCAATGGATAAAATTTCTGG
>CAYVVI010000172.1:0-3336 GCA_964455265.1 uncultured Flavobacteriales bacterium | reverse complement strand
CTGTAAAGCCCGAAGTAAATGCTTTTGAGCAATTTTCTCCCGATGAAAAATCAGCACAAGACTATATCAATAGTGGATTTGGTTCTGTACTCACCCATCAAATGGATGGTATAGTGAGAGGAACTTCTGTACTGACACTTTTAAGCAATACTACTGCAAACAAAGCCATCGTTAAAGAAAAAGCAAGTGCTCATTTTTCGTTTTCAAAAGGAAGCTCTACGCAAGATTATCCTTCGTCTTTAATGGGTTCTATCGCTTTGTTGCGCCAAACGTATTTAGATGCGCAATGGTATGCCACCATTAAAAATCATGAAGAAGTAAATATCTCTTTGGCTGCTTTTAACCAACTACAAGGGTTTCCTCAAATATTTGAAGTTGATGATAAACTATCATTATTAAGAGCAGATAAAATTGGCGATGAGTTTGGTGTGCAATACATCATGAAAGGTAGTGGCGATGAGTACCAACGCATCCAAGAAGTAAAGCAATCAGGAGCATCAGTTATTTTGCCTGTAAATTTTCCGCTACCATATGATGTGAGCGACCCTTACGAAGCGATGCTCGTATCGTTAGAAGACATGAAACATTGGGAATTAGCCCCTACCAATCCAGCAGTGTTAGAAAAAAATGGCATCCTATTTTCATTCACTACAACAGGATTAAAAGAAAAAAAATCATTTTTAGCCAACATTAAAAAAGCCATTGAGCATGGGCTTTCTGAAGAAATGGCATTGCGTGCATTAACGTTTAATCCAGCACAATTTTTAGGCGTGCAAGATAAGTTAGGTGTGTTGAAAGAAGGTGCTTTTGCCAATTTCATTATCACGTCAGATAAATTGTTTGCAGACAATACCATCATTTACCAAAACTGGGTGGGCGGACAAAACAATTCGTTAGAAAATTACGATGTGGTAGATGTAAGAGGCGAATACAATTTAAACGTCAATCAAGACATCCGTTCATTAAAAGTAAATGGTGAATTGACTGCGCCTAAAGCAGAAATTTCTTACCAAAGCATGGCCGATAGTGTGAATGCCAATGGTGATGTGGTTTTAGACCCTGCGATGAATCGTCCTTATAAAGTAAAGAAAACGCAAACGGTTAAAGTTGTTATGAAGCGTAGCGATAATCAAATTGCGTTGAGTTATCAAATTGGTGATGGCTTGTATAGTTTAGCAGGCGTTATCAATTTTGATAGCGGTTCATGGGATGGGCGCGGTACTTTACCCGATGGCAGTTGGACTACTTGGACAGCCATTCGCAAAAAGAAAGAAGACAAGAAAAAAGACGAGAAACCTGCTGCCAAAGATTCGTTGATTGTTGGCAATGTTACCTTCCCCAACATGGCATATGGTTTTGATTCCATTCCAAAAGCAGGAACCATTTTAATTAAAGGTGCTACCGTTTGGACCTTAGAAACGCAAGGAACATTAGTAACCGATGTCCTTATTAAAGACGGAAAAATAAAGCACATTGGCGATATACTAGACAGTGCCGACCCTAAAGCGATTGTTATTGATGGCACAGGCAAACACCTTACGCCAGGTATTATTGATGAGCACTCGCACATTGCCATTAGCCGTGGAGTGAATGAAGGTACGCAAGCAAGCACCGCAGAAGTTAGTATTGATGATGTAGTAAATTCTGATGACATCAACATTTACCGTCAACTTTCGGGTGGTGTTGTAGCAGCGCAGTTGTTACACGGTTCTGCCAATCCTATTGGCGGACAAAGTGCGCTGATAAAACTACGTTGGGGCAAATCTCCCGAAGAAATGAAAATTGAAAACGGACCTAAATTCATCAAGTTTGCATTGGGCGAAAATGTAAAACAATCTAATTGGGGCGATTTTAACACCACACGTTTTCCACAAACAAGAATGGGTGTAGAGCAAGTATATTACGACCATTTTATTCGCGCTAAAGAATACGAACAAGAGTGGAAAACGTATACTACAGAAAGCAAAAAGAAAAAGAATTTAACACCACCACGCAGAGATATAGAAATGGATGTGTTGGTAGAAATTTTAAATTCAGAGCGCTTTGTATCGTGCCACTCTTACATACAATCTGAAATAAACATGTTGATACACGTTGCCGATTCTATGGGCTTTAGATTAAACACATTTACACACATTTTAGAAGGATACAAAGTTGCCGATAAAATGAAAGCACACGGTGCAGGTGGTTCTACCTTTAGCGATTGGTGGGCTTACAAATATGAAGTGAAAGATGCCATACCTCACAACGCAGCGTTGATGTCAAAAGTAGGTGTTACTACTGCTATAAATTCTGACGATGCTGAGATGGCACGCAGACTCAATCAAGAAGCGGGTAAAGCGGTGAAATATGGAGGTGCTACCGAAGAAGAAGCATTGAAAATGGTGACGCTTAATCCTGCCAAATTATTGCACTTAGACAATAGAATGGGCAGCATAAAAGTAGGTAAAGATGCCGACTTGGTGTTGTGGACCAATCATCCATTATCTATTTATGCGAAGGCAGATAAAACCATTATTGATGGTATTATTTATTACGATGCGGAGCGCGATGCAGAGTTGAGAAAGAAAATTGCGCAAGAACGCACACGCATTATCTCCAAAATGATTGACGCTAAAAATGGTGGTTCGTTTACACAAAAATCTGTGAGCAAAGCAAACTTTGTTCACAAGTGTAGTGTATTTGGCCACGATGTAGAAGAAGAGTTTTAACAAAAGAATTTTACGAAGATGAAAACACTATTTTCCATACTATTTTCTGCAACGTTTTTGGTAAGTGTTGCGCAACAACCAACGCCTGCACCAAAGCAAAAAAAATCGGTGTTGCTGCTTTATGCTACCGCACACATTGGCACGGGGGAAGTCATTAACCAATCGGTAATTGGTTTTAGAGATGGCGTGATAGATTTTGTAGGCAATGCGCTTACAGCAAATCTCAACGAGTTGAAATACGATACCACCATCAACCTAAAAGGCAAGCACATCTACCCTGGGTTTATCGGATTAAACAGCACCATTGGTTTGGTAGAAATTGAAGCCGTGCGCGCTTCGGTAGATAATTATGAAGTAGGGGAGTTTAACCCAGCAGTTCGATCGCTAATTGCCTACAATACCGATTCGGAGATACAACCAACGGTAAGAACCAACGGTGTATTGATGGCGCAAATTACCCCTCGTGGCGGAACAATTACAGGTAGCTCATCGGTAGTACATTTTGATGCATGGAATTGGGAAGATGCTACCATAAAAACCGATGATGGTGTTCATTTAAATTGGCCGCGTATGTACCGCAGAAGCGGCTGGTGGGCAGAACCCGGAGAAACCAAACGCAGTGAAA
>CAYVVI010000171.1:0-3336 GCA_964455265.1 uncultured Flavobacteriales bacterium | reverse complement strand
GGACCCAGCTTTGCTGGGAGGCACCCGGACTGGATGCAGCATTACAGCACGAAGTGTAAATTACCACCCACTGGTCGTGGATTCCAGTATGATATTGCCGAACTAAGGGCTGGCAGTCTTTGGTTCAAACACAGCGATAATTCGGCACGCAAATGTTCCACAGGCAATTTCGCTTATTGAGAATGCCTCTTGAACACTAGTTTTTGGACACCTGTTAGATCCGTGGAACGCTGTTAGTTTCGTCTTATTGAGACTAACAACTTGTGACAACCCCACGAATACCAACTTGCATGGCCTGCTACTATTCGCCAATGAAGTTCATTTCTTACCTATCTCCCCACTCATTAGGACTACTTAATTTTCGCACCAAAATCCGTTCTCAAGCTTGTCGCCATTGCGGTTGTCATGAAGCCGTCGTTGCTCATGGCTACCTCCATGGCCTTGCTGAATCAGGCAACGAAATCGTGACTCGTGGTCTGCGTTTTTTTGTTCAAATCGTTATACGAATGTAGGCTGCGGCAGGACATTTTCGGTTCATTGGGACAACGTTCTGCCGTACGCCTCCCTGCGATGTGTGCAGCTCGTTACGCTACTCCGTGCCTATGTAGCCCAATCCACTCGTCATCGTGCGTGGGTCACAACATTACTCCCGATCTCGCTTACTAGCGCTTACCGATGGTTCGGTAAATGGCATCGAGCCACGCATGTTTTAAGGAGTTGGCTAGTTCAAATAAAACCTCCTCCCATCCAAAGAGATGCTCTTCCCGATCCGCTAAACCTACGTCATTTAGACGCAGCCTTCTCCGCTTGCCCTTGTCCCGCCTCAGCCTTCCAAAAGCACTTCCAAACTCCTATTTGCAGGTAAATCACCCCTTTCATGGAGCAATCCCAATCTCATTAGGCCGATCTGTCGTCATACAAATATCTAACAATTACCAATTTGACGTCGTTGTCCATTTTCAGCGGAAAACTCATTTTTACAGCAACACAATATGGCAATCCATCCCTCAGCCACCCGCAAGGCAGCTTTGCCCGCGTCATATGAAACGCGTCACCAACTACCTCAAAATGCGAGTCCTCGGAGCACTCGAATACGCCCAAGGAAACTCTGACCAAGCCCGCTACCAAGCCGTCAGCAACATGATCTTCCACGATGAGGAAGGCCAACCGCACCAGTTCACTTGGCGCACCATTCAGACCTGGTGGTATTACTATCGCAAACACGGCATCACAGATCCGCCATCACGTGTGGATAAAGGCACCACCCGCAAAACCACTCCCGAGCACCTGCTCGAAGTCATCGAACAAGTGATGCCGGAGTTCTTCGGAAAAAAGCACAACATCGAGGAAGTTTACCGCCGCTGCATCCAGAAAGGCCTGCTTCAGCGTTCACAGATCGCGCCGAACACCTTCCGGCGTGCCGTCAACCGCTTCGATCTACTCAAGCCTGCCGATGACACCAGCCCCAAAAGACGTCTGGCCTTCGCCAAAGCCCATGCCAACGATCTCTGGCAAGGCGACACCCTCCACGGTCCTTACCTCTCAACCGGCCTGCGTGGCACACCCATTAAAACCTTCCTCATCTGCTTCATCGATGATGCCTCGCGCGTCATCACCCACGGCGCATTTTATCCCGCAGACGACACGCCCAACCTCCTCGAATGCTTCCAAACCGCCCTCTATAAACGCGGCCTCCCCAAAGCCGTCTATGTCGACAACGGCTCCAACTACTCATCCAAAGAATTCGGACTCATCTGTTCCCGCCTCGGCACCGTCCTCATCCACACACCTGTTAGAGACGGTGCTTCCAAAGGAAAAATCGAACGTTTCTTCCGCACCGTGCGCGATCAGTTCCTCGTTCGCGACTTGAGCCACATCCGTGATCTACAACAACTCAACACCGAGTTTGGCCAATGGGTTGAGTCCACCTACCACGATCGTGAACACACCACCCTTGGCATGAAACCCATCGACCGCTTCGGCCTCGACCTCAACCACATCCGCCACCTCACCGATAGCCCTTACAGCGACGAACTCTTCCTCCTTGAAAGCACCCGCCAGGTCCGCACGGACAACACCTTTAGCTTCGACTCCATCCGTTACGAAGCCCCCAGAGACATGCGCAACACCACCATCACCATCCGCCACCACCGCCCCGGCATCCACTTCCCACCCGTCGTCTATCAAAACGGCGAGCGCCTCGGCATAGCCACCAAGCTCGACATGATCGCCAACGACCGCAAACCCCTCCTCGGCCAAGACCACTTCTGAAGGTAAACGCTGAAAAACTGAAATCTGAAAAACTGAAATAATAAATCATCATGATCCGCACCTACTTCGGCATTAACCAAAACCCTTTCGGCATCGACGAGAACCAACCCCTCCTCGAACACCAGCAACGCCACTTCGACATCCTCAAAGTCCACTCCCAACAAGGCGGCCTCTGCGTCATCCTCGGCGAGCCCGGCACTGGCAAAACCGTCCTCAAAAACGCCGTCATCCATCACGACCCCAAACAATGGATCACCCCCGTCATCAACCGTTCCCTCCACACTTGGCACAACCTCCTGCGTCTGATCTGCCGCGCCATGGAAGTCGATGCCGATGGCACCGACCACAAATGCGAAGCCCGTCTCATCCTTGAAGCCCGAAACCTCAACGCCCGTGGAAAAACCATCATCCCCATCATTGATGACGCCCACCTTCTTCCACCGGAAGCCCTCCGCAAACTCCGACTCCTGTTAGAAGACTTCCCCAAAAACCACAACCTCATCCTCTTCGGCCAACCCCAACTCAACACCACCCTCCAGCTCCGCCACCACAGCGACATCAAAAATCGCATCACCTACTCCGCCCGAATCGACACCCTCACACCAACCGCCCTCACCAGCTTCATTCATAGCCAACTCGACCGCGTCGGACTCCCGCACAGCACCTTCACCGAAGACGCCACCGCTCTCATCATCCGCGCCTCAGAAGGTGCCCTGCGCGCCGTAAAAAACCTCTGCCTCGGTGCCTTGCTCGAAGCCGTTCGTGACCGCACCAAAACCGTCGATCTCAAACAGGTCAACGCCGTCCTCATGCAACCTCACTGGCGTCACAACTCACGCGACGAACCCGAAGAACCACTCGTCACCAGCAACCAGAAAAACCGAAAATTCACCTGATAAAAAACGGGCGTAACCCTTTTGACGCAAACGGAGGCTGGCTCTGCGGGGACGCAACCACGCCAAGGGATAGTCAAAACAGAGGGGCGAAAGGACGCCCAAAACCGTCACAGGGCATGGCATCACTCACGTGAAACCATGCCCTGTGCATCGTACAAATCTAACAGCA
>CAYVVI010000170.1:0-3353 GCA_964455265.1 uncultured Flavobacteriales bacterium | reverse complement strand
CCACTTTTTTTGATGTTTTTATTCTCACTAACAAAGATAGAAATAAAACATTTATAGCTATTTTTACGTTTTAGCCATAGTTTCGATTTTTTTGACACAATCATCCACATATCAACTCTTGCTCAACAACCTTGATGCATTTATTCGAAAGTTTTATAAAAATCAACTTTTGAAGGGCGGTATTTTGTGTTTTGCTGCGGTGGTGAGTTTGTTTGTGGCGCTATCATTTACCGAATATTTAGGCGAATTTGAAAAAGCGGGGCGCACCGCCCTATTCTACTTATTTATTCTTTTTACGGGCTTTGTGTTATACCGGCTGGTAGCCATTCCTTTGCTTAAGTTGTATAAAATTCAAGGCGGGCTAAACAAATACGATGCGGCTAAAATTGTTGGAAAGCATTTTCCTCAAATAAATGATAAGGTGCTAAACACGCTTCAACTGAGCGATGCGGCATCAGTCCAACAAAACAACATGGATTTGGTGCTGGCAAGTATTGAGCAAAAAACCCGAGAGCTTAGCGGTTTTAATTTTAGCACAGCCATCAACTATTCAGAAAACAAACGCTATTTAAAATACGCGGCCATTCCTTTGGCGGTGGTGGTTGTAATACTTTTTGTAAACGCCAGCATCCTTACGGAGGGCTCAAAACGCTTGGTTTTGCACGCGCAACATTTCGAGAAAAAAGCACCCTATGAATTTGTGCTGTTAAACAAAAA
The DNA here is from genome assembly GCA_964455265.1 of uncultured Flavobacteriales bacterium. Lineage (GTDB taxonomy): Bacteria > Bacteroidota > Bacteroidia > Flavobacteriales_D > Parvicellaceae > JBKHVV01. Next base: position 2,636 of record CAYVVI010000170.1, on the reverse strand, counting down.
TCTATCTGTTTTAGAACAATCCGATTTTGAAATAGAAGTGCGCACCAAAGGGTCGATGAGCCCTGAAAACCTGTTTGTGGTAATGGGCAACGAGCGTTATAAACTGCAAAAAACCCCCGAGGGCTATTCACACACCTTACGTTCAGTTAGAAAAAGCCAAGCATTTTACTTTACAGACGGAGAGTATTCTTCAAAAGAATTTGAATTAATGGTGATGCCCAAACCTTTGGTGGCCGATATGAAAATTACTTTGCGTTTTCCTAAATACACCAAAAAACAAGACCTCACGCTCGCCAACATTGGCGATGCTGTGGTGCCCGAAGGAACGCGCATTGAGTGGCGCATCAACTCAAAAAATGCCGACTCTGTAAAAGTGGTTTTCCCCGATAGTTTGCTGCGTTTTAATTCGGGCTCTTCGTTGATTTCATTTACCAAATCTGCCCGTCAATCGTTTGATTACACACTGGAATTGGCCAACAAATTTGTTGCTACCGAGCCATTAAGTTACGGCATCAGCGTGGTAAAAGACGAACATCCCGCCATTGTTATAGATGAAGAAAAAGACTCTATAAACGAAAGTGTGCGCTATTTTTATGGCGATGTTGCGGATGATTATGGCTTTACGAATTTGGCGTTTAATTACACCATAAAAAACAACGCCAATGCTAAGCCGCAAAGAGTAATTATTCCTGTTTCCAAGTCGTTTAACAAAGACCACTTTTTTTATTTGTGGGATATTACAACTTTAAGGATTACACCTGGCGATGAGCTGGAATATTATTTTGAGGTGTGGGACAATGATGGTGTAAATGGTGCAAAAAACACCAAGTCAGCCATAAAAATTTATAAAGCGCCAACTTTAGAAGAGTTAAGCCAGCGCTCTGAAAACGCCAGTAAGTCTATCAAAAACAATTTTGAAGAAGGGCTTAAGGAGGCCCAAAAACTGCAAAAAGAATTGCAAAATCTTCAGCAAAATGTGTTGAATAAAAAATCTCTTAACTGGCAAGATAAAAACCAAATTGAGCAGTTTTTAAATCGTCAAAAATCGTTGGAAAAATCGCTGGAAGAACTCAAAAAAGACAACCAGCGCAACAACAACGAACAAAATAATTTTAGAGAACTTTCTCCAGAAATTTTAGAAAAGCAAATGATGCTCGAAAAGTTGTTTGAAGAGCTAATGACAGACGAAATGAAAAAGCTTTACGAAGAGTTAGAAAAATTGATGGAGCAGCTCGATAGAGAGCAAGTTCAAAAACAATTGGATGAGCTTTCGCTAAAACAGGAAGAAATTGAAGACCGCCTTGACCGCTCCTTAGAGCTATTTAAGCAATTAGAATTTGAGCAAAAATTAGAGTCGATTACTGAGCGCTTAGATCAACTGGCAAAAGATCAAGAAGAATTGTCTGAAAAAACCAACGATAAAAATCAAAATGCAGACGATTTAAAGCAACAACAGCAAGATATTGATGAGCGTTTTCAGCAAGTTAAAGATGATTTAGATGCCCTCGACAAACTTAATGAGCAGCTGCAAAACCAGCGCAACATGGAAAACACCGAAGATTTGGAAAAATCTATCCAAGAACAGCTTGACAAAAGCCAACAAGAACTCAATAACAACAACCGCAAAAAAGCCTCTGGGGCGCAGCAAAATGCCTCTAAACAGATGCAGCAAATGAAACAGCAGCTGCAACAAATGCAACAAAGTCAGCAGCAACAAAAACAGCAAGAAGACATTGCTTCGTTGCGTATGCTGTTAGAAAATTTAGTTGCTTTTTCCTTTGATCAAGAACGCGTAATGGAAGAGCTTGGGAAAACCCCAGCTGCCGACCCCAAATACACCCAGCTAGGGCGAGAGCAGAAAAAACTACAAGACGATTCACAAATCATAAAAGACTCTTTGTTGGCGCTTAGTAAGCGTATTTTCCAAATAGAAAGTTTTATCAATAAAGAGCTAGGCGAAATCAACTACAACATGAAGCAAAGCATTGATAATATTTCCGATAGAAAAACATCTTTAGCTAGACAAAATCAACAATTCGTCATGACTTCTGCCAACAATCTTGCTCTTATGTTAGATGAGGTGTTACGTCAATTGCAACAACAATCTAGCTCGGGTCAGCCGGGCGCGGGTAGTTGTGATAAGCCAGGTGGAGCAGGGGCAAGCCCTTCTATGCAGCAAATGCAACAACAGCTTCAGCAGCAACTTGAAAAAATGAAGCAACAAATGGAACAAGGCAAACAAGAAGGCGGTCAAAAACCTGGAGGCGAAAAAAATGGTGAAGGAAAAGGCAAGGACGGTATGAGTGGTATGCCTAGTGGCGGAAGCTTAAGTAAAGAGTTGGCAAAAATGGCGGCTCAGCAAGAAGCCATTAGAAAAGAAATTCAGCGACTAGCACAGGAATTAAATAAAGACGGTTCGGGCAACGGAAACGGACTAAACGATGCGGCAAAAAAACTCGAGCAAGTGGAAAAAGACCTTGTAAATAAACGCATTACGCCAGAAACCATAAAGCGCCAACAAGAAATTATGACACGCCTTTTGGAGCACGAAAAAGCTCAGCGTGAACAAGAACAAGACGACAAAAGAGAATCTAATGAATCAAAAAATCAAAAATTTAGTAACCCTACGAAGTATT
>CAYVVI010000169.1:0-3434 GCA_964455265.1 uncultured Flavobacteriales bacterium | reverse complement strand
GTTTTTTGTGATGTAACGGATGTACACTTTGCTAAAAAAGTAGAGCAATTAGGTGCTGATGCGGTAATTGCTGTAAACAACCAAGCGGGTGGACATTGCGGCAATAAGTCTGCTCTTGATTTAATTTCTGAGTTGAAAAAAAATATCACTATTCCTGTTATTTCTGCTGGAGGAGTTTCTACCAACGAAAAACTAAAACAACACCTAGAAATTGGTGCAGATGGTGTTTCGGTAGGAACCATTTTTATTGCCAGCCACGAAGCAGATGTTACAAAAGAATACAAGCAAGCCATTGTAAACTATGGAGCTAAAGATATTGTGCTTACCGAAAAACTTTCGGGCACACCGCTTACAGTGATAAACACACCTTACGTACAGAAAACAGGTACAAAAGCCAGTTGGTTAGAACGTGTATTGCTAAAAAACAAATGGCTAAAAAAACTAGTGAAGATGCTTATTTTTTACCGTGGCATGAAGCAAATTGAAAAAGCTACTTTTTCACACACCTACAAAACCGTATGGTGCGCAGGACCAAGTATTGAGGATGTGCACGAGGTGAGAAGTGTGAAGGAAATTATTAGTTCATTGGTTCACTAGTGTTTGGTATTTGGTGTTTGGAAAATAAAATTAAAACTATGAATAAGAAATATACTCTTTACAACTTAAAAGAAGCTAAAGAACAATTAGATGAAATTTTATTGGAGTTAGAAAATAATTCAGAATATGATTTTGGTGAATTTTCAGTAGATATACAACACTTATATCATCACATAAATACAGCTTGGAATGCTCAAAACTCAAGCGAAAAAGAAAGTAATGAGTGCTCTGAAGTAAATTTCAATAAATGGCGAAAGTTTCCAAATGATATAGATTTATAGTCTATACAACACCGGATTACTAGGTGTAGCATCATTTACGAAAGGTGCTAATTGCAAATTCAACAAGTACTCGCCATCGGCAACGTGGTTGGGTACAAAAATTAATTCGGTAATGGTTTTTTTAGAAAATGCCGTGTTCGGATAATCCCAAAATAATTTGTGCGCAGCCAATGCACCACCATCTTCTTCTCTATCTACCGAAGGTACATCTACCAACAAATGCGTAATGTTTAAATCAACAATCAGTTGCATGGCATCCAAACTAAAATACGTAGGGTTGGAATTGGAATAATCGATGTTGCGTTTTTGCTCGGTATTCGGCAAAGTGCGAATGATTAATGCTTCTTTACCTTGTATTTTTTCTGCAAAAGGCAACAAGCACGCTTTGGTAATGATATGGTCACCATTACTATTTTCAGGCGTTACAGAAATGAGTTGTGCAGAGAAAAAATAATTTTCGAAACAATCTAACACGGAATACACTTGCTTGGCTACATGCCCCACACATTCGGTGTGTGTGCCATTGCCATGCGGATTAAACGTAATGTTTCTGAAGTTGACAAAACCACCCTTCTCTACCGAACCCACAAAACGCTCGTTCATCACAGGTTCAATGCGCACATCGGGTATGTACCACGCTTTCGCATTGTGCGCACCACCCATGGTGATGGCTAATGATATGGGGTTTTTTAGGTTCATATAAATAACTCCATTGCTGCTTTATCGGCAAAGAGTTTTCCTTTAGCCGACAAGGTAAAAATTTCTTCGTGTTGTTGTATCCAACCTTTGCTTAAAAGTTTTTCAGTTTCGTTTTTAAAGTGATTATAAAACTCTGGAAAACGTTGCGCAACATCACCTAAATTAACACCCCACTTAGTGCGCAAGCGGGTTAAAATGTATTCGTTGTATTTGTTCTCTGATGAAAGAATTTCTTCTTCAAAAAATGCTTCGTTGTTGTTAAGTGCGTTAATGTATTTAACATTATTTGCTACATTCCAGCTGCGGTTGATGCCGTTAAACGAATGTGCCGAAGGACCTAAACCCAAATAGTTTTCGCCCAACCAATACGCAGAATTATGTTTAGAAATAAATCCTTCTTTCGCAAAATTGGAAATTTCGTAGTGTTCAAAACCTTTGGCAGTGAGCATTTCAATAAGTTGTAAAAATTGTTGTGCGGTGGTGCTATCGTCCACCATAGTGGTTTTGCCTTTGCTTACAAAATGATGCAAAGCGGTTTTTTCTTCAATGGTTAAGCAGTAACTCGAAATGTGTGGCACGTGCAAATCAATTGCAGTTTGTACATTTTGTGTCCACTCTTCATTGGTTAAATGTGGTAAGCCATACATTAAATCAATGGTGATGTTTTCGAAGCCCACATCTTGCGCGCGCTTAACCGAGCTTTCTGCTTCGCTAACCGAATGCGCACGATTCATTTCTTTTAAGTCGCGCTCTATAAACGATTGCACACCTATACTCAAGCGATTGATGCCAACGTTTTTTAGTTCCTGCAATTTTTCTTTCGATAAATCGTCAGGGTTGGCTTCTAAAGTAATTTCTGCGTTGGTAGAAACATCAAAGTTGGTAAACACAGCGTCTATCAAACTACCTAATTCTTTTTCGGATAATAAACTGGGTGTACCTCCACCAAAATAAATGGTATTGATAGATTGATTTTCTAAATAGGGTTTACGCAGCAACAACTCATTGTGTAGCGCATTTAACAATGGCTCTTTGTTGTTGAGTTGTGTAGAAAAATGAAAATTACAGTAGTGGCATGCCTGTTTACAAAATGGAATATGGATGTATATTCCTGCCAAAACTACAACGGAATATTGCCGTGTTTTTTACGTGGTAAGTTGGCCACTTTATTTTCTAGAGAAGCAAATGCTTGTATCAATTTCTCACGTGTTTCAGATGGTTCTATTACGGCATCTACATAACCACGCGCTGCTGCATTGTACGGATTGGCAAACAATTCTGCATACTCCGCTTCTTTTTCTTTCCACTTTTCCTCTGGATTTTTTGCGGTGGCAATTTCATTTTTAAAGATGATTTCTGCCGCACCTTTTGCACCCATTACCGCAATTTCTGCCGTAGGCCAAGCAAAATTCAAATCGGCACCAATGTGTTTTGAGTTCATTACATCATACGCGCCACCATACGCTTTTCGGGTAATCACCGTAATTCTTGGAACCGTAGCTTCGCTAAACGCATACAATAATTTTGCTCCGTTGGTGATGATGGCGTTCCACTCTTGGTCGGTGCCTGGTAAAAATCCTGGCACATCTTCAAACACTAATAAAGGAATATTAAAGCTATCGCAAAAACGCACAAAACGTGCTGCTTTTTTAGAGCAATTCACATCCAAAACACCTGCTAAAACAGCGGGCTGGTTGGCAACAATTCCTATGGAACGACCAGCTAATCGAGCAAACCCAACCACAATGTTATCGGCATAATCTTTATGTACTTCAAAAAAAGAATCGCCATCTACCACCAAGTTAATCACATCACGCATATCGTAAGGTTGGTTGGGATTTTCGGGCATGATGTCGT
>CAYVVI010000168.1:0-3457 GCA_964455265.1 uncultured Flavobacteriales bacterium | reverse complement strand
TCCTTCTCGTATTAGACCTATTTTTACCATTGCAAAAAATTTTGTGCAAAGGTAGGTAATTTGTTTGAAAATGTAGGCATTATCTCTGTTTTAACGCTTCTATAAATGGGTGATATAACTTAAGTAAAATAACTAAAATGAAAAATGCTGTTGCTGAAAAAAGGAGGTAAACCATCCAAGTAAAATCAAATTGTGAGTGTAGGGCAAACACGACTATAAGAAATATTACAGACAAAGCAATCAATCGTATTAGCAGTCCTATATCTGTTTGAATTTTTTTTCGAATTATTATAAAATATCCAACCGATAGAATGAGTGTGCTAAATGCGGTTGTATAAGCAGAAGCAATGGCTCCGTGGGCAGGAATAAAATACCAGTTTAAGGCAATGTTTATTGCAACACTTATTCCAACCAACCAATTTACTTTACTTACAAATCCTGATGCGTTAAGATAGGTTCCGTACAATACAAAAACACCATTAATTACATAAGAAATCATCAACACAGAAAGTATAATAGACATTTGCAACACTTCATCTTCACTACTATTCTGAAATAGAAAAAACATAAACTCATTGCGTACAAGCAACACAATTCCTATAAAAATAATTGGAATAGCAACTAAAATTTTACCACTCTTTAAAAGTGATTTGTGTTCGTTTTCGTTTGAAGAAAACTTAGCAAAAAACATGGGCATAATGAGCCAAATGAGCATCATAAACGCATCGTACCAACGGTACGCGCCAGCATACAAACCCGCTTCTGTACTAGAATGTAAGCGCTCTACCATAAACATATCTATGCGCTCGTTGATGGCATATAAAAATGTCATCATGGTAAATGGCAGTGTTTTCATGATAACGCTTTTGATGTTACTTAATGAGAAAGAAAATTTAAACGCACCATATTTATAAATGAGAATAACAAAAGCCAATAATGCGGTGATTGCAATGGCTATAAATCGAGCATACACAAAATTTTCGAGTGTGAGAAGTTGCCAAATAAAAAGCACCGCAACAAGTAGTAAAATCACCACGCGGTCTAAAACAGAAGCAATACTATCGGTCACAAAATCTTGAAACGCCTGAAATTTTGAACGAAACAACATCACAAATTGAAACAATGCTTGCGTTACAGCGATGATGAATAAATAGGTTAGATCCTCTCCTTTATATCCTACAGCGTATCCTACACCTAAACATAGCAAAGGGAATAACAGTAAAATAATCAAACGAGCAGAAAAGAATGTTGATAGTGTTTGGTGATACTTCGATTTATCTTTTGCAACCGTGTTTGTAACATAATGATTGATACCGAAATCGGAAAATACTGATAGTACCAACACTAAAGACAGTAGGGCAGAAAATAGTCCAAATGTTTCATGTCCAAGTTCGTCTTGAATACTGTTTTCGGTTAAAATCCACAGCGGCTTAATGAGTAAATTAAGCCCAAGCATAATGCCAATATGTTTTACAAAATTTTTGATATTTGTTGTCTTAAACTTGCCGAAAATACTAATTATTACTGCACTTAAAACGAAACATTACGCATATTCTTGCGTATCTTTGCGCTCTAAAGTTCTTTTATTTATGGGGCCGACCGGTTTTGACAGCAGCAGAAACTGTACGGTAAGCATGCCGAGCCATGAGGATGTAGCTCGTAAATATCATGCCTTAAGCCTATAACTGGCGAAAACAACTACGCGCTTGCTGCTTAATCACTGAATGTGATTGAGCTTTATCCTGCACAAGGTGTATGGACGAGCTGCCCTGCTAAAATCCCTTCTCAATGGAGTTTAGATTTTGGGTATAGTAAAAGTTGAGATAGAAAACAAAATGCTTCGTGTTGTTTTCGAAACTAAAGAAGCTAAGCTATAGTTAGGGTGTTCTTTTCCGGACTATAGTCGAAAACTAATAAAGAAATAAGCATGTAGAAAGCTCTATGGTTTGTTGTTTGGACGAGGGTTCGAATCCCTCCGGCTCCACTAGTTTTTGTAAGTAAAAGTTTACTATTCCTTATGGCACTCGATGCCCTTTAGATGCCTCCAACAATAAAAACCAATCTTCCAAGTCTAAGTTAACTTGCATGCTTTTAACAGCATTGGTAATTCGTTCGGGGTTTGTAGTGCCAATTACAGGATGAATGGCAGCAGGATGCTTTGCTAACCATGCCAAAAGCAATTGGTCTTCGGTAGCATTGTACTTTGCGCACATACTTTTTAATTGCTCAGAAATGCGTTCGTTTTGGGAGCTTTTTTGCTTAAAGTAAGTTCCAAGTGGTGACCAAACCATAGCAACTTGTTTGTTTTTTATAGCGTAATCAAATACCCCATTAAACATCATCTCAGGATTGGTTAAAGAACACTCCACTTGATTGGTAAAAATATCCAAGTGCTGAGCAAGAAGCTCCATCTGACTTGTAGAAAAATTTGAAACACCAAACGATTTAATTTTCCCTTGTTGCTTTAGATGTGTAATGGCTTCAACCACCTCATCAACCTGCATTAATGGGCTTGGCCTATGTAAAAGCAATAGGTCTAAATAATCTGTGTTAAGGTTTAGTAAACTTTGTTCGGCAGATTGGATAATATACTGTTTTGAATAGTTGTAGTGCTTTACCTTATTTTCTCGATTATCAGACAGCTTTTGTATACCACATTTTGAAATTAACTGAATAGATTCACGCTTTACACCGCTTTCTTTAAACGCTAATCCAAAATCTTTTTCCATGGTGTAATCACCATAAATATCGGCATGATCAAATGTAGTAACGCCATTGGAAACACAATGATTAATAAGCGCAGCCATTTCTTTGCTAGACATCTGTTTGCCCAAGAAACCCCATGTCATAGTACCAGCAATAATTTTAGAATAGTTCAATGTGTTTATGATTAAATTAATGTTTGTTTATTGATTGTTAAAAATAATCAAAACCATAAAATTGAGGCGTTGATTATGAAAAAAAATATACTTATTGAAAAACTGATTTTTGTTAGGATTATGATAATTTGTCCATATTAATTCTTTAATATAATATATATTGTCGATATTTGTATCTAGTATTAAGTTATTAAAGATTACATGAATATTCAAATTGCAAGGTTTAACCCAAATAACGGTGCCGAATTTTACAAAGTATTAAAGTCTAGGGTTGACGATTATTTTTCTTCCAAAAAGATTTCTAAGCATGCAAACGCCAAAATGGTGATTAAAACCATTTCCATGTTTGCCCTTTATATAACCCCATATGTTGTTTTAATGACCACCAACCCAAGCGGATGGTTTTTTTACTTTTTATGGTTAATGATGGGTATTGGTATGGCAGGTGTAGGTCTTTCTGTTATGCACGATGCCAATCACGAGGCATACTCAAAGAGTAAAGCCGTTAACAAATGGTTAGGATACAGTATCAACATGTTAGGTGGTCACTCAACCAATTGGAAAATACAGCACAACGT
>CAYVVI010000167.1:0-3459 GCA_964455265.1 uncultured Flavobacteriales bacterium | reverse complement strand
GTTATATTACAGAAGAGACACGAGTTACGCTACGCTAAACTCGCGCCAGCGAGGGGATGTAACTAAGGGTTTATACGATTTTGTAAATAATGTAATAACATTTGCAAATACTGATCAACCAAAACGTCCTGATAATTCAACTAAAAAAGAATAAAATGAAGCCAAAAATAATTAATAAGATAACTCTCCTTTCGCTTATTTTTCTAAGTGCATTTTTAATTTTTTCGATTTTTTGTTTTATAAAGAATGAGTTATTAGCTGGATGCATCTTATTTATACCCATCATTATACCATTAAGAAAGCATTTTTGTATAGAAATCAATGAAAATTACATTATCACGTATTCAATTCTTAATGGTAAAAAAATTATACCAATTTCTGATTTAATTAGTATCTATTATGATAAACCATTTTTTATAAATGAATTTTCAACTGAAATATTAGTGAAAATTAAGATAGATAATAAAATAATTAATTCAATCTACTTTGTTGAAGGAAACGATGGTATAATTAAAACTAGAGATGAGATGTTAATGATCGATAACGTAAAAAATAAAATAGATAAATCACTTATTCAACTAAATTAACTGGCGGTACCCCCCGCTAGCGCGAGTTTAGCGTAGCGTAACTCGTGCTAAGATAAAAACAGTAAAACACGAAAAAAGACCTTTGACTTTCTGAGAGAAGTAGCGGGGTTGACGAGGGTTAGCATAGAAACTAGAATTTTAGAATTATAGAAGAAAAATTAAGTTGGCTTAATTTTTGATAAAGTTTAACCATGATTTTGCTTAAAAAAATATCCTTAACCATATTTCTGTGTTTTTGTGCTGCTAATTTTTATGCGCAACCTACTTCTGATACTACAGAAGTAGAAGATTTTATAATTGAAGAAGACACAATTCAATACGAATCTACACTAGATAAAGACGGCAACCCTATGCCTGTAGAAGCATACCCTAAAGAAGGATTTGCCACTTTTTATAAAAAACTTTCTGAAAATATGCAAAATGAGCTTAAAAAAGCTAAAATAAAAGAGCCCATAGACGGCAAAGTTTTTATTCGTTTTACCATTAATGAAGATGGTAGTATATCTTATTTTAAAGTTGTGAAAAGCATTAATAAAAAGATAGACAAATTAGCCATAAAAGCACTTAAAAATTCTGGGGCTTGGCATCCTGCATATCATGCGAGCAAACCTGTTAAGTCATTCTTCACAGTACCCGTTAAAGTTAAATATCCTAGATAGATGAAATTTTTTGCTTACATAATATTGATAATATCTCTTTTTTTAGGGTGTTTTCTTCATAAAAACACATCTGAAGGAAACTGTATAAATAGCAAAGACCATAAACTAAATAAATCATCTGGTCAATATGTTGTTTTCACATTTTATAAAGATGGAAAGCCTATTACTTCTTTTCAAAAGTATAACAATAGGCATATGGGTTATGAGTTTCAATATGGGAAACTTATGGTTTATTATAACGCCCTATTTCCTCCAGTAAATATTGCTGAGTTTGGATTTATTTACGAAAAAGATACAATGAATATTGTAATGCCTTTAGAAATAAAAACAAATTACTTTATTGATTCTATTTCATTTGAAAATGGAAAGTTCAATATTATATTAAACAATAAAGACCTTAAAAAAGACTCATTACGTCAAGATTTTTTAGATTATTATATAAGCACTGAGAAAAAAGTTAAACCTAAAAACCCTTACAAAAACTATACATATTGTGATGTCCTAAAAACAGTAAATGAAAAAAAATCAGCGAAAAATTATATAAAAGATGTCCTAAGTGAAAAGTTTGTAAAAGTGAGGGTAAAAAGCATAAAAAAAATGGAATAGGGTCGTATGATAAAAAGTATTGAAAATATTGATATTAACAAAGGCAAAAATGCCCCAAATGTTACTGATTACCCTGTTTATAAAGTCTTTTCTGGTCCTGGTGGTAATTATTTGTCCAATGAAATATTTTATAGAGTGGCTAGACTACGTGAAGTTTGGATAGCAGAAAATACTACAAACCCTGAGAACCCACCTTCCAAGCCAACGGGTCATTTTCATATTGAAATGCTTCAAGAGATAATATATGACATTGAAAATAAAAAATTTATCTATGATGATTTTAGCGCTTCTAAAACAAATAACCTTTTAAGTATAGTAAAAGTTGCCATTAAAAAAGGTGTAGAGTAACAGGATTATATGAAATTAGGATGTTATATAGTAATCATATTAGTTTTTTCGGGGTGTTTAAGCAAACGATTGGAGTTTGATGCGTCAAGCCAAGACATTTATATGTTTAAGACCGTTGACAAAAAAACTGAGGTTTTAGGGTCAGATATAACTAAGAAAGACATCTCTATTCAATTAAGAGGATGGGGCTCAGTAGATGTTGAGATAGACCATAAGGCCGAGGCAATACTTACACAGAAATCAGATACAATGCAATTGCTTTGTTTTTGTGGTAGATTTTTTAATTATTATTTTAAAAATGTTCCTTTTAAAAAGGGAACTTATTTCATACAAGTGAATGATATTATGCCACTTAACAAACAAAGTGTTTATAAGACAAAAGGAGAAAAGTTAAGTGCTCCTAAATCGATTCAAAAAATATTGTTTAAAAATAGTTTAGTAAGAGATTTAGTTGTTGGGTTCGGAAAATCGGATTTATTATTAAAAGATATAGAATTTACAGTCATAGATCTTTCAGACACTGTAAGTATAAAATTAGTTCCTATGAGTAAAGAAGATTTTTGGGACAGTAATTTCAAACCAAACACAAATTAACTAAAATGTATGCCAAATAATAAAAATAGAAATATAAAATACGAAAATATTACTAGTCAAGAACTTAGTGTTGGCGAGCAAATTAACCATGTTGCATCTCAAATTAACTAAAACCCATGCCAAACGATAGATATTACCCCCGCTAAGCGTAGCGTCTCGCTACGTTTTAGTTAACGGTAAAACACGAGAAAAGACCTTTGACCTTACGACTTTATAGACTTTACCACCAACTTCGCTACATACTTCCCAACAATGTCAAATTCTAAATTTACTTTGCTACCTATGCGCAGCGCATGAAAATTGGTGTGTTCGTAGGTATAAGGGATAATAGCCACAGAGAAAAAATCATCACCAGAATCAACCACCGTTAAGCTAACGCCATTAATTGTAATAGAACCTTTTTCTACGGTTACGTTTCCGTTGGGGGTGTGGTTAAAATAAAATTTCCAACTGCCGTTATGCTCTTCAATATTAAAACATTCGCCTATTTGGTCCACATGCCCTTGTACAATGTGTCCGTCCAATCTATCGCCAATTTTGGTGCAGCGCTCTAAGTTAACCTTATCGCCAATTTGTAAATCACCCAAATTGGTGCGCTCTAAGGTTTCTTTTATAGCGGTAACGGTGTAGCTGTTGCCGTCAATGTTTACCACAGTTAAGCAACA
>CAYVVI010000166.1:0-3494 GCA_964455265.1 uncultured Flavobacteriales bacterium | reverse complement strand
AAGTAGTAAAATCGGCAAACAAAATACAAATTAAAGAAGCCATCGAAAAGATGTATGAAGGCGTTACCGTAGTAGCCGTAAATACTATCAATTATGGTGGCGGAAAGTCAAAAGCGAAATACACAACTAAAGGCGTGTCATTTCAAAAACCAGAAATGGGCAAAAAAGCCCTTGTAACTTTAGCAGAGGGACAAGTAATAGACTTTTATAGCAATATTTAATAAAGAAAAAGCAAGATGGCTGTAAAGAAATTAAGACCAACATCACCAGGTCAAAGACACAAAGTAGCTAACACCTTTGACGAAGTAACTGCGGTTGCTCCAGAAAAGAGTTTGCTTGCCCCTGTAGGTAAATCAGGTGGCAGAAACAATACAGGTAAAATGACCATGAGATACATTGGTGGTGGTCATAAAAAAATGTATAGAATTATCGACTTTAAAAGAGATAAACACGGAGTAGAAGCAACTGTAAAAACGGTTGAATACGATCCAAACAGAAATGCACGTATAGCATTAGTAGTTTATACCGATGGTGAAAAACGTTACATCATTGCTCCGCAAGGAATTAAAGTTGGACAAAAAATAGTTTCAGGTAAAGGCGCTGCTCCAGAAGTAGGAAATTCATTATTCCTTTCTGAAGTTCCTTTAGGTACTATCATCCACAACATTGAATTACATCCTGGAAGAGGAGCTTCAATGGCAAGAAGTGCAGGTGCTTATGCCCAGCTTAACGCAAGAGACGGTAAATACGCTATCGTAAAATTACCTTCTGGCGAAACTAGAATGGTCTTGGTAACATGTAAAGCAACTATTGGCGCTGTTTCTAACTCAGAGTTTAACTTAGAGCGTTCTGGTAAAGCAGGAAGAAGCAGATGGAAAGGAAGAAGACCAAGAGTAAGAGCTGTAGTTATGAACCCTGTAGATCACCCAATGGGTGGTGGTGAAGGTCGTGCTTCAGGTGGTCACCCACGTTCAAGAAACGGTATGCCAGCTAAAGGTTTCAAAACCCGTACTAAAACTAAGTCGTCTAACAAGTTTATTATTGAAAGAAGAAAGAAATAAGAAAGAATTATGGCTAGATCATTAAAAAAACCTCCTTTCGTACACTATAAGCTTAACCAAAGAGCTTCAGAAGCTCAATCATCTGCAAAAAAGTCAGTGATTAAAACTTGGTCAAGATCATCTACCATCACACCTGACTTTGTTGGGTTAACGATAGCAGTACACAACGGAATGAAATTCATCCCAGTGTATGTAACAGAAAACATGGTAGGACACAAGTTAGGAGAATTTGCTCCAACAAGAACCTTTAGAGGTCATGGTGGAAACAAAAAAGATAAGAAAAAATAAAACATAGAAATATTCAGCCAAAATGGGTGCTAGAAAACATAATACAGCAAATCGTTTAAAAGAAGAAAAAAGCAAAACAAGCATTGCAAAGCTTAATGATTGCCCTACTTCTCCTAGAAAAATGAGATTAGTTGCCGACATGGTAAGAGGTGTTGATGTGTTTAAAGCATTGAGCATGCTACAACACAACCCTAAAGACGCTTCAGGTAGATTAGAAAAATTAATCAAATCTGCAATTACCAACTGGGAAGCTAAAAACGAAGGCAAACGCATTGAAGATGCTAAACTTATCGTAAAAGAAGTGTACGTTGATTCTGCTACAATGCTTAAAAGAATTCAACCAGCACCTCAAGGTAGAGCGCACAGAATAAGAAAAAGATCAAACCACGTAACTGTAGTTATAGACAGTATATAAATTGTAAAAATTAATGGGACAAAAAGCAAATCCGATAGGCAATAGACTAGGTTTCATCAGAGGATGGGATTCTAACTGGTATGGTGGTAGAGACTACACAGCTAAAATTGTGGAGGACAAAAAAATTAGAGATTATCTAAACACCAGACTTAGAAAAGCAAGCGTATCTAAAATCATTATTGAAAGAACACTTAGATTAGTTACAGTTACTGTAAATACTGCCCGCCCAGGAGTAATTATAGGAAAAGGTGGTCAAGAAGTTGACAAGCTAAAAGAAGAGTTGAAAAAACTTACAGGCAAAGACGTTCAAATAAACATATTTGAAATTAAACGCCCTGAGTTTGACGCTAAATTGGTTGCCGATTCAATCGCACGCCAAATAGAAGGTAGAATCTCATTTAAAAGAGCCATCAAAATGGCTATTGCATCAACAATGAGAATGGGTGCAGAAGGAATTAAAGTTAAAATATCAGGTCGTTTAAACGGTGCTGAGATGGCACGTAGCGAAATGTACAAAGATGGAAGAACACCATTACATACATTTAGAGCCGACATCGATTACGCTTTAGCAGAAGCACACACAACCTATGGTAGAATAGGCATTAAAGTATGGATTTGCAAAGGTGAAGTATTTGGAAAAAGAGACTTGTCTCCAAACATTGGTCAAAGCACAACCAATTCAGGAGGAGGAGCATCTCAAGACAAAAAGAAATCACCAAAATTTGCACCAAGAAGAAAGAAGTAATAATAAAAACATTAACGATAAAAACATTTAAAGATGTTACAGCCAAAAAGAACCAAATACCGTAAGCAACAAAAAGGCAAGATTAAGGGAGTAGCCCAAAGAGGAGCACAAGTTGCATTCGGTTCTTTCGGAATCAAATCATTAGAAGAAGGATTCATTACCTCTCGTCAAATAGAGGCAGCACGTATCGCTGTTACCAGATTTATGAAAAGAGAAGGTAAAGTATGGATAAGAATATTCCCAGACAAACCTATTACTGCCAAACCAGCAGAGGTACGTATGGGTAAAGGAAAAGGAGCATTATCACATTGGGTTGCTGTTGTAAAACCAGGAAGAATAATGTTTGAGGCAGATGGCGTTTCTTTCGAAACAGCTAAAGAAGCATTACGCTTAGCAGCTCAAAAATTACCGGTTAAAACAAAATTTGTAACCAGAACAGATTACGAACAATAACAAACACAAACGACTAATGAAACAGTCTGAAATAAAAGAACTATCAACCGATGAGTTGGTTGAGCAAATTGAAAACAAAGAATTCTCTTTATCTAAAATGGTTTTAGGCCACAAGGTAACTGAAATAGAGAACCCTTTGTCAATAAGACACGCACGCAGAACAGTTGCGCGCTTGAAAACAGAGTTAAGAAAAAGAGAATTAAACAAATAACATTTCTTAGTAAAATGAGAAACCTTAGAAAAGAAAAAATAGGCATCGTTACCAGCAACAAGATGGACAAATCTATTGTGGTAATGGTAGAACGTAAAGAAATGCACCCCAAATACGGAAAATTCGTAAAAAAATCTTCCAAATTTATGGCGCATGACGAAAAAGGCGAGTCAGGAATTGGCGATACTGTAAAAATTATGGAAACTCGTCCGTTGAGCAAAAACAAATGCTGGAGACTAGTAGAAATCATTGAAAAGGCAAAATAATTTAGAAGATGATACAACAGGAAAGTAGATTAGCAGTAGCCGACAACAGCGGAGC
>CAYVVI010000165.1:0-3526 GCA_964455265.1 uncultured Flavobacteriales bacterium | reverse complement strand
CTGACAACACCAATGTTACAGGAACATGCATTCAGGCAATTGGCTCTGACAAAGTTTTTGAAATAGTAGAAGATTTAGTTGTTAGAAACATTTCAGGGACAGATAAAGAAGTTAGAGTTAAGCGTACCGAAATAGGTGTTAATTGTAATACTTCACATGCTGTTTGTTGGGGCGTGTGTCCACCAGCTACTAACTCATGTACTGAGGTAAACAAAACATCTGGACTAACTGAAACTATAGCTGCTGGTGGAACCAATTCATCTTTAGCAGGTCATCATTATCCAGATGATAATGTTGGGTACTCTATTTACAGATATACCGCATTTGTTGATGGAGACCCAACTGATGAAGCATACGTAGATATTGTATTTGAACATGGAGAATCAAACCCTGCGGGAGGATGTTTATTGTCTATTAAGAACACTAAAAAAATTAATTTATCTGTTTCTCCAAACCCAGCAACCAACCAAATTAAAGTAGTTGTATCAGAATATGGAAACTATAACATTCAACTCATAAATTTACTTGGCAAAGTAGTGCTCGAAAAACTGGTTAACAGCTCAAAAGCTATTGATGTTACTTCTCTAGAAAGAGGCGTTTACTTTGTTAAAATAACCGATGCGTTAGGAAATAATGTAAATAGCAAAAAGATTGTTTTAGAGTAAAACGCTAGTAATCAAATTGTAAGTCGCCAATTTAGGCGACTTTTTTTTTGCATAAATTTTCCTATTTTTGACCTCTTAAAACCGAGGAAATGAGCACAACAAAGAAAAGGCAAGATGCGTTAGATTATCATTCATCCGACCGACCTGGTAAAATTGAAGTTATCCCAACAAAACCATATAGTTCTCAACGAGATTTATCATTGGCATATTCGCCAGGTGTTGCCGAACCGTGTTTAGAAATTGCTAAAAACAAAGAGGACGTTTACAAATACACCGCAAAAGGAAACTTAGTAGCTGTTATTTCTAACGGTACAGCCGTTTTGGGTTTGGGCGATATAGGTCCAGAAGCATCAAAACCAGTAATGGAAGGAAAAGGGGTATTATTCAAAATATTTGCAGACATTGATGTGTTTGATATTGAGATAGACGCTAGCGACCCAGAATTGTTCATTCAAACTGTAAAAGCCATTGCTCCTACATTTGGGGGTATCAATTTAGAAGATATTAAAGCCCCCGAAGCATTTGAAATTGAACGCAGATTAAAAGAAGAGTTGGACATTCCTATAATGCATGATGACCAGCATGGAACAGCTATTATCTCTGCAGCTGCTTTGCTAAATGCGTTGGAATTGGCTAAAAAGAAAATAGACAAAGTAAAAATTGTTGTCAATGGAGCAGGAGCCGCAGCCATATCTTGCGCTAGATTATACATGGCACTTGGTGTGAAACGACAAAACATTTGGATGTTTGATAGCAAAGGACTTTTAATCGATTCACGTGAAGACCTATCTTCAGAAAAAGTTGAGTTCACTCAGAAATCTAAAGACGTTTCTTTAGAAGCAGCTATGAAAAATGCCGATGTGTTTTTAGGTTTATCCAAAGGAAATGTTGTTTCAAAAGAAATGATAAAAGCCATGGCAAAAAACCCAATAGTTTTTGCCCTTGCCAACCCCGACCCCGAAATTACTTACAAAGACGCATTGTCAGCACGCCAAGATGTTATTATGGCAACAGGACGTTCAGACAATCCCAATCAAGTAAACAACGTACTAGGTTTTCCCTATATTTTTAGAGGTGCTTTAGATGTTAGAGCCACTAGAATTAACGAAGAAATGAAGTTGGCAGCTGTGCTTGCCATTGCAAAATTGGCTAAAGAAACCGTCCCTGAAGAAGTAAACCAAGCATACGGAGAAACCAACATTGTATTTGGAAGAGACCAAATCATTCCTAAACCACTTGACCCCCGCTTAATTACTTACGTAGCACCTGCAGTAGCAAAAGCAGCTATAGACTCTGGCGTTGCTAAATTGACCATTGACGATTGGGATGCTTATAAAGAATCTTTATCTGCACGTTTGGGTAGAGATAATAAGTTGATGAAAAGCATCATCCAAAGAACAAAAACAACCAACAGGCGCATTGTATTTGCAGAGGCTGATAACTACAAAATTTTAAAAGCAGCGCAAATTGTTTTAGAAGATGAAATAGCTCAGCCAATATTGCTCGGAAATGCGAAAAGAATAGAAGAAATAGCCAAAGAATATGCTCTTGATATTGAAGGATGCGAAATAGTTGACCCAAGAAGCGATAAAGAAAAAGAACGCAGAGAAGCGTACGCAAAAGTGCTATTTAGCAAGCGCAAAAGACGTGGAATTTCATGGTCGGAGGCACAAAAATTAGTAAGTGAGCGCAACTACTTTGGTGCAGCCATGGTAGAAACAGGCGAGGCCGATGGCATGATTTCGGGGCTAACTAGAAACTATGCTACTACAATAAAACCAGCCCTTCAGGTAATAGGAATAGAAGAAGGCGTAAGCAAAATAGCAGGAATGTACATTTTGCAAACCAACGATGGCCCTTACTTTTTTGCCGACACTACTGTAAATCCAAATCCAACAGCACAAGATATTGTTGATATTACCGTACTTGTCCATAGAGCTGTAAAACGTTTTAAAATTGCACCCCGCATTGCATTATTATCTTACTCAAACTTTGGTTCATCCGAAGGGGAAGATGCTGTAAAAATGCGTGAAGCGGTAAAAATATTACACGAAAAACACCCAAGCATTGTTGTAGATGGTGAAGTTCAAGCAAACATTGCGTTGAATAAAAATTTAATGAAAGAGCTATTTCCTTTTTCAGAACTCGCCAACAAAACTACCAATACGCTTATTTTCCCTAACCTTTCGGCAGGAAATATTGCTTATAAATTAATGCAAGAAATGGGTCATGCAGAAGCCATTGGCCCCATCTTATTAGGTTTGAAAAAACCTGTATATGTTTTGCAAATTGGTAGCTCTGTAAGAGAAATTGTAAACATGGTAGCCATTGCTGCTTATGATGTTCAAAGAAAATAATTATGATAGACTACATTAAAGGACATCTGGAAGAGATAAACCCTGCATCAGCAGTGCTTGAGGCCAATGATATTGGCTACAACATAAGCATTTCTCTCAACACCTATTCTGCCATACAAGGGCAAAAAACCGTACGCTTGTATGTTCATGAAATTATCCGAGAAGATGCCTACGAACTGTTTGGCTTTGCAGATAAAGCCGAGCGCAGTTTGTTTCGCGATTTAATATCAGTTTCTGGCGTTGGCGCTAATACTGCACGTTTGCTTTTGTCTTCTTTGTCTCCAAAAAATGTGGTAAGTGCAATAATGTCTGGTGATGTAAGTACTTTAAAGTCTGTAAAAGGGCTGGGTGAAAAAACCGCGCAGCGCATCATTGTTGACCTCAAAACTAAAATCAATAAAAATGATGCTTTTGGTGCTGATTTTTCTATCTCATTAAACAATACTATCGAAAAAGAAGCGTTAAGTGCCTTGCTGGTTTTAGGGTTCGACCGCATGAGGTCTG
>CAYVVI010000164.1:0-3556 GCA_964455265.1 uncultured Flavobacteriales bacterium | reverse complement strand
GGGCGGCGAAATTTTGAAAAATCGGGTGAGGAGGGCTGTCCAGGTATCTGGAATGGCGGCGCTTCGGGCGTTGCCGGATGTTCGCGGGAAGGGGCGTCTGATACGGTATCTGCAGCCGTATCTTACGGGAGGGGACGGGAAAGAGATCGCGACTGTAAGGATGCGGGGCGGGCACGAGATGACCGTCGATCTTCGGAGTTTGACGGAGTTTCCGGCATACTGTACGGGGCTTGTTAGCGATCACGCAAAATTGCAGTTTTTTGAACAGCCGCCGAGGTCTCGCAGGAGGCAGAGCGAAGCTTCAAGCGGAGGTATTGCAAATAGGAATCGGGGAGAGACTGCTGCTGGAGCAGTTCGTCAATAACGGGCTGGAAGTAGGCAAGGGAACGAATGCGAGGCAGCGGAGGCAGGTCCCGTGGACGAAGGAGTCTGCGAAGAGAGGCCAACAGCAAAGCGGCCTCGATCACTGGCAACGAGATCTGCTGCTCCTGCAGCCGGCGAGCGAATGCCTGGTCGGCGGAGTTGTATCGGAGGGGCGTGTCAGGCAGGTCGAGATACAGGCTGAGAATCGAAGCAACAAAGGCGACATCGGCGATCGGCGTCATGACTTGGAACGTCCCTTAAGAAACGCGGCTTTCTCGAGTTCGGCTTCGCGAATCCGGTAGCTGTCCCCTTCGATGACGGTGGCGTCGGCGTGATGCAACAGCCGGTCGAGCAGCGTGGCGATGCAGGTGGCATTCGGAAACACCTCGTTCCACTGCTGAAAAGGACGATTGGTGGTGACGATCAAAGGCTTGTGCTCATAGCGCCGGTTGACGATTTCATAGAGCAGGTCGGCCGCCTTGTCGTCGCAGGATAAATACCCGACTTCATCCAGGCACAAAAGTTCGACGTTGGCGTAGGCGCGAAGCCTTCGGCGGCGGCCTTCGGCGCCTTGCTTATGGAGATCTTCGAGCACCGCGGAGGCGGAGCGGAACAGAGCCGAATGACCCGCGAGCACGGCGGCATGGCAGAGATTCTTGGCGATCATGGTTTTGCCCACACCGTTGGCGCCGATCAGGATGAGATTGCGTGCGCGCGCCATGAAGTCGAGCGAGAACGCGCGCTCGATGGTCTCCCGTTCTATGCGCTTGGGCCAACTCCACTCGAAGTCCGCCATGGGTTTGAAATCTTTCAATCCGCTGCGGCGCATGCGGCGTTCGAGACTGCGGCGGGAGCGCTCGCTGGTTTCGGCGTCGACGAGTTGTTCGAGAAGTTGAAGCGGACTCCAGCGCGCCTTGGTGGCGAGAGCGAGAAAGTCGTTGAGTTGGGAAGGCAGGGCGCGCAGCCCGAGCGATTCGAGTCGCGCGGCCAGATCAGCCTTCAGTGGGATGGGATGAGTTTGTTTCTTCGTCACTGGATGCACCGGTTGGAACAGGTTGCGTGAGTTTGTCGTAGGAGGCCAGCGAGTGGGGCTGGACCACAAGCGAATGCACCTCCGGATGGCGGCTGAGATCGACAGGTGCGGGGTGATTGCGCTGACGCGTGCGCAACAGGAACGCGACCGAAGCCGCGGTGGGCGTGTCGCGCGTGAGCGCCTGCGCGACGGCGTCGCGCACGGCGGGGACGCCATATTCCTCTACCAGGCGGTACAGCCGCTTGGTCTGATGGCCCGTGGACTCGCCACGGGCAAACGCGAGGTCGAGCAGGACGCGGACTTCGGGAATGGCTTGCTCCAGCCAGCCTGCCGGGATGGATTGCGAAGCCTTGCGCTTGAAACGAAGCACCGCGTCGCGATGGGCGGGATCGAGCACTTCCTGTCCGCTGTCATAGCTGCGCGGGTGGGAAGCCAGCACCGTTACGCCATCGAGAATGCGCACGCCCACATCGGAAGCGGCGACGGTCAGGCTGCGACCCACGGCTTCCGGAGGAATCGAGTAGCGATTGCGGTCGAAGGTGACATAGATGGTTTTGTGCGAGGAAACGGTTTCGATGCGGTCGGTGGGGAAGGGATGTTGGGGGGAAAGCAACAGGCGCGAACGCTCCTCCTGCTCGAACACTTGCGCCACTGTGCGTTGGGGATCGCCAGGCCAGGGGCGTCGATGGGCCACTTCATCGCGCCATTTCCAGGCTTGTTCGTTGCACTGGGCGAGCGTCAGAAAGTCGCGGCCCGCCCAAAAAGAATCGCGGATGTAGCGAATGGCGCGTTCGACGCGGCCCTTCTGATTGCCGGCGCGCACTTGGCAGGGCCTGGGTTGAAAGTGATAGTGGCCGCCGCATTCGACGATGCGTGGATGAAAGCGGATGTCGTTGCCGCGGCGTTCGAGCACGACACTGCGAAGATTGTCGTAGAGAATCACGCGCGGCTGGCCGCCGAAAGCGGTGAACGCGCGAACATGGCCGCGCAGGAAACTCTCCATGGTTTGATCGAAGAAGAACTCCAGATACAAGGCGCGGGAATAGGACAGCGTCATGACAAAGCAGGAGAGGGTGCGCCTGGCGCGGCCTACTTGGACTTGGCCGAAGTGCGCCCAATCGGTCTGCGCCTGCTCGCCCGGGAAGGTGTGAAGTTGCAGAAAGGGTTCGCGAATTTGAGGACGCATTCGCGCCACGGCGCGGCGCAACTGCACGACGCTGCCGGAATAGCCGCGATCGTGGACCATCTGGAAGATGCGTGTGGCGCGAAGACGCGGATGTTGCTCGAGAATGTCGCGAATGAAAGCGGTATAGGGATCGACAACGGATGGCCGGACGAAGTCGCGTGATTGAAAGCGGCTGGCTTCGATGGCGTTGCGAACCGTGTCGGCATGCACACCGAATTCAGCGGCGATGGTGCCGATCTTCCAATGCTCGGCGTAAAAGTAACGTCGGATGCGGGCGCGCAGTTCCTCGCTAATCATGCTGGGGTCCGTTCAGCGGCGCGGTGTGGGCAGGATGCGGCGGTAGGGATTGAGAAAATCCGCGATGCGTCCGCAAATCCGGCAGCGAAGCGGCGTTGGTTTTGGTGTAGGAGTGAAGGCACACCCCGATAGTGGCGGGGATGGGTTCAAAAGAGAAGATTGATCCGTCACGTCCTCTTGTGTGGATGCGGCGGAGGCCCGGGCGCGGCAGCGCTGCCGATAGCGGCGTTGGCAGTCGCAATGATCCAGACGGCCTTCGGGACTGGATTGATGCCGGCAGTTGGCGGCGCGCATTTGCTTTCGCCGCGCCTGCCTGCGGCACAGCTCGGAACAGTAGCGGTGTCCGCGATAGCATCCGCGGCAGATGGCGAAAATCTGGCCACAGGGGCAGGACAGGAGAAAGATCTCGTCGTTGGTGTCAGTCGCCAATGGCGCGGCCGAAGGCGCTAGACAACTCGGACAATTCCAGCTACGTTAGTCGATGATCCGTTTGGAATGCCCCTCTATTGGGTGTCCAGACCGGGAACCCTGTCGCGCTAACGGCGGGGTTCCTTCCTTCTCTCCCTCCGCTTCCACCCTACACCCTTCTTCCCGATGATCGGATCGACTTGCCGCCTCCGGCGGCGATGATGTCGGCAAACCGTTCAGAAAACTCCGCTTCGCGATGATTGATGACA
>CAYVVI010000163.1:0-3581 GCA_964455265.1 uncultured Flavobacteriales bacterium | reverse complement strand
GGCATTACCTTGTTTAACGATAAAAAAATCTCACAAATTGACGCCACTTCTTTAGTAGAAGGTAACAATATTTTTGATGCTGATGAAGATTATGAAAACAACCTTTGGTTGGCTGTTTATAAAAAAGGAATAGTCTTTTTGCCAAAAGGAAATCTTAAAAATGCTAAAACATTTGATTTGCCCGACAATAGCGTTGGCTCTGTGTTTGTTTCAAAAAATAAAGATGTTTTGGCGTGGGGCTCGGCAATACCACTGTATGTTTTTAATACTACAAAAAAGGGCTTTGAGCCCGTTATTTATGACAATGAAGAGGTGTTGATTAAAGATGTTTTTCAATTTAGTAAAGACTCTTTATTCATCCTTTCTGAAAACGATGTTTTTTTGTTTTCAAACAAGAAATTAATTCCTCTTACCACTAATTACTCAATGCCTAAATCGTTGGTCATTTCTTCTATGTTTGTAGATAACGATAAATCTATTTGGTTATCGACAAAACAAGGCACATACAGACTGCGCGCCAATGGCACTACAACGCATTTTAATAAAAACAACGGATTGCCTTTTGAAGATGCTAAAATAGTTTTTCAAGATAAAGAAGACAACATTTGGATAGGGACAGATGGCGGAGGGTTATTAAAGTTTTACTCCAAACAAGAGTTTGTTACATTCAAAAAAGCAGATGGATTGCCTTCCGAGCAAATTATGTCTATTGTTCAAAAGGGAAAAGAAATTTGGTTTTCAACCTACACCGAAGGAGTATTTAAAAAAGAAGGCGAAAATTATTATCACTACACCACCAACAATGGTTTGCCCAACAATACCGTTTGGGCATCTGCCGTAGATAAAATGGGAAATATTTGGTTTGGAACTAGCAGTGGCTTATCTAAGTTTAATGGCAAGCGTTTTGAGAATTTTTTTATCGAAGATGGGCTTCCATCAGACAGGGTTACAGCTCTTTTTGAGGACAAACAATCTCGCCTATGGATTGGATGCAAAGACGGCATTGCTATTTATCAGAATAAAAAATTTACTTCTATTCAAGATACGCTAGGATTTTACGGATACAGAACCCGCAGCATAAAACAAGACCAAAACGGAAGTATTTGGTTGGGCTGTAAAAATGGCGTTTATAAAACAACTAGCGGAAAAGAATTTGAACTGGTTTTAGACGTTGATAGCATTGCCCTTAACTCAGAGATTTATTCTATAGAAATATCAGATGAGAATCTTTTTATTGGAACTAGCACAGGGCTGTTTCTGTTTAATATTGCTTCAAAAGAAATTACGCCCATTCAGCTTTCCAAAAAATATTTTTCTAATAGTGTCAACTTTTTTATTGCAGACCCCAATCAAGAAAATGCTTACTGGGCGGGCAGAAACGATGGACTCTATTTTTTGTCTGTTGATTTTGATGAAAACAATACACTCACAAAATTTAGCACGAAACGTTTTTCAACCTACAACGGAATTGAGAATTTAGAAACCAATCAAAATTCCGCTTTTTTCGATAACAATGGTGTGCTATGGTTTGGTACAGGAATGGGGCTTGTTAAAAAAGCGGATAACAATCCTCCGGCTAACACTTCCGATTACGAACCTGTGCTAACCATAAATTCCATCTTGCTTTTTTTAGAACCCCTCTCTAACTACTCCAATATTAAAACAAACGATACAACTGGGTTGCCAAACAGCTTAAAATTAACCTACAATCAAAATCATGTCACGCTTAATTACGAAGCGATTTCGTTATCAAACCCAGATGGGTTTGTTTACAGATATAAATTATTGGGGTTAGATGGTTTTGAAGAAGAATGGTCACCACCAACAAAATCAACATCAGCAACGTTTTCAAACCTATCGTATGGAAGTTATACATTTCAAGTGGAGGTTTCTTCAATTGAAGACCAATCATGGAGCGCTCCCATTGTGTTCAATTTTGTAATAACTCCTCCGTTTTGGCTTACAACGTGGTTTATCTTACTTTGTAGCATAAGCTTTGTTTTAATTGTGTTTGCCGTTTACAAATGGAGAACACAAGTAAACAAGCGCAAAAGAGAAACCGAACAGATTATGTTCAAAAACAAATTACTTGACCTAGAGCAACAGTCGTTAAACTCTAGCATGAATAGGCACTTCATATTTAACGCACTTAATTCTATTCAATTCTACATCAATACACAAGACAGGTTGTCTGCCAATAAATATCTAACAAGTTTTGCAAAATTAATTCGCAAAAATCTTGAAAGCACAAACGCCCACAACAACCTAACAACCCTTAAAGATGAACTCGATAGAATAAAACTCTATTTAAGCTTGGAAGCAATGAGATTTCCAGATAAAGTAACCTATGAAATAGATGTTTCTGAAGAATTGAATACCGATAACATTAGTGTCCCGCCTATGTTTTTTCAACCATTTATCGAAAACAGTATTTGGCATGGTATTTTACCAAAAGAAAAGGGGCATATTCAAATAAGTATTCATCCAATTGCTAAAGGCGAAAAGTTATCTATTTTAATTGAGGATGATGGTGTTGGCATATCAGCAAGTTCTAAAAATAAGCAAACTTCACACCACGACTCGAGAGGCGTAGAAATAACCAAAAGAAGGATAGAACTTTTAGAAAAATATATCCACAAAAAAATTGAAGTATTTGGCCCAGAAGATATTTTAAACCAACAAGGAGATGTTGTTGGTACAAGGGTAGAAATTATTTTTCCTTTAAAAATCGAAACCTAATTGTTAAAAAAAAGTATAAATTGTTAGGAATTAGTAAAATAATGTTTTACATTTGTGTTGTAATTAGATATGAAATACGTAATTAACATATTATTTATAGTTGCTCTTTTGATGGCTTCTTGTACAAAACAAGAGCGCCTCAATAAAAAAGAAAGTAGTGATTTTGCCTTAAAATCAGATCCTACCTCTAATACTAGTGGAAACGGCACAATCGATGATGATGGTGGTATAGTTGAAACAGAAGACGAAGACGACAAAAAGAAGAAAGGCCCTAAAGGAACATCTTCCAAATAGGTTTATCCCTTAAAAGAATCCCATCCTTGGGCTTTCAAATCTACCTCAGAATCACCTTTAGTTATTAGTTTACACACATTCGTGTCTTTAGTTATGTGTCCTATTACCGTTAAGTTAGGGTTTCCTTTTATTTTATCAAAGTCGGCTTGAGCGATAGTCAATAGCAGCTCATAATCTTCACCTCCACTTAAAGCCACAGTTGTAGGGTCTATGTTAAATTCACGTGCTATATTGTAAGTCTGTGGGTCGATTGGTATTTTATCTTCATAAATTTTTGCACCAACACTTGATGCCTTGCAAATATGCTTTATCTCAGAAGCCAATCCATCTGAAATATCTATCATGCTTGTTGGCTTAACACCCAATTGTTGTAAAAGGGAAATAATATCTTTTCTAGCTTCTGGCTTCAATTGGCGCTCTAAAACGTAGTCGTTACCATCTAAATCTGGCTGTATTTCAGGATTTTCTTTCCAAACCTCTTTTTCTCTGTTTAAAATTTGAAGCCCCATATACGCTGCGCCCAAATCTCCCGAAACAACTATCAAATC
>CAYVVI010000162.1:0-3624 GCA_964455265.1 uncultured Flavobacteriales bacterium | reverse complement strand
TTATTCAACGTGAATTAATCATTAACAAGGTGTCGTATAAGGTAGAGTTTAACCCACAAACTAGTTTGGTAAAGATTCACATGCCTAGTGAGTTAATAATCGCTCAGCGAGAAAGCTTAGTGACCGTATATCCGCGCATTGGTTTTATTGATAATGGAATGCTTATGGCTAGCATGACGAATTTTCAAATTGGGAAATTATCGCCAGATAAAAAATTCGTTGATACAGTGGATATGATCCTATTTCCATTGAGCGTAAATCTTGAACCTGTTTTATTAAATGGATATACATATCACATGCACTATTGCTTTGCACACGATGTTTATTATCTGGTCATACCAGAACGCGTTCTACAAGCTAATATTAATAATCTTGAAACAGAGCTACGAGAACTGAAGTATTACTTCCGGGAAGAGTTTATGTACACAGCCATCAGAACAATACTATCTGAGGGTGCGCCAGATGTTGTTGAATTTCAAGCGGAGGTGTATACTGATTAACTTTTAAGGGCAGGTAATGGGTGTTGAAATTATACTGCCAGAATTATCAACTGTTAATCTAAAACAACTGCCGTTTGGTGATGTTAAAATAACTCCTGTGTTTGCAGTTGACATATATGTATCTCCGCCTTCAAGATGCAATTTTGTTGACGGATTTGTTGTGCCAATACCAAAATTCCCAGAAATATCTAAAGTTAAATATTCAAATAGACCAGACGATTCTCCTCTTCTAAAAACTAATTTATCGTTGTCTGTCCCTTTTCTAAAAATTGACCACCCAGCAGTATTTCCATTACCTTTTCTCAATAATAGATATGAGTCGAAATTATCAGCAGACCCAAGATTCAATACTGAATGCCCAACCGTTGAACGAATAGAGGCAATTGCATTATTACTTGTGCTCATTATAGTTAAATTATCCAATTTATGAGGCGATGGTGGGCCAATAACAATTCTATTCATGGTATAGGTTGTGTCTTCTATACGTGTCCAAGAGTCAGTATTTTTTGCATGGAATGCATATGGTACGCTCATTAGTTGACTTGTGCCGGTAATGGTATAATTAGTTCCGCCTGTTGGATCTGTTTCTGATTTAATAAAATATGGTCCATCTGACCAGTCTATAGTTGAAAAATCATCTGAACTACTACCTCCTCCAATTTCTATACTAAACAACCCATTGTCGTTTGTGCTTGGTGCATGGGTTTCAGAATATACACTTGTTCCTGTTGCATTGCCTTGCAAAATGCTAATTTGAACGCCTACCGCTTGATTTTTAACTAAAGTATTATTTGCATCACGCACCACCGCCTGATAACTCATTTTATTAGGTGCTTGTGCACTAATGTTTGTAAACGATACTGCTAAAAGGAGTATCAATGTTGATTTGATTGTTAATACTGTGTTTTTCATGGTTATTGGTTTTTAATAATTTTGATTGTGTGTACTGATTTTTCTTGAGAAGTAATGACAATATAATAAATGCCATTTGCCATTTCTTCAAAATAAATGATAGTATTAGAACTACTAATTTTATTGCTCTTAATGCTTTTTCCTTGCTGGTCTATTACTGTATATTCTAAATCTGTAATCTTACTTTCTTCAATACTAATCATTAGTAAGTCACTTGTAGGATTAGGATATACAGAAACGGATAGATTAGAAAAGTTTTCTGTTGTTGATAGAGTAAATATCTCGTAGGGTTGTTGTACCCCTTGTAATAGCGAGCCCTCACTATTGTTAACTGCTGTATAGTCTATTTGTCCTATTGTATAGGATAAATTACCGCCACTTCCAGATACAGTTCCCCCTGATGTTGTAAGGGCTTGTTGAGCAAAAGAACCAAAGGCGATTAGGTTGGTTATGAGTAGTGTAATTTTTAGTTTTTGCATGATTTTTAGATATTAAGCATTTATCCAAACATGTTTATTGGTTGGGCTAGCACTACATCCGTAAGATGAAAGAATGGTTTTCTTCTCATTACAGTATTTACATACTTTGTCTCCGAAAAAACCTTTAATTGGTATTAGTTTCATTTTGAATAGTTTTTAAAGTTCATTTCAAAAGTATTCTCAGATAATATTCGATGTACTGATTAAATTGTTCTTGTAGTTCAAAGCGTTCATTTCACTCATTACAACCTTTTTGCTCACTATAATTTCCTGTCGTTTTTTGCGGTTACATTCGCACAAACACTACGGTTAAATGGTATCTAAAGTCATTAGAAATAAAATTGAGCAAAAGTTCGGTCAAAGGGTTCGCTACTCTAAAGATTGTGATATTCTCGCTCAACAAATTTCTGATGTAACCAACATTAAAATAAGTGGCTCTACTATTAAGCGCTTGTTTGGTATGGTTAAAGGAACTAAAGAACCTCGCCTTTACACGCTTGATGTTATTGCTGCTTATCTCGGCTATCCTTCATTTGATGATTTGATTAGTGAGTTTAATACTTCTAATAGCTTAGAAGACGATAATGCCATTAGTGAAGTTCAAGTTGAACGATTATCTATCGGTGAAAAAGTGCTTGTGAGATATGAACCTGATAAAAAACTAATTATTGAATGCCTATCCAATTCTGTGTTTCAGGTTCTCGAATCTGTAAATACAGTACTTAAACCTCTTGATAAAATTAAACTCAATCAAATAGTTGTATCCTACCCTTTGTTTATTTCAGAAGTGGTACGTCACGATAAAAACATTGGTAAACTTACGGAAGCTGCCGTTTCTGGTGTAACTTTTATTGAGCGATTGTAATAGAACTTTTAGTTTTTTGTAGCTAAAAGTTATCAGAATTAATTTTGGGTTATTTTCGTAGTCAACTCAGATTCTTCTCTAACTGCATCACGCATAACGAGATAAAATATGTCTGGATTCGTTGAGTATACTTTAAATAAGTCTTTAACTCGCTCGTCCCAGTCAGCATAATCATCCCATCGATCATTATCTTGATAATTGGGCTCGTCTAACAATTTATCTAATTTCGCCATACCATCTGGTGTGATACTCATCATACAAGCCATCTTGAAATATATTCGGCCACTTGATGTGTCTCCCATTGTTTTTCTTAATGATGGTACAATAAAATAATTTGCGTAAAACATAGAAATTGAAGTTTAGGTTAAGTTAAATCAAAGTTAGGATTACTTATTGTCTTTTTTTAACTGCTTTTTTAATGCAATTATCTCATCTCGGATCATGGCAGCCCTTTCGTAATATCCCTTTACAATTTCCTCAGATTTTTGATGCTCTAAGTTTTTAATCTTTTCTATAATCTCTTGTTCTGTCATGATTTATGGCGGTTTAAAGCGAAGATAGTAGATAATAATGACAAGAAAAAATGTTTGATTTATTAACTTTAGTACATTTTGACTAACGTTTAAATTTTTAGAGAATTTACCTGAGATAATTATCCTCAACAGAAACATTTTTTGTTGCCAACAGAAACATTAACAGAAACATTTTTATCCTTTTTAATCAAAAATTGTCTCCTAATGGAACTTGTAAAAAATGCTAACTGATTGGAAATTAAAAAAGAGCTTGGAAACCAAACTCTTTTCTAGATAACTGTGTTGTCCCACTAGGGCTCGAACCTAGACTCTTCTGGACCAAAACCAGACGTGTT
>CAYVVI010000161.1:0-3728 GCA_964455265.1 uncultured Flavobacteriales bacterium | reverse complement strand
CGCACTTGACCTTTGGCGCAATAGGTAACAAATACACCATTATTTGTGGTAGCGTTATATAGTTTTTGAAAAATTTCTTTTGTCCACATATCGATTTGTGCGCGTGGACCAAAGGCATCAAAATAAATTAAATCAAACGTTTCATTTAGTGAAACATCTTCAATTTTTGCATGAATTTTATGCAATGAGAATTGCTCATCAATAGCTGTTTTTTTATTCCACTCTACTTGATGAATGGCTTGAAAAAATGCAGCCAAATCTAGTGCATTCAATTGCTCCAAATAATTTAAGGGTTTGCATTCATCCCAAGAAAGAGGAAAAGCTTCAATAGCAGAATAGTCTATTTTTAAATTATTATTTTGAGCAAATTGCTTAGTAACTAAAGCATTTAAGCCTGTACCAAAACCCATTTCAAAAATTTTAATTGTAGAAGTAGTCTCCGCAACTTTTGATAAGCCATTTTTGATGAACACATGCAGCGCTTCGTTTACCGCACCATGCACAGAATGGTAGTGTTCATCCAAATGTTCTAAATACAAAGAATGTGAGCCATCGGCCGTTTTGACCAATTTTGGTTGCATTAAAATTATTGCTTAATAATACGAATGGTATTCTTTGTGGATGGAGAAAATACTTGAACAAAATACATTCCACCATCTAAATGATTTAAATCAATTGTATTTCTAAATTCTCCTTCAGCAACAGTTCTACCAATGTTATCAGTAACCATGTAAGATGAGAAACTATAATCATCTAAAGTAATAACGTTGTTGTAAAAAGAATAATTAAGACGAGTGTTTTCTTCGGCAGAATTTATACCATCTAACCGAAGTATAAATTGGGAATAGTGCCCAGCATCTAAGTTAGCTGAAGCTCCTGCTAATCCAAACTTAATGTGATGTGTTGGACCTGTTGGTAAAGAAGCTTTAAAGGTTATATCAAACGTAAGGATTGAAGTACCTGCATTAAAAACTAAGCTTGTATTACTTAATGTATAATGAGATGGGTCTAATTCTGACTCTAAAACAGTAACTAAAATATTCTCGGTACTGCTTGGCGCGGGAGAAATTTCTACTTCATAGCTAAACGTATTGTTAACAGCAGTTGTACTCGCAATTTTTTTAAACCCACGTGTAAATTCTAAAATGGGTTTACCTGTTGGTGAAGAAAATCCCCAAGCATAACTTAACCATTCCGGATAATCTACAAAGAAATTACGATTGCCTTGATAATAGGCAATTCTATCGTTTCTTCTTTCTTCAGCAGCATCAGGAGCATCGTTTTGATGCCAAGAAAACAATGTGTTTAAATTTCCAATCTCAGAAATATCTCTAATTCCTCCTGTGTAAATGCTATAAAAATAAAATATGGCTCTTGCAGTATTACCTTTACTTAATTCTCTTGGCTCAAAGTTATTGCCATCGCTTTCGGCATAACTATTAATGTTAGAAGTTGGAATGGTTGTAGATGATGTATTATTTATCATCCATTTATCTGTAGTATTGTCATTGATATCAGCAAACGGGTGATTACTCCTTTCTATATTCCAAGGATTGTAGGTCGGAAACAAATGATGAACATCAGAGCGCATCGGCTCTGCATCATTATAAAAACTTTGTGGAACAGTATGCTCACATGAAATCCCTAAATCAAAAACGGGCGTTATTGGGCTTGATTGCGGAGTAAAATTTACGGTATACCCAGCGTAAACACATGATATTTTATTATCAATATTATCGATATCATTATACATTTGCTCTCTAGCATAATCGTAACCTAGCAACGTAAATTTGTTATCATACCAATTTTCTTTAAGCCAATTTCTAAATGCTTTTCCAGCTATATTTGTTGGAGCAATCTTCTGTGCGTTTGTTGAAATAAACAATCCAACAAACAATATTAATAAAATTCTTTTCATACTTTTCAAAGTAACATATTTTATAGAATATAAGCACTATTTTTGACGTAAATTTTATATTAAATTAATAAATAGATATTAACAATTATGAGCGATTTTAACCCTAGTGGCGTTGGTATAAAAAATGGTAATATTTTTGGTTTTCCGTACACCAAAGAAGAAGCTGATTTAGTAATAATGCCCATTCCGTGGGATGCAACAGCATCTTATACTAAAGGAACGTCTAAAGGGCCGCAAGCCATTTTAGATGCCTCTGTACAACTAGATTTTTACCACCCATTTTGCGCAGATGCTTGGAAAAGTAAGTTGTATATGGAACCAATTTCTAAAGAAATTGAAACGTTAAATGCTGCTTGTTGCAAAAAAACTATTCCTTATATAAAATTCTTAGAAGAAGGTGGAGATATTAACTCAAGTCCTCAATTTAAAAAAGTTTTAGACGAAGTAGAACAACATCAAAACACTCTAAAAAACACCATAAAAACAAACGCTTTAGAGTATATAAAACAAGGTAAAATACCTGCTATTTTAGGCGGAGAACACAGCACACCTCTTGGTTTGATGGAAGCCATGAACGAACACTACGGTTCGTTTGGTATTTTACAAATTGATGCCCACGCTGACCTGAGAGACAGCTATGAAGGATTTGCTCAATCGCATGCCAGTATTATGTTTAATGCCCTAAAGCTACCTAATTTGGTGCGCTTAACACAAGTAGGTATTCGCGATATTTGCCAAGATGAAATCGATATTATAAACGATTCAGAAGTCATTTCAACATTTTTCGATTGGCAAATGAAATCTGCCATATACGATGGCACCTCTACATGGGGAAAAATTGTTGACAACATTATAAAATCACTCCCTCAAAATGTATACATCAGTTTTGATATTGATGGACTAAAACCTTATCTCTGCCCCAACACTGGCACACCTGTACCAGACGGATTAGAATTTGAAGAAGCGGCCTATCTTTTGAGAAAATTAGTAGAATCTGGTAAAAAAATTATTGGCTTCGACCTTAATGAAGTGGCACCAGGCAATGATGAGTGGAATGCCAACGTTGGTGCACGTGTATTATGGTATTTAAGTGTGTATGCTTTAAAATCGAATGGAAAACTTTAACTTTGATTTATGCTAATTGATAAAATAAATAATCTGATAGCTCAAGAAATTGAGGCCATTAAAAACATTCCTATTGATGGTAGTATTGAAAAAACTATTGCCATTATATTGGAAAAAACACAGCAACTAAAAGGAAAAGTAGTGGTTAGTGGAATGGGCAAAGCAGGGCAAATTGGTCACAATATTGCAACTACACTAAGCTCTACAGGTACTACTGCGGTGTTTATTCATCCAAGCGAAGCACAGCATGGAGACCTAGGCATTTTACAAGAAAACGATGTCCTATTTTTAATCTCCAATTCTGGGAAAACACGAGAAATTTTAGAATTGATTACGCTTGCTAAAAATTTACATCCAAGCGTACCGATTATTTGTCTTACAGGCAATCCCGATTCTGAATTAGCTCAGCTTTCTCACGCTGTTTTGCACACAGGTCACCCAAAAGAAATTTGTCCGCTTGAACTAACACCCACCACTTCTACCACAGTAATGACCGTAGTTGGAGATGTTTTAGTCGTTTTATTGATGGAACGCATTGGTTTTACAAAAGAAGATTATGCTAAGCGTCATCATAGTGGGTATTTAGGACAAAAAGCAAAAGAAAATTAGTCATGCAAAAATTCACTTTAATAGCTGGCCCTTGCGCCATGGAAGATAAAGCAACAGCTTTACACATTGCAAAAAC
>CAYVVI010000160.1:0-3787 GCA_964455265.1 uncultured Flavobacteriales bacterium | reverse complement strand
CCAATAGCTTGAAATTCTGAAATGGGTTTGCCAAATTGCTCGCGCTCTTTGGAATATTTTAACGATGCTTCTAATGCGCCTCTAGCAATACCACAACTTAATGCTGCAATAGAAATACGACCACCGTCTAGCACTTTCATGGCTTGCACAAAACCCATGCCTACTTCACCAATAACGTTTTCTTGTGGTACACGCACATTATCGAAAATTAATTCGGCTGTTTCGCTAGCGCGAACGCCTAGTTTGTCTGTAATTTTTACAGCAGAAAAACCTGGTGTACCTTTTTCTATAATGAATGCGGTGATGCCTTTGCTGTCTAACAATTCGCCTGTGCGAATTAATACTACGGCTACATCACCGGATAAACCATGTGTAATCCAGTTTTTAGTACCGTTTATTACCCAATCGCTACCGTCTTTTACGGCTGTGGTTTTCATGCGCATGGCATCAGAACCCGTGTTGGCTTCGGTTAAACCCCAAGCGCCAATCCATTCGCCAGATGCTAATTTGGGAAGATATTTTTTCTTTTGTTCTTCGGAACCGTGATAGTAAATATGTCCTGTGCATAATGAGTTGTGTGCTGCTACACTCAACCCTACTCCACCGCATACTTTACCTAATTCCATGAGTGCCGTAGCATATTCAAAATAACCAAAACCGCTACCTCCGTATTGCTCTGGAATGTAAATACCTAATAGACCAAGTTCTCCCATTTTTTTCATAACATCTACAGGGAAATGTTCGTCTCTATCCCACGCGTATCTGTTTGGAAGTATTTCTTTTTGGGCGAAATCACGCACCATTTGCGCAATCATCATTTGGTTTTCGTTCTGTAAAAAATCCATCTTTAAGTCTAATTCGGTTATTTTTAATAAGTGGCTAAATTAATAATATTGGCGGAATAAGGTGTTAACTTTTTTGCACCATCTAAAAAACTTAAATTAATGATAAAAGAGAACCCTGCTACATTTGCTTTTTCAGATAAAATAATTTTAGCAACAGCTTCTGCAGTTCCTCCAGTTGCTAATAAATCATCATGTATGAGTATGTTCCAGTTGGGCTGTATCACGTCTTGGTTTATTTCAACAGTGGCTTTTCCGTACTCTAACAAATACGACTGGCTTATTGTTTTGTAAGGCAGTTTTCCTTTTTTACGTGCCAATATGAAGGGTACGCCTAGCTTAATGGCAAGCATAGGCCCGAATAAAAACCCACGACTTTCAACACCAACAACAGCATTTAAATTTAGTGGCTGACATTTTGCCACGAGTTCATCTACAATATCTGCACAAATGAAAGGTTTCTCAAATAATGTAGTAATGTCTTTGAATAAAATGCCTTGCTTCGGAAAATCAGCTACATCACGGACATTTTGTTTTATTTTATCTTCTATGGTCATTCTAAATAGGGAGAAACTTTTGTGAATAAGGTATCGGGAAAAGCTCTTTGCACATCTTGCAATGAAATGGTTTTAAGTGAATCTCTTAGACGAAAAATTTTCTTTACATCGTTGTACTCTAAGTAAGGGTGTTTTAGCAGTGTTTTAAAATCGGAAGAGTTGATGTTTAATTTTGATAGGCCAGTTTTTGAGACTATCAAATAACTCTTATTTTGCTCAACAACTTCGGGCTTTAGTCCACGCACTTCCTTAAGTTGTTCAACGGAATAAAATCCTCCTAAATAAGTTCGATATTGAATAATTTTTTGAGACAAATATTCTCCAATGCCTTTTAATTTATCAAAATCTTCGGCTGTTGCAGAGTTTATGTCTATTGGAGAAATGGCAGGTTTTTCAAATTTTTGAAATTCCTTTTTCTCGTAGTTGTACTTCTTTTTGGAGTAATCGTTTTTTGTATAGGATTTCTTGTAGCGAGATTTAAACTCTTCTTGTTTTAAGCTATCGGCTTCGTAAAATTGTGCAATTTCTTGTTTGAATGAATTCGCGTTTTGCAATTTGGCAGTGTTATTTTCGAAAGGTTTTAGCCAAATAAGAAGCATTAATAAAAGCAAAAAAGAGGATAATGCGAGCACTCCTCTTTTTTCAGTTTTTGAAAATTTAAAATAATTTTTAAGATGCTCAAGCATGGTCGTTATCCATTGTTTTCATCATTTTCCGAAAAGGAATCTGGCTCAGGACGTGGCTTAGACGTAAGCACTCTATAAAAAAAGTATCCTGTAATAAGCGTTACCAAAATTTGGGTAACCAACATGGTGATTAGTGCAGAATTTGTCATGATGTGAATCTCCCTTCTTTAATGCGTTTTTTGTATGCGTAGTAAACTAAATATGCAATGGACAACCATAGTAAAAGTAATCCTGCTCTTGAAATATTTACGAATAGTTTTTTGGTTTCTAATGCCGCAAGTTGAGTAGCATCTATAGCATTAGCAATTTCTGCGTTGAGTGCTTTATTAGTTATTTGATCCCAAATGCCAGGTAAGCTCATAATAAATACGTAGCCAAGTAAAACTGGTGTAACAAATTTAATGATGAACTTAAACACCATTGGCACTTTAATATCTGCACCATCAGTAATTTCTTTCCAACCTTTGTCTATACCAAATATCCAAGCAAATAAAATAATTTCGAACAAGGCAAATACTACTAAAGATACTGTTCCTGCCCAGTAGTCGTATTCATCAAACACACCATAATCGAAAAATACTACCGTTGGTAAACCCAACAAAAGCACTATAAAACCAAAACCAAGCGCAGAGTTTTTTCTTTTCCAACCAAATTCATCTTGCAAGAAGCCCATAACAGGTGTTCCCATTGCTAATGATGAGGTAACACCTGCAAAGAACAACAAACCAAACCATGCTACACCTGCGGCAACGGCTAATGCACCGCCCCATTGTTCAAACAAATAAGGAAGTGTTTTAAAGCCCAAGCCCAAACCACCTGTTTTAGTCATTTCTACCACTTGATCTATACCTAAATAACCTACTGCGATTGGAATTAAAATTGCCGAACCCAATACAATTTCAACAAAGCCATTCATCCAACCTGCGCTCATAGCATTTAACGCAATATCATCTTTCTTTCTGATATAAGAAGCATAACAATGAATAGAACCCATACCCAACGAAAGTGTAAAGAACACCTGCCCCGCAGCTGCCAGCCATATTTTAGGATTGAGCAAGGTATATTCTCCGTTGGCGTCTACAAAAATTGGATCCCATAAAAAGTTCAGACCTAATGTTCCGTCAAATAAAGCACCGTGTTCACCTGCTTTTAATGTGATGGCCTTATACGCCAAAAATGCACCAAAGATCAATAACAATGGCATACCTATTTTTGCGGCTTTCTCAACACCTCCGCTTAATCCGCGAGATAAAATCCATGTGTTAAGTGCCAAACAGATTACCCAAAAAATAATTGGTTCGATGGTATCTAAAGAAATATAACTTCCAAAAAAGTTAGCTACTTCTGCTTGTGTTTTTCCACTGAAAGAACCATAAATAGAGTGCCACACCCATGATAAGGTCCAAGATTCTAAGTAGCAATAGTACGCTGCCACGGCAACATTGGTGAAAATTCCGAACACGCCTACGTATTTCCAAAACTTACGTTTGTCCATTGAATCTAGAATAAATGGCGTGCTGTGGTGACCAAATTTTCCACCAAAACGACCACTACTCCACTCTACAAATAATAAGGGTAAACCCATCAATAAAAAGCATACCAAGTAAGGGATGATAAAAGCGCCACCTCCATTTTGGATGGCTTGAACGGGAAAGCGCAAGAAATTTCCTAAACCAACGGCATTACCTGCCATGGCTAAAAT
>CAYVVI010000159.1:0-3796 GCA_964455265.1 uncultured Flavobacteriales bacterium | reverse complement strand
AAATTACGCTTTATCGTGTTACACAAGAACTCATAAACAACATTATAAAACATAGTGGTGCCTCTCAAGTAAGTGTACAGTTATTCAAATCTGGAAAAAATGTAGTGCTTATTGTAGAAGACAATGGAAAAGGATTTGACACAAACACAAAAAAAGACGGCATTGGTTTATTGAATATTAATAGCCGATTGGATACCATTAACGGAAAAGTAAATTTTGAACCTAGCCCTAATAGTGGTACTTTAGCCACTGTAAAAATTCCTCTTTAGCATGATTTCGCTTTTATTGGCAGACGACCACACCATTATACTTGACGGGCTTACAGATATGTTACAATCTGGAGGTGAATTAAAAGTAAATGCCACCGCCAACAACGGTAAAGAAGTGCTGGACAAGCTTAAACTAGCAAGTTTCGATGTGGTAATTCTTGACATCAACATGCCTATAATGGATGGCATGCGCTGTGCAGAAGAAATTCTAAAGCACTACCCCAACCAAAAAATTATGATGCTTACTATGAACGAAGAAAAAAGCATCATTGAAAAAATGATGAGCTTGGGTGTAAAAGGATTTTTATTAAAAACCACCGAAAAAGAAGAGCTTATTAATGCTATAAAGTCAGTGCACGCAGGCAAAGAGTATTTCTCATCTGACATTGCCAAAATTCTTATCACTAAAAAAGAACAAGCTACAAGTTCATTAGGCGATTTAGCAAACCTTACTGAACGTGAAATTGAAATCATAAAACATATTGCCAATGGGCTATCAAGTGCCGAAATTGGCGAACTGCTATTCATTAGCACTCGTACTGTTGAAACCCATCGCACAAACATTATTAAAAAGCTTGGCGTAAGCAACGTTGCAGGAGTTGTGCGCTTTGCATTTCAACACCACTTAGTTTCTTAACTTACGTAATTCTACGTAGACAAATTACGCATTTATCCGTATTTCACATCTCTTATTATCACGGCACCTTTGTACCGTAGACCAAACACTACACGATGCCATTAAAAAATTTTGCAGGGGCTCGCCATAAATTTAATTGCATTGAGGTTTGGTCAATAAAATAAACGTGGCCGAGACCTCTGCATTTTTTTGAAAAGTAATTTAAACCAAAACCTCAAAAATACAATGAAAAAAACAACAATTAATTTAGTTAAAAGCTCGGTTCTTTTAGCTTTTATTCTATTTGTGAACACGGTGTTTTCACAAATGTCGTACGAGCAATACAAAGCAACGTACAAACCGAATTACGAAAAAATTACACCTAATGCAAAGTTGGTAACTACTATTAATGATACCGACATTCCAACAGGTGCGGCAGTTATTCAATTGCTTTTACAAAACTTAGAAAAGAACTCTTCTGATGAAGATTCCAAACTAAACATTGTAGCAATTATTACAAGCTGTAATAGAGATGTTGTTGCTAAGATTTTAGCAGAATTACCAACTAAAGATGCTGTACAAGCATTACTATGGGTAAAAGAAAACTGGATTAGAGAAGTAGTTTGGTTTGTGGATAAAGAAACCTACCACAACATTGTTCCTCATCTTTCTGCTGTTAGAGATTGGAAAGGCACTGAAGGCCCATTTGGTCCTGAAGTAAAAAAATGGGCACCTGTTTATGCGGGTATCGCTTACGATGGTGCTTGGGGACAATACAAAGGAATAAACGAATACATTAAAGCTTACAATGGGTGGCCTACAAAAGTAAATCCAACAGATGGCTCATTACTATCACTTACAACCCCATTAAATACAATGGGTTCTACTACTGGTATAGGTTTATTTGGCGCATTTTATACAAGTAAGAAAAGATTTATAGAATTTAATTACCAATACAGAAGCGCTGTATCTAAAGGTGGTGGGGAAACTCCTGAATGGGAAAAGGGCATAAAATTTTCTACGAACACTCTTAGCTTACTATTTTTAAAACCTAACACAACCGCAAACAAAACAGTAAAATTCTATCATGGATGGGGATTACATGGTCAAACCGGTGTAGTAAGCAAAAAAGATTCTTTTGTAAATACAAGTTGGACTAAGGTTGACAGCACAAGTGGATTTTCTGCTGGTTTAAGCTATAATATTGGCTGGTTTATTAATCCATTTAAAGATATACCTGTTATGTTAGGATTAAGAGCTTATGCTCAAATAAATCTTATACAATATGATGTAAGAGGTCTTGAATATGATAGTCCTCAAACTCTATGGGGTGTTGGTAATATAGATAATATGAAATCATTAATGAATACCTATGGATATCAAGTACAGGCAATTTATAAATTTGGTGGTAAAAAAGACAACACCAAATACAGAAACTTTAACGATGAATTAGTTGAAGACATGGACAAAAACTTGAATACAAAGTATAGTGAAATTAACCCTAAGGTTTCTCCTGATGGGAAAACTCTGTACTTCATTAGAGCAGACCACCCTAGAAACACAAAAGGTTCACTAAACTCACAAGATATTTGGGTGTCTGATATTAGCAATGGTGTAAACACCGCTACTGCATCTCACCTTGGTGCTCCATTTAACACAGAGACTTACAATAGCGTTGCTGGTGTTAGCCCTGATGAAAACACCATGATGATTAAAGGTAATTTTAAAAATGGAAAATTTGTTGGACGTGGATATTCATTCATTTATCGCACAGCAACAGGATGGTCTGAGCCAGAAGGTTTAAATATTAAAGATTACGAAACCATGGCAAAAGGTAACTACGTAGGTGCTTACTGGTCGCAAGATGGAAAAAGCTTATTGCTTTCTCTTTCAGAAGATGCAACTAATGATAGCCAAGATATTTATGTTTCTCAAAAACAAGCAGACGGATCTTGGTCTCGTCCAATGAACTTAGGAAAAATGATAAATACAACAGGTGATGAGCACTCTCCATTCTTAGCTTCAGATGGTAAAACATTGTACTATTCTTCGAACAAAGAAGGTGGTTTAGGCAGCAACGATATTTGGATGAGTAAACGTTTAGATGATACTTGGACTAACTGGTCTGCGCCAGAAAACTTAGGATCTGAAGTAAACACAACAGATTGGGATGCCTACTACTCTATCGATGCATCTGGTAAATATGCTTACATGGCAAGTTCAAAAAATTCTAAAGGTCGCGAAGACATTGTAAGAATTAAACTTAAAGAAGAAGTACAACCAGATCCAGTAGTATTAGTAAAAGGTAAAGTACTTAATGCAAAAACTAACGAGCCAATTGCTGCAACTATTGCTTACAACGGCTTAGTAGATGGTGTAAACTATGGTGTGGCACGTACCAATCCAGCAACGGGTGAATACAAAATAGTATTGCCTTACGGTAAAAACTACGACTTCAGCGCCAACGCTCCAAGCTTTATTGGTGTGTCTGAAAACCTTGACTTAACAGGCGTTGGACAGTACCGTGAAATTGAGCGCAACCTTTACTTAGTACCAATCGAAGTAGGTTCAACCGTACGCTTAAATAACATCTTCTTTGAAACAGGATCATCTACATTAAAAGAAGAATCGTTTGCAGAATTAAATCGTGTAGTTGAGTTTATGAAAAACAACCCTACGGTAAAAATTGAGTTAGGTGGTCATACCGACAACGTTGGTACAGATGCAACTAACAACAAACTATCTCAAGACAGAGTTAACTCAGTACAAAAATATCTTACTGAAAAAGGAGTATCTGCAGATAGAATGGTAGCAAAAGGTTTCGGTAAAACAAAACCAGTTGCTAGCAACGATACAGAAGAAGGTCGTCAGAAAAACAGACGCGTAGAGTTCATTATATTAGAAAAATAAA
>CAYVVI010000158.1:0-3873 GCA_964455265.1 uncultured Flavobacteriales bacterium | reverse complement strand
GATAGCCGCCACGAGCCACAAATGATTGACTTAGAATTTATGGAATGGTTGGGCAAAAAGCAAGTTCCTTTTGTTATAGTATTTACCAAAACCGACAAAGAATCTCAGCGCATCATCAATAAAAATATTTCGAATTACAAAAAGAAGATGCTAGAAACGTGGGACGCACTTCCTGACATGTTTATTACTTCAAGCGAAAAGAAATTGGGAAAAGAAGAAGTGCTGACGTATATTCAAGAAATCAATCAAGAGTTTTAATATCTTATTTCTTTTTCCTTTTTTTATTTTGATTGTGTAGGTCGAGAATGATTCCATCAGACAGACCAATTTTAGGCACAATCATAGAAGAAATTTTTAGTGCTTTGCACAAACGCAAATACACATCACATGCAGGGACAATAACATCTGCACGGTCTTCTTTTAAATCGTATTTGTGTATGCGTTGGTTTAAGGTCAGTTTTTTCAAATCGTTGTGAAACTTCTTAAGGTCTTTTACTTGAAGTGGCTCCATGTGTTTTAATCCAAACACTTTGTGCATTTTATTAACGTTGCCACCAGTTGCAAACAAATCATAATTTTTGTTGCTTTTTATATGTGCTTTTAGCCATTGGTTTAGTTCGTCCCAATGTTGTTTGGTAATCATCCCTTTTAAGGCGCGGATGGTTCCAACATTAAACGATTTTGATTCTGTTTTTTTCCCTTTTTCAAAAATAGAAACCTCTAAACTACCACCACCTAAATCGGCAACAACAAAGGGTTTTGTGCGATTTTTAGCTACTGAAAAAAACGATTCAAAGATGAGCGATGCTTCTTCATCACCCGAAATTACTTCTATATCGATGCCTAATTTTCGTTGTATTTCTTGCTTAACTTGGTTGCCGTTAGTTGCTTCACGCATGGCAGAAGTGGCACAAGTTCTAAGTACATCTACGTGAAATACTTCAGCAATAAGTTTAAACGCTTGAAGCGTTTTTAGAAATTCAGTTTTTTTGTGTTGAGATATGCGTCCAGTTTCAAAAACATCCATCCCCAAACGCAAAGGAATACGTGTGTAAGATATTTTTTTTACTTCCTTATAAGGCGAAGTATCAATAACTTCACCAATAAGTAAGCGGGCTGCGTTTGTTCCAATGTCTATTGCTCCGTATATCATACAGAGTCAAATGTAAATATTAGCCATTAAACAGATGGGCTTTGTTGAAAAGTAGAGAAGAATGTTAACTCTGAAAATGAGCAACTATTTGTTCGCTAATTTACCTAAGGTTTTATCTAACGATGCTTTCATTTTTTCAATGGCAGCGCTAATCGCTTGCTCCATGTTAGATTCTTTTGCAGTAATAGTAATGGGTTGCAATCCTTTTAAGCGAACTTCCATTTTACATTGTTGGTCGTCTTTACCGCCTTTATCACCATTTTGATCAGAAAGATGAACTTCTATACGTGTAATTTGATCGCTAAAGCGGTTAAGAGCTTTGCTTACTTTTTCGTTAACGTATGCTTCAAGGCGTTGGCTG
This sequence comes from uncultured Flavobacteriales bacterium, assembly GCA_964455265.1. Taxonomy (GTDB): domain Bacteria; phylum Bacteroidota; class Bacteroidia; order Flavobacteriales_D; family Parvicellaceae; genus JBKHVV01. The sequence continues at coordinate 2,359 of CAYVVI010000158.1, read as the reverse complement.
CCTTCTATGTTTTTGTCGGTGTTTATTTGAATTTGCATAATTGTAATGTTTAACTATTAATTAGTGTAAAGTTACAATTTTTTCGCAAGTTCCAACTGCTTTTGAAAGTATTCGTAAGTAGCAATGTGCGAACGATATTTTGGTTTGTCATCACGCTTGTACTCATTTTTCATGTCTTTATCTATGATGCGTGTTTTTAGGTTGTCACCTAATTGAATATCTAACACTTCGCTAATTATTTTTTGATGGTCTTTGTCGTAAATAGGTGTGGTTACTTCAATTCGTCTGTCTAGATTACGCTCCATCCAATCGGCTGATGAAATGTAGAACAATTCGTTGCCTTTGTTATGGAATATAGCAATGCGTGCGTGTTCCAAAAACCTATCAATCATTGCTACGGCTTGTATGTTTTCGCTCATGCCTTTAACACCTGGAATTAAGCAACAAATACCACGCACTATTAAAGTAATTTTTACACCCGCTTGACTTGCTTCGTATAACTTTTCAATCATTTTCTCATCTGTAAGATTGTTCAGTTTGAGCAAAATTTTTGCGGGTTGTTTTTTCTTGGCAGTTTTTATTTCTTCGTTGATGAGCTCAATGTAGCGTCTGCGGGTGTTTAAAGGAGACACAAACAATTCTTTAAAGACTCTTCTAGTGATACTATTTTCAAATAATTCAAATACTTTTTCTACTTCGCTTGCCAAAAGTTTGTTGGAGGTAATTAAAGAAAAATCAGAATATACTTTTGATGTTACTTCATTGAAGTTTCCTGTACCAATATGCGCAATAAGTTCTTGTTTATTGTCTTTAATGCGCTTAATTAAAAGTAATTTTGAGTGTACTTTTAAGTTTTGCAAACCAAATACAATGTTGGCTCCATTTTCTTTAAGTTTATTGGCCCAAAAAATATTATTTTCTTCATCAAAACGCGCCAATAATTCTATTACTGCAGTTACTTTTTTTCCGTTTTTAATGGCGTTAATAAGCGTTAGCATCACTTTTGAATTGGGTGCTACACGGTATAAATTAATTTTAATTTCTGTTACTTTTGGGTCGATGGCTGCCTCTCTTAAAAGGTCTATTATGTAATCGAACTTTTGATAAGGATAGTGCAGCAATACATCTTTTTTTAAGACCTCTTTTATAATGCTATCTGATTTACAAAATTGCGGATGTTCCAAAGGTGGAATAACTCTATAAACCATTTCTGGCACACCAAAATCTGGAAATTTTATAAAGTCTTTAAAGTTGTGATAGCGACCTCCAGGGATAGTGTTTTGTCCTTTTTTTAAAGCTAGATTTTTTAGCAATAACTCAAGTAAGTCATCTGGCATTTCTTCATCATACACAAAACGCACGGGGCTGCCAACTTTTCGTTTTTTCAAACTTTTTTCCATCTTTTCGAGTAAGCCCAAATTGATGTCGTCATCAAAATCTAATTCTGCATCGCGTGTAATTTTAAAGGTATAAGCGCTGATATTTGTATGAGGAAAAATCGAGAATATTCTTGTAAGATTAGCGCGAATAATATCATCCAATAAAATCACTTTGCGTGCATTTTTTTCATCCATCAAAATAAAGCGGGTTATTCTTGGAATTTCTATGATGGAGTAATGCGCTTTGTCTTTGCTAGTTTGGATTTTCACCGCCAAGTAGATGGCCTTATCTTTAATACGTGGAAACTTATTTTTTTTGTTCAACATGATGGGTACTATTTCATGCTTTACTTCATTTTCGTAGTATTTTTTTACAAACTCTTGTTGGTCTTTAGTTAGCTGGTTTTCGTTAACGTGAAATACGTTTTTCTTTTCAAGTTCTTTTAAAACACGTTGATAAGCAATGTCAAATTTTTTCTGTTGCTTAATGGTTATGTTTGTGATTTCGTCTAACAATTTTTTTGGTGATCCAGTAAATCCCTCTACTGTTTTTTTACCTAAGGCAATGATGCGTTTAAGTGTAGCCACACGCACACGGTAAAATTCATCTAAGTTGTTGGAATAGATGCCTAAAAAACGAATGCGCTCGATGAGAGGCACAATAGGGTCGCTAGCTTCTTGCAATAATCTATCATTAAACGATAGCCAACTTAAGTCCCTATTGATGATTTTTACTTTTCCCATACTTAATTCTGGAACAAAGTTAAGTTAAGAACCACAAATTTCAATGTTAAATTTTTAAGCAGAGCGTCTTTTGCGCTCTTTAATGATGAGTGATAACTCTCTGCTTGTTTGCCCTGCTACCGAAGTGTTTTCTTCAGCACGTCTAATCAGATAAGGTAAAACTTCTTTTACAGGGCCATATGGCACGTACTTGGCAACATTATAACCCTCATTAGAAAGATTGAAACTAATATGGT
>CAYVVI010000157.1:0-4067 GCA_964455265.1 uncultured Flavobacteriales bacterium | reverse complement strand
TTTATCCATCCTAAAGCCCAATCTAGGGTTGTTTTGAAGCATTTTATCATCTAGAGTTAGAATGATAAGTTTTGGCTTTTTATTCGTCTTAAGTGTTTGTTGAATTAGGAAATTATGAAATTCAATATTTGACCCTAAGAAACCTAAGTTATAACAAGAACTTTCTAAACTATCTTTAATCTGCTTTGGAACTATGTCTCGAGAAGCTCTTGATGAACCATAAATGTATATATCGGCATTTATTTTACCCGTTAAAAGAATTTCTAATCTTTTGTCATGTTGCATTTTTGGTAAGTTATTCATAGGAAAAATGAACAGTTTATCTGCTGCAAATACAATTATAGAGAACACTACTATTTTAATAATGAATGTTTTCATTTAAAATTGAAAGTATATAAACTCATATTTATTTGGTGAATTGAATAGTATGGTTGCAAACAATATTAAAATATAGATTAGCCATCTAACAATTCTATTTTGATTTGAAATTTCTAAGCCGTGTTCTCGGTTTCTATTCAACCATTCTATGAATATAAATACCATAATTAAAATGAGCTCTTTAATTGGGAATAGCCGAGTTTTCTCTGATGAAAAATCTAGAGTCATATTAGTTAAATATTTAAGCGCATCAGTTATAGTGTCCGACCTGAAAAATATCCAAGCAATAACTACAAGTAGAAACGTTCCTATGATAGATAGAAAATTCTTAAAAGATGGAAACAATTTTTCTTCAGCAACAATATTTATGTTTTTTCTGTTTTTTTCAGCAATTAAAAGAGGGATGAAATATAAGGCATTAAGAGCACCCCAAAACAAAAACGTCCAGTTAGCGCCATGCCAAAATCCACTCACTACAAAAATGATACATGTGTTTCGAATTACTTTAAGTTTTGACCCTTTACTTCCTCCAAGAGGGATGTATAAGTAGTCTTTAAACCAAGTAGAGAGGGAAATGTGCCATCTTCTCCAAAACTCTGCTATGTCTCTTGAAAAATATGGAAATGCAAAATTTTTCATTAAATTAAAACCAAATAAACGCCCAGTTCCAATAGCTATATCTGAATAACCAGAAAAGTCGCCATAAATTTGAAAAGCAAATAGTGTTGCAGCAAAGAATAATGAAATGGAATCATAACTTTGATAATCATTAAAAACTTGATTGACAATCTTAGCGCAGTTATCAGCTATTACTATTTTTTTAAATAAACCCCACAAAATTTGGCGCATACCATCTGCTGCTTGGGCGTATGAAAAAACTCGTTTTTTCTCAAATTGAGGTAATAGATTTACTGCACGTTCAATAGGTCCAGCTACAAGTTGAGGAAAAAAGCTAACGTATGCGAAAAAGTCAACGATATTCTTAGTTGGCTTTAATTTGTTTCTATACACATCAATGGTATAGCTCATTGTTTGAAATGTATAAAAGCTAATTCCAACAGGCAGAACAATATCTAAAGTAAACGTGTCTAGGGTAATTCCAATTTGTTCAAAAGAAGATTTTAAGCTAGTTGCAAAAAAATTATAGTACTTAAAAAAACCTAAAAAACCAAGATTTGTAATTATGCTTATTGTTAAAAAAAGTTTTTTTCTTTTTGTTGTATTTGCATCCTGAATTTTTATACCAGCTAAAAAGTCAACAAAAGAGCTGAAGGCAATTAATGAAAGAAATCTCCAATCCCACCAGCCATAAAATACGTAGCTTATGGTAAGTAGAAATAAATTTTGAATTTTTAAGTGTTTATTAAATACAAACCAGTATAGCAGAAATACTATAGGCAAGAATAAAGCAAATTCAAAAGAGTTAAAAAGCATAAATTATAGTGCGTTGCTCAAAATTATAATTAATATTTCATTCTGAATGTTTAGTAGAAAAATATATCTTTGGAGTAAATACTTTTTAAGTATATGAAAGAGAAAATTTTAATTACTGGAGGGGCAGGATTTATCGGTTCTGCAATCATTAAGGAATTACAAAAATACCATCACGAAATTTTCGTAATCGATAATTTATCCTTTGGAAATAGAGCTTTTATAGATATTGACGATACACACTTTTTTAAGGAAGATATAAGAAACGAGCAAGAAATTTATAAGATAGTTTCTGAAATATCACCTTCTTGGATTATTCATTTAGCAGCCATTCACTTTATACCTTATTGCAATCAACACCCTTTTGAATCTTCAGATGTAAATATTAGAGGTACGTTAAATGTCTTGAATGCAGCAAAAAATCTGCCTCATTTAAAAAAGGTGTTCTTTGCTTCAACGGCTGCTGTATATCCAATTAGCGATGTTGCTGTTAATGAAAATCATACAACCCAACCATTAGATATTTATGGTTTATCAAAACTTGCAGGTGAAGAATTGTGTAAGAAATTCTCTTTAGAAACATCTATATCTACAATTATTTGTAGGTTTTTTAATGCTTTTGGTCCAAACGAAACGAATGCCCATTTAATACCAGAAATTCAACAACAGATTAATTCAGGTAAGCGCGTTTTAAAATTAGGAAATTTAGACCCTAAACGAGATTTTATTCATACGTATGATATGGCAAGAGCCGTTAAACTTCTAATGGAACTAAGTATTGATGGTTATGATACTTTTAACTTAGGAAGAGGTATTGAATATTCTGTAAGAGAAGTTGTGCAAGCTTTTTCAGACGAATTAGGTGAGGAGGTGAGCATAGAAGTAGACCCCAATAGAGTTAGAAAAACGGAACGAATGCATTTATTGGCAGATATTTCTAAGCTCAAAAACACCATAAATTGGCATCCAGAATGGTCTTTAGAAGATGGCATTAAAACATTAGTACAACGTTAATGAGTAATAAGTTAGGAGTGGTTTTTTGCACAGACGGTATTTTCCCTCATCAAATAGGGGGGATGCAACGTCATTCGCGTTTACTTATCGAAGAATTATCTAATTATGATATTGATTTAATCGTATTACATCCACACAAGGAAACTACTATTTTTCAAGACAAGAAAAATGTAAAAGAGTATGGTTTAGAAGGAATTAATTCCGATAAAAATTATCTGTTAGAATCATACAACTATTCTAGAAGGGTTTTTAATGTAGTAAAAAAGTATCCAAATTACATTGTCTATTCTCAAGGACTATCAGTATGGTACAATGCTCATAAAATATCCAACAGACTAATCGTTAACCCTCATGGCCTAGAGCCGTTTCAAACCTTTGGCTTCAAAAATTCACTTATTGCACTCCCTTTCAAATTAATATTTAAACGTCTTTTTAATAAGACTAAATTTGTAGTTTCGTTAGGGGGAAGCCTAACAAACATTTTAGAAATGTATGTTGAAAAGCAAAAAATAGTAACCTTAGCCAATGCTGTAGATTTGCCTAAAGATACTCGTCAATCAACTTTTCCAAATTCTGGTGAACAAGTTAATTGTTTTTTTCTTGCGCGATTTGCTCACAATAAAGGCATTCATATTTTGTTGGATGTTGTTAAAGAACTTAATGCTGAAGGATATCAAAATAAGTTTCATTTTAGGTTGGGCGGAAAAGGTCCATTATACGATGATGCTTTAAAAACCTATAATTTTGATAACATCTCTTTTTTGGGATTTGTATCAGATGAAGAATTGGCAAAGCAATATGAACAGGCAGATATATTTGTATTTCCCACCCTGTATGAAGGAATGCCTACTGTTGTTTTGGAATCCATGTCTTATAAATTACCAATAATTGTTTCTAATACTGGCGCTACTTCGGTGCTGGTTAATGACTCTAATGGCTTTTTAATTAAACCTAATTGCAAGTCCTCACTAAAAGAGGCACTTCTTTCTTATCTCAATATGAGTAGTGACGAAAAAGAGCGTTTAGCAGTAAATTCATATGAAAAAGTAAAGCAAAATTTTACGTGGAATAAGATAGCAAAAGCCCACATGGATATCTTTACCAAAATGAAATGAGCAACTATCATACAAAAGTTAATCATCAAAAGTTGATATATTTACACAAATTAATTTATTATGAACTGGTTAAAGGCCATTGCCAACGATTTACTTAACGGATTTTCTGCAGGAGATGTTCCTGTGTTT
>CAYVVI010000156.1:0-4072 GCA_964455265.1 uncultured Flavobacteriales bacterium | reverse complement strand
CTCCTTTGTCTAAAACAATTATTTTATCTGCTTTTTTGATGGTTGATAAACGATGTGCAATAATGATAGACGTTCTATTTTCAGTTAGTTTTTCAATGGCATTTTGAATAAGCAATTCAGTTTCTGTGTCAACAGATGATGTTGCTTCATCAAGCACTAATATTTTTGGATTGTAAACATAGGCACGGATGAATGAAAGCAACTGACGTTGCCCCGCAGACAACATTCCTCCGCGTTCTCTCACGTCAAAATTATAGTCGTCAGGAAGTGCAGAAATAAATTGGTGCGCACCAACTGATTTTGCTGCATTGATTACATCCTCTTTTGTGATATTTTTATCGTTTAAGGTGATGTTTTCTAAAACAGAACCAGAGAATAAAAATACATCTTGTAACACAACAGAAATATTATTGCGTAGATGTTCAATATTGGTTTTTCTAATGTCTACACCATCAATTAAAATGTCCCCTTTTTGAAATTCGTAAAAACGACTCATTAGATTAATGATGGTAGATTTTCCAGCACCTGTAGCTCCAACTAAGGCAACTTTCTCTCCTGCTTTTACATCAAACGAAATGTTTTTTAACACCCATTCATCATCGTTGTAAGCGAACCAAACATTTTTAAATGATACGTTTCCTTCAATCGGTTTTTTGATGTTGTCTTCTTGAACAATTCGTTCATCAGTATCTAACACATCAAAAACACGTTCGGCAGCAACCATACCCATTTGCAGGGCATTAAATCTATCAGCCAACATTCTAATAGGTCTGTACAACATGTGAATAAACAAAATGAATGTAGTTAAATCGCTTGCTATTGTTGAAATATCTTGACCAGGAACACTTGTTTGCATTACTAAATAAATAACTAATAATGCTAACGACAATGCGCTTAAAATTTCAACCACAGGAAAAAATATAGAATATGCCCAAACGGTTTTAATATGCGCATCTCTGTGCTCTGCATTTATGTTTCTAAAGTTTTTTGCTTCTTGCTTTTCGCGTCCAAATATTTGCACAATGTTCATACCCGTTACGTGTTCTTGAACAAAAGTATTCAGCTGTGCTACTTGTGTGCGCACCATTTCGTAAGCGGTTTTTATGGCGCGTTTAAAAATGTTGGTTGCAATTAGTAATATCGGTATGGGTACCATTATTAATAACGATAGTTTCCAATTGATGGCAAACATGGCAATAAGTACACCAACCAATTTTAATACATCACCTATAATTACCAAGATGCCTTCCGAAAAAATTTCTGAGATGGCCTCCATGTCTGATACAGCTCTTGTAACAAGTCGTCCAATAGGTGTTTTATCAAAATATTTTAATTTGAAATGTGTAGTTTTTCTGAATAGTTCATTGCGAATATCTTTAACAATACTTTGTCCCATCCAGTTGGCGTTAAATGAATGATAGTATTGTGCAACCGCTTCAATTACCATCAGCGCAATAACAATCAAGGTCCAAAATAACAAGCCATCTTTATCAAGTTGGCTGATGTTATCTTTTACCATATTACCAATAATAATTGGCTTTACAATGCCTAATATTGCTAAGAAAATTGTAAGAAGTGCGGTAGCAATAAACACTAAACGATAGGGTTTGGCGTAGTGCATTATGCGCCAAAATAATTTTACGTCCCACGTTTTATTTTTTTTATTGTTCATTCAAAAAAGGGTATTCAATTTTAGTTAAAAATAAACCTCTACCATCTACAGATTCTCCTGCTTCAGAACGATTTTTTTTATTGATTATATCTACAAACTCTTCAATAGTAATTTTGTTCAATCCCACATATAACAACGTGCCAACAACAGAACGTACCATGTTGCGTAAAAAGCGGTTGGCTTTTATCTCAAACACTAATCCATTTTCTATTTCTGTAAAATGAGCGTAATATACTTTACATAAATTGGTTTTTGCGTTGCTGTGCAACCGTGCAAAAGAAGTAAAATCATCAAATTGAGGAAGCAATGCTGCTGCTTCAATCATCTTTCCCACGTCTAATTTTCTTTCCAATAACAAAGAGTATTTTTCTTTAAACGGATTTTTTTGTTGATGAATAAAGTATTGATACGTACGTGATGTAGCGCTAAATCTAGCGTGTGCTTTGTCATCTACTGCAAATATTTTTTTTACAGCGATATCAATAGGTAATACTTTATTTAGTTTGAACATTACAAATTCTAAATCTTCGGTTATTTCTTCAGTATCAAAATGCACAAAAAATTGCGAAGCATGTACACCTGTATCTGTTCTTCCGCAGCCCACTAAAGAAATGCTTTTGTCTTTGATAATAGTGTGTATAGCGTTGGTCAAAACTTCTTGCACAGTAATGGCATTGGGTTGATATTGCCAACCGCAGTAGTTTGTGCCATCGTATGCTATTTCGAGGAAGTATCTCACGAACACAAAAGTAACATAAAATAACGAGCCCCCTCCATCTCACCCAAAGGGGGAGCTATATTTTTCCCTCTCCTTTGGAGAGGGTTAGGGATAGGCCTATTTATTTTTTACATTTACAGAATGAAACGCATCGTTTTACTCTCTGACACACACGGGCACTTAGATGAAAAGTTGCCAAAATACCTTGAAGGGTGTGATGAAATTTGGCATGCAGGAGATATTGGTGATTTAGCCGTTACAGATAAACTCAAAGAATTTGCTATGCTAAGAGCGGTTTATGGTAATATTGATAATCATTTAGCGCGTAGAGAATTTCAAGAAAAAATTCGTTTTCCGTTAGAAGGATTTGATGTGCTGATGACGCACATTGGCGGTAAACCCTATGCATATAGCAAAAATATTGTGAACGAATTAAATTTTAATCCGCCACAAATTTTTATTTGCGGACACTCACACATTCTTAGAGTTGAGTACGATAAAAAACGCAATTTTTTATATTTAAACCCAGGTGCATGTGGTGTGCATGGCTTTCATAAGGTGAAAACTTTGTTGCGCTTTACTTTAGATAAAGGACAAATTAAAGACATGGAAGTGGTGGAATTGGGAGTTAGAGCTTAGTTTAACTGTCATATTGAGTGTTCCAACCCAAGTTGGGATGTATCGAAATATGAACAGTTCTCGATACCTTTCTTTTAGAAAACTCGAACTGACAAAAATAATATGATAAACAAATTCAACATACGGGTGTACGGAATTGCCAAAAAGCAAAATCATATTTTGCTATGCGATGAACTAGTGCATGGCCATAAAGTAACCAAGTTTGTAGGTGGTGGCTTAGAATTTGGCGAAGGTACGCTCGACTGTCTAAAGCGTGAATTTTTAGAAGAAACAGGCAAAGAAGTGGAAGTTGTTCGTCACGTTTATACCACCGATTTTTTTCAGCCATCGGTGTTTGATGCACAACAACAGGTGGTAAGCATTTATTATGAGGTAAACGTTTTAGAAGAAGATTTCCCTTTTTCAAATACACCTAGCTTTGAACACGAATTGCAACTCCGTTGGGCAGATATAACCCAACTTACCGAAGAGGACTTCACCTTTCCGATTGATAGGGTGGTGTTGGAAATGATTAAAAATTAATTGATGGTTTGGTTTAAAATTTTTTGAAGTTCACTTATGTTATGATTAGTGAAACCATAAAGTTCTATTTTTTTACCATTAACTCTTAGTAATACTCTCTCGGCAAGCTGATATAATAAATAGATTTTTGGATTTAAAAAAAATATTTTGAGTTTGTCTCTCATCAATTTTGCTTCTTCTTTAGTTATGGATTTTTCAACTTTAATGCTATTTATTGGATAATCTGAAACAATAATTTTCTTACTTAAAAAACGTTTAATAGTTATTTTCCCGTTTTGAACAAATGCTTCTACTGCGTAGATATAAAATGTAACAGCAATTAACAATGTAGTCAAGAATGAAAAAATAAATAGGGGATAATGTTTTTCGTTTAACGAGTAAAAACTTAAACCAGTAAAAAATAAAATAATAAGTGAAATTAAAATTAGGAAGCTTTTTTTTATTTTTAGAGAAATCATTTTATTAAAACCTAAAACTGATGCACCACAGCCAAGTCGTAGCTGGCTAATTTTTTCTTAGCT
>CAYVVI010000155.1:0-4072 GCA_964455265.1 uncultured Flavobacteriales bacterium | reverse complement strand
TGAATTTCTTTAGCAGTAGCTAAATCAATGTTAGTATTTGAAATTAAAACGCCACCAAAAGCCGACACTGGGTCGCCTGCTAAGGCATCTTTGTAAGCATGTACTAATGTGTTGCGTGTAGCTAATCCACAAGCATTGTTGTGTTTTAGTATGGCAAATGTAGGTGCATCATTTTTGAATTCTTCCATCAAATTAACAGCGGCATCTACATCTAATAAGTTGTTGTAGGATAATTCTTTGCCGTTTAATTTTTGGAACATGGCATTCAAATCACCATAGAAATAGCCCTTTTGGTGAGGGTTTTCACCATAGCGCAAAGCATTTTTTTCTTTTACACTCACTTTTAAACTGCCTTCATCATTGGCTAAAAAGTACTTGTAAATTTCGCCATCGTAGTGTGACGATACATCAAATGCTTGTGTGGCGTACCATTTGCGGTCTTCTTCAGAAGTAAATCCCTGTTTTTCGTTCAATAAATTGATAAATAGCTCGTATTGATTTTTTGATGGGATAATCACCACATCTTTGTAATTCTTAGCCGCAGCGCGGATTAGAGAAATACCGCCAATGTCAATTTTTTCAATAATATCTGCATGAGATGCACCTGAAGCAACGGTGTCTTCAAATGGATATAGATCAACAATTACTAAATCTATTTCTGGAATAGCAAATTCTGCAATTTGTTTTTGGTCATCGGCTAAATCTCTGCGGTTAAGAATACCACCAAAAATTTTTGGATGCAATGTTTTTACTCTTCCACCCAAAATAGACGGGTAAGACGTTAGTTCTTCAACAGGCACTACCTTAGCGCCCAATCCTTCAATAAAGGTTTGTGTACCTCCAGTTGAGTAAATGGTAATGTTAAGTTCGTGAAGTTTTTTTACAATATGTTCAAGATTGGTTTTATCGTAAACAGAGATAAGCGCAGAGTTGATTTTTTTCATTGTGATAATAGTAATTCTGTGGGTTTGAAATCTGCCACGAAATTACTAACTAAATCAGACTTTTTAGAAGATAAAATAATTTATTTCTCCTTCTCCAAAAGTGCTTTTGCTTGTTCTGCAAAAAAACCGTTTTGTGCTACAATTTTCTTGAGCAATAAATTGGCTTTGCCATACTCTCCCATGCGTTGTAAACAAAGGGCTTTGTAGAATTGCGCCTCTTGATAAAAGGTGTTGTAGTCATGAGCTAAAATATAATCGAAAAACTCCATCGCTTTAGTGGGGTTGTTGATGTTGTAATAACACAATCCCCCGTAAAACTTAGCATTCAAATCTTCTGGATATTGGTTGAGTATTAGCAAAAAGTTCTTTAACGCTGCTTTATAGTTATCTTGCTTGTACTTGTTAAGAGAAAGGGTTAAGTAGTCTTTGTAATCATACTGTTGCTGGGTTTCGGATGTGGTTGTTTTATCTTGCGTTGTATCTTTTAATGTTTTGTATTTTGCTGGCGTACCACTAAGTTCTGAAGCTGATGAAGATTCTGAGTATTGCTCAGAATAATCAATCACCAACAAGCCATTAATGTAGAGCGTTTTTACGTTTGATTTTACAATAGCATCTTCTTTCGGAACAGCGATTCTAACAGCTTCTGCTTTTTTGTTACTCATCTGCAACGATTGTTTTAACTCATGTTCAATGGCTTCAGCTTTTGCGGGTATGTTTTCTTCCAAATGAAGTGTAATAGGCGTATTGTCTGCTACATTTTCACTTGTAATTTGGTCTGTTTCTGGTAAAACTTGGGCATTTTCAATCGCTTTAATTTCTTCTTGAATTTCGGTTGAAGTTGCTATTTTTTCTTCTTGGTCTTTGGCTAAATTTTCGGCTACCAAAGGTTTTGATGATGTAATTTCTTGTGTATCAAAAATCAAATATTTTCCCACAGCTAAGAGCGTGATAGCCGCTACTGAAGCCGCTATCAATGTATATTTTACATTCCATGTAGAAGTGTTCAGGCGTTCTGCTCGTAGGTTGACTTTAGTTTTTAGTCGCCAGAGATTTTGCATCGCTTCTGGGTTGTCTGCTAAACCTTCTGAAGCTTCTGCAGCAAAAGGAGAATTTTCCAATTTCATTTCCAATTCGTGCTGCTGTTTTTTAGATAGTTTTCCATCTAAATAATCGCGCATTTCTTGTTCAGAAATTGGTGCTTGTTGTTTAAATATGTTTTTATGCGTGCTCACGGTTACCGTTTAATATTAGTTTTAAATTGCGTTTTCCATTTTGGATATAACTCTTTACTTGCTTAATGGTGTAGCCAGTTATTTCAGCCACTTCTTGGTAGCATTTTTCTTGCAAATAGAACAACTCAATACAGTTTTTTTGTTCTTCGTTTAATTGATGAATGGCTTTTTCTAAACCATTTAGTTGTTCCTCTTTTAGTTCTACTTCCTCTACATTACTAACATCTGTAATGTGGTACGAAGCGCTTTCAAAATCTACTGTTGGACTACCATTGGCGCGTTTGCGTAAATCCATCAAACAATGATTTTTACTTACAATATGCAACCACGATTGAAAATTTTGCACCTCATGATGTTTTAAATCTTCTAGTAGTTTTTCAAAAATTTTCATGGCTGCATCTTCAGCATCTGCTGGTTTTTTAAGATACTTCAAACACACCCCATACACCAAATGGGCGTAACGGTTAAACAGTTCGCCCACCAACTTGGTGTTGTTGGATTTTCGATACTGTGCAATAAGTTCAGCATCGGGTTGGTTTGATATGTTTTTCTGCCTAAAAAGCATCCTATTGTCATGCTGAATTTATTTCAGCATCTTTAATTTTGAGATCCTGAAACAAGTTCAGGATGACGTTAAGGGTCTAATTTACTAATTATTTATTTCTTGCTGCGCTTTCCATTGTCGATAATAATCAAAATAGCTTTTGCTTTCTATAATAACAGCACCCCCAGTTGTATCGCCATACTTTGCAGGCAATCCGCCCAAATAGATGTTTATACTTTCATACGCAGCAGCTGGCAGATTAGGTAGTCCTCGCATTTTAACGCCATCCATAATTACGAGCATATCGTTAGACCTTCCTCCTCTAAACGATAAATTATCATTTTGGTCTCTTTTTATTGCCGAATTCATTGAGCTAACCATTGAAAAAATATCTCGTTTTCCAGCACTTTCTTCTATTGTTTTTGCATCCATTGTAATTAAAGATGTTTCTTCGGGGTTGATAAGAGGTTTAACCCACTCAGTTTTTGTAAATGTGGTAAGCATCTGTGGGGTTGTGTAAGTCTCTTTTAAAAATGTAATGCTATTTGCACCCACTTTGATGTCTACCATTATTGTTTTTTCAATACCATCATAACTAATTGAGTATAGCGTATAGGAACCAACGGGTAGAGGTTTAATAATAAACTTACCGTCATCTCTTGTTTGAGCACCAATTTTGTTATTGCCATTTTTTACATAAACGGGCATGTAGCTTAATGGTTCTTTGGTGTCAACATCCAAAAGTTTTCCATGAATTTCACCGCTGTTGTCTTGCGCAAAAACGGCACTTGTTAAAAGTAAGGTTGAGAGTAAAATTTTTAAACGTGTCATAGCATTTTGTTTTTTTGTTTGCTATGAAGATGCGTTTATGGACGGGATTCCATAAAATTTTATAGAGAAAATTAACAGAGAGTTAACCAAAGGAAAAATAAACCTACTAATGTTATAACATATATCATATCGATAACTCTAATTTTATAATCACCTGATCTTCCCCAGAAAATAGGTCTTTGCTCAGTTTTATTTGAAATCAAATTAAATATGATTGATGTAACAATAAATGTTGGTAAAAGTAAAGCTTGTTTAATTTCAGCTTTTGTCAAGTTTATTTCATAGCTATAAAAAAGGTATCCAACAAACAGTAAATAACAAATTAAATTAATCGAGTAATTTAGGAATTGATTAGTGTGGATTAGAATTGCGATTGACAAACAACATAGAAATGTAACCCATAATATTATTCCATTTATATTGTTTTTTTCAATGTAATTATCAACTATAAGGAGACCAAAAATTGTTATAATGATAGGTGAGAAGTACTCGTAGTTTATTTTTTTCAAAAAATTCAT
>CAYVVI010000154.1:0-4076 GCA_964455265.1 uncultured Flavobacteriales bacterium | reverse complement strand
TGCCTTCTAAGCAGACGGTCAAAGGTTCGAATCCTTTCGCGATCACATACACTAAAAGAAAAAGTGCTTGATAACCAAGCACTTTTTTAGTTTTCAGGCAGTTATGATTTTTTTAAATGTTCATTTGGAATCATCCTGAGCCAAAAGAAGACATAAATGTTTCAGTAAATGTTTCAGTTTAACAGGAAAATGTTTCAGTTGAAGATAATTATCTTAGGCAAAAATTACCTAAAACACAAACATTAGTCAAATTAAACTAAAGTTAATAAATCCAAACATTTTTTCGTGTCGTTATTATCTACTATCTTCGCTTAAAACCGCCATAAATCATGACAGAACAAGAGATTATAGAAAAAATTAAAAACCTAGAGCATTTAAAATCCGAAAACATAGTTAAAGGATACTATGAGAGAGCTGCTCAAATACGCGATGAAATAATAGCCCTTAAAAAGCAGTTAAAAAAAGAAAACAAGTAATCTAACCAAAACCTTACCCTATGTTTATTGTGCCTAAGTTAGCCAAAACGATGCGACAAACATCATCAGCATTAGTGGTTCTAAGAATGATTCGAGTAATGGATGCTTTGCCAGAGCACAAAGCCAAGTTGCATTTGCTATTAGACGAACGAAATTACCTACTTAATAGAGAGTATGACCTATACCATGACTGGCTTAGAAGAGTGGACGAAGTGTTTGCCGCATCAAAAACACACCCTGAAATATTTGTAGAAGTTAAAAATGAAATTGTTATAGAGTGTTTTAATATAGCAAAACAAATGAATTACAACTAAAACCTTTATGTATTAGTGTATAAAAGTTCTATTATAAACGCTCAATAAAAGTTACACCAGAAACGGCAGCTTCCGTAATTTTTCCAATGTTTTTATCGTGACGAACCACTTCTGAAATAAACAAAGGGTAGGATACAACTATTTGATTAAGTTTAATTTTATCAAGAGGTTTTAGTACCGTATTAACAGATTCGAGAACCTGAAATACAGAATTAGATAGGCATTCAATAATAAGTTTTTTATCAGGTTCATATCTCACAAGTACTTTTTCACCTTTAGATAATTGCTCAATTTTCACTTCATTAATCGCATTATCGTCTTCTAAGCTATTAGAAGTATTAAACTCACTAATCAAATCATCAAATGAAGGATAGCCGAGATAAGCAGCAATAACATCAAGCGTGTAAAGGCGAGGTTCTTTAGTTCCTTTAACCATACCAAACAAGCGCTTAATAGTAGAGCCACTTATTTTAATGTTGGTTACATCAGAAATTTGTTGAGCGAGAATATCACAATCTTTAGAGTAGCGAACCCTTTGACCGAACTTTTGCTCAATTTTATTTCTAATGACTTTAGATACCATTTAACCGTAGTGTTTGTGCGAATGTAACCGCAAAAAACGACAGGAAATTATAGTGAGCAAAAAGGTTGTAATGAGTGAAATGAACGCTTTGAACTATAAGAACAATTTAATCAGTACATCGAATATTATCTGAGAATACTTTTGGGTTAAACTTTAAAACTAAAACTCATAATCACTAATTTTTAAACTTATGGCACAATACAACTATGAATTATTTGGAAATTTTAAAGCATCTGACAGAACAAGCAACATATCATTAGGAACTATTGTACTTAATGATAATGATATTTCTGGAAGCAGTACAGATGCTTTTTTAATGGGTGTTGCAAATTCTAATTTTGGTGGAACAATAGCAAAAGAAGAAAAAAGAATTAATGGGAAGCTCACCAAAGTTACCGCTACCAGAAAAGGTTCTGTAAATCAAAAACAAGATAAAGCTATTAGCAATTCTTCTGGCAGGTCATTTGGTTCAAAGATGGTTAAAGGAATAGTAGGACTATTATTAGGTTTTTTTGTTTGGTATGGTTATGTAATGTTGTTTGTTTTTAAAGGCGCATATTGGGAAGCTCCAAAAAAAGCATTTGCTTGGTATAAAAATTATGTTTCTTAAAAAATCAGAATATGTTATATTTTAGAACATTTATGTTATTTGTACTAATGAGTACAGGAGTTGCTCATTCTCAAACAAAATCTATACCTGTAGCTACATTTAATAGTGTTTCAATGTTTGGAAGCAAGCACGATGGGGTGGGCGGAATGCCTGTTTTAATTGGCTCAGAAGCAACAACAAGTATATTGCTTTCATCAAACAGCAAAGGAAGTTTAAGCACTAGTGAAACACTATCAAACACTATTTCAATTTATCCTAACCCAGCTAATGATGTTTTATCTATAAACACACAGGTAAATAAAATAGCTATTATAAACTTAGAAGGTAAAGTAGTACATACACAACAAAACTGTAATGAGGTTGACTTAAAAGATATACCAACAGGGATGTACTTTATTAATATAACAACAGAAAATAACTCGTTTAACTTTAAACTAATAAAACAATAAGAACATGAAAAAGCAATTATTCTCTTTATTAACCTTGATTAGCACATTTACAATTTTTGCTCAATCACCACAAGCAATAAATTATCAAGGTATCTACTCAGTAGATGGGACCCCAGTTTTAAATACTAGCATTAGTGTTGTAACAAACATAAGAACTGCTACGCCAACTGGAACAGTTGCATATTCTGAGACGCATACAGTAAGTACTAATGGCAATGGTATATTTTCTTTACAAATTGGCCAAGGCACTCCAAGTACCGGTGTATTTAATTCACTTAATTGGGGAGGTAACTCACATTTTTTAGAAGTTGTTATTGAAGGAGAATCTGTTGGAACATCTCAGTTTTTATCTACACCTTATGCATTACATTCTACTACGGCAGATACTGCTAAAGTTGCGGATAGCTTAGCTGGAAACAAATATTTAAATCAAAAATACTTTGATTACCAAAATCCATTTGGCACCAACTTTGAGCCGATAATAGTACCCGGAGGAGGTAGCTATGTAGTGCCGAATGGTAAAGTAGTTTTTTCAGGACTTGCCGGATATAATGATTATTATTTTGAAGGTGAAACAGTATCAAATATTTCTTCTGGATCTGGCACATGCAATCAATATAAATCTAGAACTGATGTTACTGGTGTAGAACACGATTTATCAACTTCAAATTACACAGTACCTGCGGGTAAGTATCTTGTTATAAAAAGAGCGCCTGGATGTTCCGACAACATCAATGCATCTTATGTCTTACCATCTGTATTATGTTCAGGAATGGAATTGGAACTTCCTGGTTTTACAAGTTTTAATGTTTTTAATGAAGGATGTGAAATTATTATGTTTGATGATTCAGTTTGTAACCAGATGCCAAATAGTTATTTATTAAGAGGTTATTTACTCGACAAGTAATTATATGAAGACGATACTCAAATACCCAAATTTTTTTAAGTGGCTATTTTTATTAATTACAATCGCTTCTACAGTTTTTATTGTTTATGATAGAATTACAACTAAAGAAACATTTGTAGGGTTATATGGGCTTGAAAAAGCAAAGCTTTCAAATTGGGGTTACTTATGCATAGGTATTGCCACCATTTCATTTGTGGCTTGGTTTCTATTGTTTGCATTGTCAAAAAGAAACAAAGATTAATCAGTATACACCTCCGCTTGAAACTCAACAAAATCAGGCGCACCATCAGACAGTATTGTTCTTATAGCTGTGTAGAAAAAATCTTCCCGGAAGTAATACTTCAGTTCTCGTAGCTCTGTTTCAAGGTTATTAATATTAGCTTGAAGAACGCGTTCCGGGATGCTCAGATAAAACACATCGTGTGCAAAGCAATAGTGCATGTGATATGTGTATCCATTTAATAAAACAGGCTCAAGGTTTACGCTCAATGGGAAGAGTATCATATCCACAGAATCAACGAATTTTTTATCTGGGGATAATTTGCCAATTTGAAAATTCGTCATGCTAGCCATAAGCATTCCATTATCAATGAAACCAATGCGCGGATATACTGTCACCAAGCTTTCTCTCTGAGCGATTATTAACTCACTAGGCATATGAATTTTTACTAAACTCGTCTGCGGGTTAAACTCTACCTTATACGACACCTTGTTAATGATTAATTCACGTTGAATAA
>CAYVVI010000153.1:0-4133 GCA_964455265.1 uncultured Flavobacteriales bacterium | reverse complement strand
CTCTTTTTCTAATTGACAATTTTGACGCATTAAACCATCAACAATGAAAAATTTTGACATAGATATACTTGAAGTATCGGGCAACTTAGAAGGCGAAACAGAATTTATTCCATTAATGTCGCAAGAAGATGAGCAGCGCATGCAAAACGAAGATGTTCCAGAGGTGTTACCAATACTTTCTTTGCGCAACAATGTGTTGTTTCCTGGAGTTGTAATTCCCATTACTATTGGCCGTGATAAGTCTATTAAATTGGTAAATGATGCCTATAAAGGCAATAAAGTAATTGGAGTAGTTTCTCAGCGTGATGATAAAATTGAAGACCCACTATATTCCGATTTGCATAAAGTTGGTACGGTGGCACACATTATTCGTCAATTAAAAATGCCTGATGGTTCTACTACGGTTATCATTCAAGGAAAAAGAAGGTTTCAGTTGGGTAATCCCATTCAAGAAGAACCCTATTTAAAAGCGCAAGTAACCGCTCATGCAGAAGAAACATTGAAAAGAGACGTTACCCTTACAGCGCTTATAGACTCTTTAAAAGAATTGAGTTTGCGCATCATACATCTATCGCCAAACATCCCTACCGAAGCCGGTTTTGCTATTAAAAATATTGAGAGTCCTACGTTTATGGTAAATTTTGTAGCCAGCAACATGAATGCTGAAGTGCAAGATAAACAAGCCATTTTAGAACAAACCGATATTAAAGAACGTGCCCGAATGGTGTTGGCTAATCTTACCAAAGAAATACAAATGTTAGAATTGAAAAACGATATTCAATCTAAGGTAAGAGTAGATTTAGACCGTCAGCAACGTGAGTATTTTTTGCATCAGCAAATGCGTCAAATTCAAGATGAACTAGGAGAAAATCCTGTTCAGCAAGAATTGAACGACATGCGCAAAACGGCTGAAAAGAAAAAGTGGACGAAAGAAGTTTCAAAAGCATTTTATAAAGAGCTAGATAAATTAGAGCGCATGAATCCACAGGGAGCAGAGTATTCTGTGCAACTGAACTATTGTCAATTGTTGCTTGAGTTACCATGGAATGAATACACTAAAGATAAATTCGATTTAAAACGCGCTAAAAAAATTCTAGATAGAGATCATTTTGGATTGGACAAAGTGAAAGAACGCATCATAGAATATTTAGCGGTGCTTAAATTAAAGGGCGACATGAAATCTCCAATACTTTGTCTTTACGGACCTCCAGGAGTTGGAAAAACATCTTTAGGCAAATCCGTTGCAGAAGCTTTGGGGCGTAAATATGTGCGTATGAGCTTGGGTGGTGTGCATGACGAAGCAGAAATTCGTGGACACCGAAAAACCTACATTGGCGCTATGCCTGGGCGTGTTATTCA
The DNA here is from genome assembly GCA_964455265.1 of uncultured Flavobacteriales bacterium. Taxonomy (GTDB): domain Bacteria; phylum Bacteroidota; class Bacteroidia; order Flavobacteriales_D; family Parvicellaceae; genus JBKHVV01. The sequence continues at coordinate 2,774 of CAYVVI010000153.1, read as the reverse complement.
AAACATTAAAAAAGCGCAATCATCCAATCCTGTATTTGTATTAGATGAAATTGATAAAGTGGCAACGTCATCTCACGGAGACCCTTCTTCTGCGTTATTAGAGGTTTTAGACCCCGAACAAAACGATACGTTTCAAGACAACTACGTAGAGTTAGATTACGATTTATCTAAAGTATTATTCATAGCTACAGCCAATAGCTTATCAACCATTCAAGCTCCGTTAAGAGATCGCATGGAAATTATTGAAGTGAATGGCTATACGGTTGAAGAAAAAGTAGAGATAGCACAAAAACATTTAATACCCAAGCAACTTAAAGAGCACGGTGTAAAAAAAGAGCAATTCACTATAGACAAAAAATTAGTTGAACAAATTGTAGAGGACTATACTTTTGAAAGTGGTGTGCGTGGTTTAGAAAAGAAAATTGCTAAAGTAGTGCGCCACAGAGCGAAGCAAATTGCCATGGAAGAAAAATTCACCGTTAAAATTTCTTCTTCCGATTTTAAAACCATTTTAGGGCCTGCGCATAGCAAAGAAAAATACAGCGATAATGATGTTGCAGGAGTAGTTACTGGCCTGGCTTGGACACCTCACGGAGGAGATATTTTATTTATTGAAAGTAGCATTACTAAAGGTACAGGAAAGCTTACGCTTACGGGTAGTTTAGGAGATGTGATGAAAGAATCGGCAACGGTTGCGTTAGAATTTTTAAAAGCACACGCCAATTGGATTGGACTAAAACAAGAAGTGTTTGACAAGTACAACGTACACGTGCATGTGCCAGAAGGCGCCACTCCAAAAGATGGACCATCTGCTGGTATTACCATGCTAACATCTTTAGCATCATTATTTACCCAGCGCAAAGTAAAAAAACACTTAGCCATGACGGGCGAAATTACCCTTCGAGGAAAAGTATTGGCTGTTGGTGGTATCCAAGAAAAAATATTGGCTGCCAAACGCGCAGGCATCAAAGAAATTATTTTGTGTGAAGACAACCGAAAAGATGTTGAGGAAGTGAAAAAAGACTACGTAAAAGGATTAAAATTTCATTATGTAAAAACCATGAAAGAAGTTTTAGACCTTGCGCTCACATCTCAAAAAGTAAAAGATGCATTAAAGGTTGAGTAAACAAAATATCTTTACCTTAGCTACGTTAATTAGGGGTAGTGAAAGCATATTTACTTATAGCATCTTTAGTGGTGTCTTCTTTAAGTTTGGTAGCTCAAACGGGAGGACAGCACATCTACCAATTTCTTAATTTAACTAACTCCGCTCGTATTTCTGCTCTTGGCGGAAACACCATTGCCATAGCTGATGAGGATGCCAACATGGCGCTCAACAATCCATCATTACTCAATAAAGAAATGGATGGCTTTTTGGGTTTAAACTTCATGAACTATTTTGCAGGGGTGAATTATGGGTACTCTTCTTTTACCAAACATTACGATAGCTTAGGAACATTTAATGCCGCCATTTTGTATGCCAACTATGGTCAGTTTCAGTATGCAGATGAATTTGGTATGCGTGATGGCTCAACATTTTCTGCCAACGATATTGCTTTGATGGTGGGCTACGGAAGAGATTTTGATAGCTTATGGACAATTGGTGCCAACCTCAAATTTATTGGTTCTTTTTACGAAAGCTACGCTTCTTATGGCATTGCAACTGATTTATCAGCTACGTATAACAATACAGCTAAGCGCTTTGTAGCTGCGTTTGTGTTACGCAATTTAGGATATCAGTTTAAAGACTATGTAAACACCAATGGTCAAAAACTTCCTATTGATTTACAAGTTGGATTATCTCACAAATTGCTCCATGCTCCAGTGCGTTTTTCTATGGTATATTCCAATCTTCAACGATGGGATTTAACCTTTTTTGATGAAAATGCACTACCTGAAAAAGACCCTATAACGGGCGAAGTTATCGAACCCAAACCATCAAACATTGCCGATAAGTTTATGCGCCACATTACCATAGGTACGGAATTGTTGATTACTAAAAATTTTCATATCAGAGTAGGGTACAACTACCGCAGACGCCAAGAAATGAAAATTATTGACAGACCTGGAACTGTTGGCTTTTCATGGGGATTTGGCTTTAACGTGAAACGCTTTAACATAAGTTATGCCCGTGCAACCTACCATCTAGCCGGAGGAAATAATCATTTCACGGTATCGTTTAAAATTTAGCGCCTCACTTGGCAAACAAAAGTTTATCTGTACTTTTGCTTTACAGCAATGAGTAAAAAAATCAATATCGCTATAGACGGATATTCATCGTGTGGAAAGAGCACTTTAGCAAAGGCATTGGCTAAAAAATTACGCTATGTGTATATAGATTCTGGCGCCATGTACCGTGCGGTAACGCTGTATGCCATGCGCAATGGAATTGTAGATAACAAAGTAGCCATTGTGTTAGAACTCCCTAATGTTGATATTGATTTTCATTTTCACCCACAAAAAGAAGTTTCTGAAACCATCTTGAACGGAGAAAATGTAGAGCAAGAAATTAGAGAATTAGAAGTGTCTAAAAAGGTAAGCTACGTGAGTCAAATTCACGAAGTGCGCGAAAAATTGGTAGAGCTGCAACAAAAAATGAGCAAACGCGGTGGGGTGGTAATGGACGGGAGAGACATAGGTTCTGTGGTGTTACCACATGCCGAACTTAAAATTTTTATGACTGCTTCGCACGATATTCGTACACAAAGACGCTACGAAGAATTGAGATTAAAAGGCCTTGAAATTACCAAACAAGAAGTATCGGACAATCTTAA
>CAYVVI010000152.1:0-4183 GCA_964455265.1 uncultured Flavobacteriales bacterium | reverse complement strand
TATTGGTTCATTAGTTCACTTGTTCATTGGGATTATTAAAAAACTCTTCGTCACTTCATCACTCCATCACTTCATCACTCCATCTCTTTATCACTTAAACCTCGTAATTCGTAATTAGTCATTTGGTTACCCCCTCTCATACAATACCGCTGTGCAATGGCATGGGTTTCCGCACACTATACAAGAGTATCCTTCTTTAATGCTACTTTCTAACCAATAGTTTGGCAATTCTCTCGATTTATTAAAACCCAATCTCTCATAAATAGCGTGCAAATTGGCTTCATTGATTAACTTCCAAGCGTAAGAAAACATCTTATTATTAGGATAATCAAACAGTACTTCCTGCAACATGCGTGTAGCAATACCTTGATTTTGAAAATTAGCATCAACCGCTACAGAATCTATTTGCAAACTATCTGGATGCATAAGCACGGTGCAAAAACCTTTTATAGCTTGGTTTTCTTCGTACACATAACAACAATTGTTATTGATGATGTTTGTAAAATAGTTCTCTTGATGAAAACCATTGCCAAACGAGTTAGCAGAAAGCAAAAGAAGATACTCACTATCTTTTTCTGTGGCTAACCGAATCATTTACGCTTAAGATTATAGTGATTCATCATAATGCGCTCAAACCATCTGCTGGGCAAGGTTTTCTTTAAAATTAACGCCAGTTTAGAATTGAAATTACCCACATTGTATCTTAATTTAGGGTGCTTGGTGTTGATGATTTTATGAATCAACTCCCCTATTAATTTGGGGTCTTCTCCGTTATAAACTTCTTCTTCAATAATTTTATAAATACGGTCAAAATCTTTTTTATAGATGGATGTTTTGGTAGCTTCAGAAACATGACGGTTTTCGTTGATGCCTGTTTTAAAATCGCCTGGCTCTACCAAAACTACTTTAATTCCAAATTGCATCACTTCCATACTCAATGCTTCAGTGCCAGTTTCAATGGCGGCTTTAGATGCGCTATAAACCCCTCTAAATGGCAAGCCCATTAATCCACCAACACTACTAATATTGATAATTAAACCCGATTTTTGTTGACGCATGTGTGGTATCACAGCTTGGCATGCTCTAATAGGTCCAGCTACGTTGGTATCAAAAACCATCATTACTTCTTTCACCAATGAATCTTCAATAGCACCCGCCATACCAATACCTGCATTGTTTACCAACACATCTATTTTGCCTTCTTTTTCAATAAGGGTATTAACAGCTTCCGAAATACTTTTGTAACTATCTACATCTGCCTTTAAAAGGGTGAAATTATCTAAGGGTTGAAAGTGCTCTGCTTTACGGCCTGTACCATATACTTTGTGTCCTTTTTCAGAAAGAACATTACACACGGCTCTTCCTATTCCAGAAGTAGCACCTGTAACCAATATGACTTTTTTATCTAACAATTTAGTACTTTAGCACGGTGATGTATTGGTCAAAAATAACATTTATAATTTACTTGCACTTATCGGTGCTTAATTACTTTGCACAATCGGGCACCTTAAAAGTTGCCGTTGTTGGCGATACGCCTTACAAAATTTCGGAATGGAAACACTTTAAGCGCAACATTAAGCAACTGGATAGCAACACCCATTTTTTAATTCATGTGGGAGATATAAAACGGGGCTATATGCCTTGCTACAAAAACAGATACAAGCGCACCAAAAAGTTTTTAGAACGCTCAAAAATTCCGTACCTCATTATTCCGGGTGATAACGAATTTAACGACTGCTACTGTATGAAGCCCCAACATGCCATTAAGGTGTGGAGAAAAACATTTGTCAATTACCCCGAAGAATTGCCTCTTAAACGAAACGACTCTTTGCCAGAAAATTTCTACTTTGAAAAAGATGCCATTTTGTTTGTAGGCATAAACCATGTGGGCGGAAAAGTACACGACAGCGCTGAATGGCACTCAAGAGCCATTGCCAACAAAAACTGGATAAACGAAGCAATGAGTGTGTACCCAAATGCGCAAACGGTAATAGTCTTTGCCCATGCTGCCCCCAACAAATATTTTGGATGGATGGAATACCTAGAAGAACTAACTACCACACACAACAAAACCTTTTGGTGGATTCAAGGAGACATACACAGCTATACGCTAAACCCCAACTGGAAAGGAGTGCCCATTACCCGTGCCATTACCGATAATGGCATTGAAAATAATGGATTTAGAATGTTGCGCATTTCATTGACTAATGAGCAAGATGTGGTGTTTGAGTGAACAGAATTTCCTATACATTCCATCCTATGAAAATACTGATTATCATAATTAGAAACCATAGTATTACACGCTTATTGTTTGTTTTTAATTTTTTATCTAAAACTATAGATTTCTCAGTTTTTAATTCATCGAAATTAATTGGCAAGTAATAAGGTAAAATAGTTCTTCTTAGATATTTCTTATCAAAATTATCATCAAAATACATATAATTAAACATGCTATACTTCTCGTTCAAATTTGAGTGCATTTCTCTCAATAATTGATAAAATAATTCATACTTTCTATAAAGATGTAAAAAGAACATCAATACAGATAACATAAATAATATGGCAAAAAAAAGTTTCAAACTATATTAAAATTTCCTTTTATTCTATTACTACATCTACTATAGCTCCTTTTTTAAATATAATTCTTTGTTTAGGAAATACACTTAAATCTATTATACTCTGAATTTCACCCTTTTTTGTAAATGTTACAATAGAGGTTATAACATCATTGTCAAAGCTTGTGATTGTTTGGATTTTTGAATCTCTATAATAATGTCTTTGAAATTGAATTTTACCATTTTTCCAAAATGAATCATGGTCTATAACATCACTTTTACCAGACGTTCTGTATTGAAAAAAATATCCGTTTTTTAACCCATCAAGATACATCTCAGACATAAGAATCTTACCTGAAAAAGTATATGTATACTGGAAACCTTGTAAAACACCTTCTTTCATCAATCCAATCTTTAAAACAGTACTATCGGAATTGTTGAATACTATCGAAATTTTATGATTATAAATATCTTTAGGAACAACCGTTATAATTTTTATTGATGTTTTTATCTCTTTTAAAGAATCGTTCAGAGTTCTGTCATGGTATCTAAAAATACTATCTTTAGTTTCAACCACTTCTAAAGTGTATTGCTTCAGATAATTGGATAACCCTGTTTTATTAATATTAATATAAAGACTTGAATGATGTTTGTTAAACTCGTTCAGAAAATCATTTTCACTTTTTTGAGCAACAACCTTTAGAGAACTTAGTGTAACAAAAAGAAGAAAAACATTTTTAATTTTAGTCCATTTCATATTACAATAATAACCAATCTTTTCCATTTTTTCCAAAATCCCTAATGAACTAATAAACTAATCAACCATCAAACCACACATCACCCCCAATTACCATTTATACACTTTTTTAAAATCTATTCGGAGGGAGTTTTTATATTTACACTTGACAAAAACAAAAAATAAACAAATATGAATCTAACTAAATCACTTCTTTCAACACTTGTTTTGGGCGGAACGCTTTCGTTAAGTGCACAAAACATAAAGTTTGAAGAGTACAAGCTTGACAACGGAATGCATGTAATATTGCACCAAGACAACACTACGCCAATTGTAGCTGTAACTGTGATGTACCATGTGGGCTCTAAAAACGAAAACCCAGAACGTACAGGATTTGCCCACTTTTTTGAGCACCTTTTATTTGAAGGTTCTGAAAACATTGCCCGTGGCGAATTCGATAAATACATTGAAAAAGCAGGTGGAACGCTTAACGCCAACACCTCTAACGATAGAACGTTTTACTATGAAGTATTGCCTTCTAACGAATTAAAACTGGGCTTATGGTTAGAATCTGAGCGTTTATTACACGCCAAAGTTGAAACCATTGGTATTGAAACCCAACGCGAAGTAGTAAAAGAAGAAAAACGCCAACGCGTAGATAACCAACCTTACGGTTCGTTTATTACCGAAATTATGAAGCGTGCCTACACAGTGCACCCTTACCGTTGGCCAGTAATTGGTGCTATGGAGCACTTAGACGCTGCTACCGAAGAAGATTACAAAAACTTCTATAAAACATACTATGTGCCCAACAACGCAGTACTTTCTATTGCCGGAGATATAGACATCAAACAAACCAAACAATGGATTAAAGATTACTTTGGTTCTATTC
>CAYVVI010000151.1:0-4199 GCA_964455265.1 uncultured Flavobacteriales bacterium | reverse complement strand
GTTACCGTTGACCAAAAAGTTGGTAAACTTCATTTACCCAACGGCACAACTGCTAGAGTAATTGATTTGCCAGGCACCTATAGCTTATCGCCTCAGTCGCCTGATGAGCAAGTGGTGCAAGATATTTTACTCAATCCTTCTCACAAAAACTACCCCGATGTATTGGTCATTGTATTAGATGCTACCAATCTAAAACGCAATTTGTTTTTAGCAACGCAAGTACTAGAATTAGGCATTAAAAGCATTGTGGTTCTTAATGTTATTGACCTAGCCGAAAAAGAAGGCATTCATATTGACGACAAAGCTTTAGCTACATTACTAAAATGCGATGTGATAAAAATTAGTGCTAAAAAAGGATTGGGTATTGATGAATTAAAAACACTACTCAGCAAAGATATTTCTGTACCAAGCTTTAACACAAATACTCTTACTGTCGAGCAAAAACAATTCATTCAAGACAATGCGCCTGAAAATACTTTAGAAATTTCACAGATAAAGATTCAAGAAATATCTAACCGTTATAAAATTGTTAGTGACATTTTTAAACAGTGTGTGAGCTACACACACCAAAGCAAAACTTCAGAGTTCACGAATAAAGCCGACCGAATTCTTACACACAAAGTGTGGGGTGTGCTTATTTTTTTATTCGTTTTCTTTCTCATTTTTCAGTCTGTATTTTCATTGGCCTCCTACCCTATGGACACCATAGATAGTGGGATTGGAGAACTAAACGAATGGCTAAAAACGCAGCTGCCTGAAAGCATGGTGTCAAGTTTTTTAATTGATGGTGTAATTGCAGGATTAGGGGGCGTATTGGTATTCATTCCGCAAATCATGATTTTGTTTGGACTGATAAATATCTTAGAAGAAACGGGCTACATGGCACGTGTAAGTTTTATCAACGATAGAATTTTACGTAGCGTAGGTATGAACGGACGCTCTGTAGTGCCTTTGGTGGGTGGCTTTGCGTGTGCAGTACCATCAATAATGGCAACCCGCACCATCGAAAATTTAAAAGAACGTCTTATCACCATTTTAATTACCCCGATGATGAGCTGCTCTGCACGCTTGCCTGTTTATGTGTTTCTCATCGCTTTCATTGTACCCGATGAGTATGTGTTAGGATTTATCAGCTTACAAGGATTGTTTATGCTGGGCTTGTATTTATTAGGTATTGCCGTAAGTGTATTGGTAGCTTTTGTATTGAATAAAGTCATTAAGAACGTAATGCAAAGTTCGTTCATTATGGAAATGCCCAACTACCGCATGCCTCGTTGGAACAATGTAATTTACACCATGTTTAATAAAGGACAAACCTTTGTTACCGAAGCTGGAAAAATTATTGTGATGGTGTCTATCGTATTGTGGTTTTTAGCTTCTTTTGGTCCTGGCGATGCTTTTGACAAAATTGAAGCAAAATACCAATCAAAGCAATTTGCTGTTAACTATTCTCAAGAAGAACTAGATTTATTAGAAGCGCAAGAAAAACTGCAAAACTCTTATGCTGGGCATTTAGGTAAAGTAATTGAACCCGTTATTCGTCCATTGGGTTTTGATTGGAAAATTGGCATTGCGCTCATTTCATCATTCGCAGCACGAGAAGTATTTGTTGGCAGTATGAGCACCATTTACAGCGTTGGTGGTGGAGAAGACAATATTGCAGGTTTGCAAAACAAACTGATGAACGAAATTGACCCGAAAACAGGCAAACCCATTATGACCATGCCTATTGCATTTTCTCTACTAATTTTTTACGTATTCGCCATGCAATGTATGAGTACATTGGCTATCATTAAACGAGAAACCAACTCGTGGAAATGGCCACTCATTGCTTTTGGGTATCTCACGGCTATTGCCTATTTGGGAAGTTTTATAACATATCAATTATTGAAATAAAAAAAGCCCCGAGATTTTCGGGGCTTTTATCATAAAAAAGAGTGATACTTAAAATATATATCTAACAGACAGTGCTCCGCCATCTCCCCAAAAATGTGTAACACCGATTAAATCATAAGCTGGCTTGTAGTCTAAGCTAATGTTAAATGGATAATCAGCAAAATTATATTCTAAACCAATAATAAGATCTACACCAATAGTTGTGTAAGAACGCTTCTCATCAAATACTGGATGACCTGTGTATCCATTCCAAAATCCAACATGTGCCCCTAAACCGTAGTACCAATGTAATCCATTAAGTTCTTTAATTGGGTTATGAAACTCTAATAAACCAGTAACCATAAATCCACCCCATCTTGATGATAAAAGTCCTTCTACTGCTTTTTTTTCTGATAAAAAATGTTTTACTGTTAAGCCATTGTACAGCCCTCCTCTTAATCCTATTCCCGTGTTGTAATCTTGCGCATTAGCTCCAACTACCGATGCTAAGGCAATTGTAAGCGATAAAATAATCTTTTTCATGTTTAATTTATTAAGGTTTGTATAGCTACAAAGATACTGCGTTTATCATTTATTCAATAAATATCTTATGAACATACAATTACTAAAAAAACAATCCTACCTTTGCGCCCTTAAAATTCATGTATGCAATCAATTAGAAACATCGCCATTATTGCCCACGTTGACCACGGTAAAACTACCTTGGTTGACAAAATTATTTACGCTTGTAAAACATTAGACACACGCAAAGAGCAGACAGACCTTATTCTTGACAACAACGATTTAGAGCGCGAGCGTGGTATTACCATTCTTTCTAAAAACGTTTCTGTAAACTATAAAGGTGTAAAAATTAACATCATTGACACCCCTGGTCACGCTGACTTTGGTGGTGAAGTAGAGCGCGTTTTAAAAATGGCTGATGGTGTTCTATTATTAGTAGATGCTTTTGAAGGCCCCATGCCTCAAACTCGTTTTGTTATAACAAAAGCGATTGAGTTAGGACTGAAACCTATTGTTGTTATCAATAAAGTAGATAAAGAAAACTGCACACCAGATTTAGCACAAGACAATGTGTTTGACCTTATGTTTAACGTAGGTGCCAACGAAGACCAATTGGATTTTGTCACCATTTTCGGTTCTGCTAAAAATGGTTGGATGAGTACCGACTACAAACAACCTACCGATAATATTTTCCCTTTATTAGATGCCGTTTTAGAAAGCATCCCGCCCGCTCCTTACAATGAAGGTACACCTCAAATGCAAATTACATCGCTTGACTTTACAAGCTTTGCAGGAAGGATTGCTATTGGACGCGTATTAAGAGGCGAACTGATTGTAAATAAAGACTATACGCTTTGTAAAGCTGATGGCAACAAAAAAGTACGCATTAAAGAACTCTATACCTTTATTGGTTTAGGTAGAGAAAAAGTAGAACAAGTAAAAGCAGGAGATATTTGTGCTGTAGTTGGTATTGAAGGTTTTGAAATTGGTGACACAATTGCCGATTTAGAAAATCCAGAACCGATAGCACGTATTAAAGTGGACGAACCGACTATGAGTATGTTGTTTACCATCAACAACTCTCCATTTTTTGGTAAAGAAGGCAAGTTTGTTACCTCTCGCCACCTAAGAGACCGTTTATTTAAAGAGACTGAAAAAAACTTAGCTCTTCGTGTGCACGAAACCGATACGGAAGATAAGTTTGACGTTTACGGACGTGGTGTATTACACTTATCTGTATTGATTGAAACTATGCGAAGAGAGGGTTACGAATTACAAGTAGGTAAGCCACGCGTAATTGTAAAAGTAGTAGATGGTGTAAAACAAGAACCGTACGAAACATTAGTAATTGATGTACCTGAAGAATATAGCGGAAAAGCCATTGAATTAGTAACGCAACGAAAAGGCGATTTGTTGGTAATGGAACCTAAAGGTGATTTACAACATTTAGAATTTGATATCCCTTCTCGTGGATTGATTGGTTTACGTAACAACGTGCTTACTGCTACCGCAGGGCAAGCCATCATGACACACCGCTTTAGAGAATACGCTCCAATGAAAGGAGATATTCCATCTCGTAACAAAGGTTCTTTGATTTCTATGGAACAAGGGCAAGCTACTGCCTATGCTATTGACCGTTTACAAGACCGTGGACGCTTTTTTATCGATCCAGGAGAGCAAATATATGTTGGGCAAGTAGTAGGCGAACACTCACGTGATAACGATTTAGAAGTAAACTTGATTAAAGGTAAAAAGCTTACCAACATGCGTGCTTCTGGCTCGGATGATGGTGCTAAAATTGC
>CAYVVI010000150.1:0-4222 GCA_964455265.1 uncultured Flavobacteriales bacterium | reverse complement strand
TCTGCTATAAAAGCTGTAAACGCCAACTACAACAGTGCTGTAAATGGCTTTGATGTTGAAGTGGAAGAATTTGGTAAATGCTTTGGCACAGCAGAATTTAAAGAAGGAACGTCTGCATTTTTAGAAAAAAGAAAGGCGGAATTTTAAGTATGTATTTAAGTGAAAATGCTCCACAAAGTTTTTGTGGAGCATTTGAAATAATGCAACTGAAGTTGCTTGTGGCGGATTGATTATAGAATAAATTCTGACTGGAGTTTAAAACAAAAGCCCCTCAAAATGAGGGGCTTTTGTTTTTTATTTAAATCGCTTTTTATTTCTTTACTATTTTGCTCATATAAACTTTATCTTCCATCTGCACATTCACTATATAAATTCCACTAGGAAGAGAAGGGATATTAATTTTAACAACGTTCTCTCCTTTATGTCCTTCGAAATTGGAACTATATATTTTTTTGCCTGATATATCACTGATAGTTATTAAATGTTCTCCTTTATTCTCTCTACTAAGAATAATACTAAAATCATCAGAATTTAAAGGATTAGGAAAAATATCAGGTGTTTTTGAGTTCAGTTCTACCGAAGCAATGTTCGTCAGAATAAAATTCTTTTCACCTTCTTTTTTAGAAATTCTATAGAACGACTTTCCTTTTAAGGGCGTGGCATCTTTGAAATGATACGCTCTATAATCATAAGAGTTTACACTAAATTTTTTATGACTAACAGATGCTAAAGGAGAAAATGATACACCATCGGCACTTCTTTCAATAATGTATTCACCGAATAAATTGTCTCCACTAACATTCCATTTTAATGAAATACTTTGTTGCTCTTTTTCCGCCAAAAGTTTGGCATTAAATTGCGACAGTGGAATTGGTGCATTATTATTAACTCTAATTTTAAATGTACAAACATCACCACCTAATCCATCAACATTTATAAGGTAAGTTGCATTGGCAACAGCAATGAAGTTTGCATAAAAGTTATTTGAATTACTTGGATTGTTATAGACAATACATTCAGCGTTATCTCCTCCTGCAATTGTAGCGCAATTTTCATCTGCTCTATAAATAGATACTTGTGTACCACCTGATGCAAAGCAATCTTGATCCCATAAGTAAACAAACGCGGCTGAGTCAGTTGGCCAACTAGATGGTGCAGTCCATGAGAACCATATATTGTTTTCTGTGGTTCCAACACAAAGTCCTAAATCAGCGGTAGCAGAAGCATTAGTGCCTTCAAAAGCACTTCCAGAGCTAATGTCTTCTGCATTGTCGCAAATATTGTTAGCAGGAGCAGCAGAAGCAGTAGCTCCTGAAATACTTAGTTCAGCTAATGCTCCTGAATAATTACTTCCAGCGGTAACTAAAATATAGTATTCTTCATTTGGTGTGAGTCCAGAAACTAAGTAATCATTATTAATACTCGAAACGGAAACAGAGTGAATTTCGGAAAGTGAACCACATACACCACTATAAACACTAATATCATAATAATTTGAAACTTCTGACCCTATGGAATCAATAAGGTCTATAGTTAAATCGGTATCTACAGCAGTAAATTTACTCCAAAAACCATTTTCGGTTTCATCGTTTTCAACACTACATGATTGATCCATACCTGATGGAGTATTCATAATGTGTCTTCCATTGTTACCAGCAGTTAAGTCAAAAGAAATATTACTACTATACATTTTGTGAGCTAGTTCGCATGTTGAACCAAAGTTTACATTTGAAGTAGGGGTTTCAAATACAGATAAACAAAATGTACCAGTACTAGATCCTTGCCCATCTACTACTACAAAATAGGTTTCACCCAGAGTAAGCGTTGTCATTAAAAGTGTAGAGCAGAAATTACAGCCCTCTCCACCATCGTCATCGCATCCTATTTCTGTAAGTGTTCCTGTACATGTACTGTCACTTGAGCTAAATACTGCTAATTGAGTATCTGTAAGGGTAAGCTCACCGAGACTTGTAAAGTCTGTGGTAACCGTCATAGAGTGTGTCGTTGCTACAAACGAGAACCACACTGTATTGTTGGCAGAGAAACAACTTATACTTGGTTCTTCAAGGGTTGAAGCACCAGTATTGTTACCTTGAAAGCATCCGCCATTTACAGTAACAGGTGTTGCAGTACAAGGTGTGTCTTGTGAAAATGCATTGTAGCTAACCATAGCTACTGCATAGATTGTAAGAATAAAATTAGTTTTCATGATATTTGTTTTTTTTAAATGTTTAAGCAAATCTAAAGAGTGTTTAAGGGCGGAGTTAGTGATAACTTCCCTGCGTATTGGAATGAATTTCCGAATGATATGATAATTATTCTATCGTAAAATTAAAGAGCGCCTATTTAAAATTCATCATACAGTTTTCAATCGAAACCAAATAGTTCATTATGGTTGGTGTTATTCCAAATAACATAAAGAACTTTATTAAGTTGATGTTCTATATTTACTCTTCTACGCGACAGAAAATCTATAGCAAATTGTCTACTGGTTAACCTTCATCAAAGGCAACTAATTTTCCATTTTTTAAAAATTTATCTATCTTAGCTCAAATTCATCTATGGTATGGCGTGTATTGTTTTGATTGATGATCATGAAATTGTAATAGATTCTCTAAAGTACCTTATTGAGAATCAAAGTAATCATGAAGTTGTTGCAAAGTTTAATCATGCAGAACCGGCTCTGCAGTATATAAAAGAAAACAGATTAATAGTGGAGGTAGTTGTGTCTGATATAAAACTACCATCTATTAGTGGAATAGATTTAACAAAAAAAATAAAAGAATTTGCCCCTCAAATTAAAATTATTTTACTTTCTCAATTTTCAACAAAAGAATTTGTTGTAAACGGAATAAAAAACGGAGCAAATGGTTATCTTTTAAAAAGTACGGGGGGTGTAGAGCTGGTTGCAGCGATTAATTCAGTGCTCGCAGGAAAACAATATCTGTGTCCAGAATCAACACAAGTGTTAATTTCTGCTACTGCGAGTAATTCAGATCCTTTATCTGAAAGAGAAATGGAAATACTTAAATTTGTAGCTATGGGCTACAATAATAATGAAATTGCGGCCAAGCTATTCGTACAACCAAGTACTGTAGAGTTTCATAAAAGAAATTTAAGAAACAAATTGAACGTTCATAAAGTAACCGACCTTACGCGCATTGCTTTAGACATGGGGCTTATTGATTAGACATTTCTTTTTGGCTGCCTCCACATTTTTCTTGTATTTCCTGTTTTCTCTTTTCTATTAGCTCTTCTATTTGTTTAAAGATTTCAAACGGAACGTGCTCCATTTTTTCAAGTGTTTTCTCAGAGTTGTTATCGGCAATATCTTGAGAAATAATATCAGAAATACATCCGCAAGAGTTCACAAAAGAAGAAGTGGGAATATTTTCAGAAAGATACTTTTCTGTGGTTTTTATAACATACTCACATTGGCTTAACACCAAGCTTTCTGCTTTTATTTTTTTCTTTGAGTTATTTTCAAAGCAAGAGAATAAAAAAACAAGACAAAATATCAAGGTTGAAATTCGGATTATCATAACGCAATTTTAATGTAAGTTTAATAATGCAAAGTAAAGGCACTAAAAAAATATAACGCCTACCATTTCCCTTAAAAATTACCTAAGGAAGTCCTTAGTTTTTTGCCTTGTTTTTGGAAAATAGCTATAAAATGATTCACCTTTACGATAAACGTAAAAACAAACCCGAGTATGACGGTAATTAATATAGCTATTGCGGATGATCAGCATATCATGAGAGAAGGTCTTGAAAATGCGTTAAAAAAGGTCAAAGGAATTAATGTTTTGCTTGTTGCTCAAAACGGTAAAGCATTAATAGATTCAATAGATGAACAATCGAAAGTTCCTGACGTAATAATAATGGATATTGAAATGCCCGAAATGAATGGCTTTGTTGCCACAGAGAAGATTTTAAAACACTTTCCTAAAACACGCATTTTGTTTCTTACAGGGCATGTAGAGCCAAGTTTTATTCAAACTGCCATAAAGGCGGGAGGGCACGGCTATATTTCTAAATACGACAATATAAACAACATTGCTGAAGCAATTAATGATGTTTTTGAAAACGGATTCTATTTTAATGACTTGATTTCTTTTAATACCATTCGTAAATTCTTTCATGATAATGACCCCGACTTTAATTTCAAAGCGCTAGAAGTACTTAATTCACGTGAAATTCACCTCATTCGACTATTATGTAA
>CAYVVI010000149.1:0-4227 GCA_964455265.1 uncultured Flavobacteriales bacterium | reverse complement strand
CTGATTTATAATTATAATTGGACTTATTCTTCTTTAAAGTTGGATTGTAAGTAAGTTTGCTTAATTTCCAATCGTTGGTTTCTATATAAAATACAATGGGAGTATATACATAGCTCCCATCTTTATTTCTCGGAGGATCAAAATCACTCCACGCATCTGGTCTTGGGAAAAAAACTATGACTAAATTTTCATTGTATTTGATGGTGCCATAAGTATAAGTAGCATCTAATAACAAACTATCTTTGGGGTCATAGCTATATAATGCTTCTAACAAGTCTTCCCTTTCAAAATAAAATAGGTAATTTGTTGTCTCGTCCATTTCATTAATGTTAAGATCTCCTTTACTATCAAAAACGAAAGTTCTTTTTGTGAATGAAGTAGTACGAAGATTATTTTCCCCTGATAATTTTATAATTATATCAATTTTGTATGGTTTTAGATTTTCCCGTACTATAAAACTGTCATATTTTCCCTCGGCATGGCTTTCATAATAATATGTTGCATCGGAATAGCCTTCATAATAATACGTAGTGTCAGCAGTTAAAAACAAATACTTTTTTAAGTATATTTTTGATTTTAAATCATTAAAAAATGAAATCTCCCTATAATCAATTAACTTTATAGAATCAACTACACTTAGTTGCTTATCATCAATGCTCACTTCCTGCTTTGTGTTAGGGTTAGCGCAAGAAGCAACCAGCAGCACTAAAAATATGTAAGGGAGGGTTTTCATTTGTCTTTAGGTTTACCAAGCATTTTCAAACGATATCTTTTTGGTTTTGAAATGTTGACTTTCTCCCTCTTCCCATGTCATATTATAGTTATCTTCTCTACCGTATTTTTCGGTTTTAGATTGCCATATTACTTTGTTCTCTGTTTCCGTAGTAAAAACATAGTTTTTAACCATGATGCTATAGTTATAATCTTCATTGTTAACCAAAATCAAGATTTCAATTTTATTGTGCTCGTTGATGCTTAAGAAAACTCTATCGCTGCTTGAAACTATAGATTTATTTACTTTTACGTCTGTAAATGTTGTAGAGTCTAATCCAAAGGCAACGCCTATAAACTGCTTTGTATTTTTTTTCTTTTCGTAGTCGCGCGTATGCAAAACAAATACCGCATCCAAAAAAGAATCGTTGTTTAAATCTTTAAACTCATATTGCATTAAATCATGGTTAGGGTATAATTTTTTGAGATAGTTGCGCAAATAAAAATCAACGGAAGGCACTTCTACTAAACTATCATTTTTATACTCTAAATATCTTTTTGTTTTATACTCGTAGATGTTCATATATCCTGGGTCACAAGTACTATTATTAATATCATCCACCATTTCGGAAGCATATTCATATTGTATGATTTTGCCCTCTATACCACCTAAATCGGTTGGAAAAATTAAACTGCTTCCATCAGATAAACTTCCATCACCTGTGCCACCATCAGAACCCAATGCTTTTAATTGAATTCCATCCCAAACATAAAGCTCATCTCCCGACCAATGGCCACATGAAAAAGCTCTATGACAAACTGAAAGCAATTGAAAATCGGAATTTAACCCTCTATGACCAAAGTTTACAAAATGATTGTTGTCTCTTCCATTAACTAAAACATTGTCTCTTACATAGTGAACATGCTGAAAACGATTGATGTAAGCAATCGTATCTTCTCTAAATACATAAATAGCCCCATTGGTATAAAGGAATGATTCTTTAGGGTTCTTGTTGCTTTTGATATAACGCACAGGAACATCCAAATAATTGTAAAAAACATACCCCGTTTTGTTGTTTACGGTTATTTTGTGCCAATATTCGTACCTATTCTTTTGATTTTTTATCCATAACAATGCAGAATCAATTTTCACACGAGTATGCTTTGCACAAACTTGAATTACTTTTGAGTTTGCACTTGGTTCTTCTCTGATATTTACACTATTTGCATTGATTATTCCATCAGTAAACGAATGGTATTTTTCGGTAATAAACGAATCATCGTTGAGTTTTATATCTGTCTGTTCAATTTTATTGCCATCCCATGTAAAAAGCATATATAGCTCTTCTTTATTACTTTCGGAATAATCAAAAGCTATTGCTAAAACTTCTTTTCCATTGCTATTATATGTTTTACCAAATGTGGTTGAGCCAATAACGGTTTTTTGTTTTGGTGTTTTAAGAGTTGTTTGATGAATTAAGTTACCATTTCTAAACACTTTTACTTCTAGTTCATCTTTTGCCGTGTTGTGTTTAAGCATAAACTTATCACTGCTAAACTCATAACTTTTAAAATAGCCATCTGCCAATGTTTGCCCCCAAATATATCCAACGGTATTATTGTATTTTATCGGTCTCCAGTAGTTTACTACTCCTCCAATAGAATCCTTAATTCTTGCCACAGCGTCACATTCTTCTACCTTGGCTTCTTGAGAAAGTTTCCCAATTATCTTTGATTTTACTGACGCTTGCTCACGCACATTTACACCATCTGTAAATACCACATTTGTATAAGTTGTATGTAAATGCTGAGCATTCGCACCTATGTTTATAAAGCACAGAGTTATTAAAGGGGTTTTTATCAATAAATTATTGATGCGTTTAGTGAGAGATGGTTTTTTCATACTGTTGCCTAGTTTACCGTAAAAGTAAAAAATCAAAAGCAATAATTTTGCCTTATTTGGTGGTTTAAATGCTTAAAACCAGATTAAACGTATCTTTTTTTGTCATTTTTTCGTACATTTGTGCTAATGAAAATCTTATTAGAAATACCCGATGGTAAAGCCAAATTTTTTATGGAAGTATTAAAAAACTTTTCATTCATAAAAAAAGCTACGCCATTGTCTGCGGTAAAAGCAGATTTAATGCTAGACATTCGTGCAGCCGTTGAAGAAATTAACCTCATCAAAACAGGCAAAAAAACCGCCAACAATGCATCAGACTTCCTCGAAAAGCTATAGTGTAAAAACGATTTCTGTTTTTGAAAAACAAGCCAAACTTCTTTCTAAAAAATACCCGTCTTTAAAGGCAGACTTACTTGCTTTGGTTGCTGAGCTACAAAGCACTCCAACTGTTGGAAAGTCATTAGGAAAAAATTGTTTTAAAATACGGCTATCCATTTCCTCAAAAGGAAAAGGAAAAAGTGGTGGCGCAAGAGTAATTACTCATATTGTAATTAAAGAAACAACGGTTTATCTTTTGGCTATTTACGATAAATCTGATAAAGAAACCCTAACAGACAAAGAACTGAAGGAACTTCTATCACAAATTCAATGACGCATATCTTAAGTTTATTCAACTATTAACTTAAAGTTTCAGACAAAAAAATTGCGTAAGTTTGTATGTTTATTTTCCTAAGAGTTATCAATGAGTTCGATATATGATAAATATGAAGCCGTAATAGGTTTAGAAGTGCACGCACAGTTGCTTACCAAAAGTAAGGCCTATTCCAATGATAAAAACGAGTATGGCTCTGCGCCCAATAGCAATGTAAGTGTCATTAGCTTAGGCCACCCTGGCACCTTGCCCGTGCTAAACAAAGCAGCGGTTGATTATGCCATAAAATTGGGCTTAGCATGCAATAGCGAAATTACTAGAGACATGATTTTTGCCCGCAAAAATTATTTCTATCCCGATCTTCCTAAGGGCTATCAAATTACGCAGGATAAAACGCCTATTTGTACTGGCGGACACATCACCATAAAATTAGAAAATGGCGAAGAAAAGCACATTCGCCTTACACGCATTCACATGGAAGAAGATGCTGGTAAAAGCATCCACGACCAAGACCCTTTTAACACGCTCGTAGATTTAAACCGTGCAGGTGTTCCGTTGGTAGAAATTGTATCAGAACCCGATATTAAAACGGCTGCTGAAGCTTATAGCTACCTTACCGAAGTGCGTAAATTGGTGCGCTACTTAGATATTTGCGATGGCAATATGGAAGAAGGAAGCTTACGTTGCGATGCCAACATTTCGGTAATGCTAAAGGGTTCTAAAACCTTTGGTAAACGTGTGGAAGTAAAAAACATGAACTCTATACGTAACGTACAACGCGCCATCGAATTTGAAATAAAACGCTTGATTGAAATTACTGAAGCTGGTGAAAATGTTGTGCAAGAAACACGCTCGTTTGATGCGCCAACAGGCACCACCATTTCTATGCGTAGCAAAGAAGATGCGCACGATTACCGTTACTTTCCCGAGCCAGATTTACAACCTCTAAAAGTTTCGCAAG
>CAYVVI010000148.1:0-4240 GCA_964455265.1 uncultured Flavobacteriales bacterium | reverse complement strand
GCTTCGTGCCATGGTAAACCGTACTTGTTCAAGTCTTCCATGAATGGGTCTGGGTTCATTTCTTCTACGTTGTAAACACCCGCTTTCATCCACTTACCTTCTAACATCATTTTAGCACCAATCATAGCAGGTACACCAGTAGTGTAAGCCACACCTTGCCCTTGCACTTCTTTCCATGCTGCAGCGTGGCTACAGTTGTTCCACACAAAGTAGGTTTTGTCTTTACCATCTTTAATACCTTTTATTTGGCAGCCGATAGACGTTTCGCCTACATAGTTTTCGCCTAAAGATGATGGTTCTGGCAATACTGCTTTTAAGAATTGTAGAGGTACGATTTCTTTACCTTCATACATAATTGGATCGATGCGGGTCATCCCTACATTTTGCAACACACGTAAGTGCGTGATGTATTCTTGACCAAAGGTCATCCAAAAACGGGCGCGTTTAATGGTTGGGAAATTTTTCACCAACGACTCCAATTCTTCATGATACAATAAGTACGATTCTTTTGGACCAACGTTAGGATAGTCAATTGGTTTGTGAATTTCTAAAGGTTTTGTTTCTACCCATTTTCCGTTTTCCCAATAACGACCGTTGGCGGTAATTTCACGGATGTTGATTTCTGGGTTGAAGTTGGTAGCAAATGCCTTACCATGGTCGCCAGCGTTACAGTCAACAATATCTAAATAATGAATTTCATCAAAGTGATGTTTGGCAGCATGTGCAGTAAATACGCCTGTTACACCTGGGTCGAAACCGCAACCCAACAATGCCATTAAGCCCGCTTTTTCAAAGCGCTCTTTGTATGCCCATTGCCAGCTGTATTCAAATTTGGCTTCGTCAATCGGTTCGTAGTTGGCGGTATCTAGGTAGTGTACGCCTGTTTCTAAACACGCATCCATAATGTGCAAATCTTGGTAAGGAAGCGCTACGTTAATCACCAACTTTGGTTGGAAAGATTTTATCAATGCCACCAATTCAGGTACGTTGTCGGCATCTACCGCAGCGGTATGAATTTTACGGTGTGTAATTTCTGCGGCAATCGCATCGCATTTCGATTTGGTACGAGATGCTAACATAATGTCAGAGAATACTTCGGGCAACATAGCGCATTTTTTCGCTACTACGTTTCCTACGCCTCCTGCTCCAATAATCAGTACTTTGCTCATATTCGGTTGGGTGTTTTTTAAAATTAGAGCGTAAAGATACTATGCTAGCGGAAATATTGAGTTAAGAGGGGGTTATTTTTTAGTTTAGTGTCTAGTGTTTGGTGTTCAGTGTTTGGAAAAAAATATCCTAAAAGATATTAACTTTTAACCTATAACCTATAGCCCTTAACCAATAACTATTCCCACTGGACAATGGTCTGAACCATGATATTCATTAAGAATAAAGGCATCTTTGATGTTGGGCATAAAGCTTTTTGATGCTAAGAAATAATCAATTCTCCAGCCCACGTTGCGTTCGCGCGCACCTGCACGGTAGCTCCACCAGGTGTATTTTATTTGCTCGGGGTAGAAGTGGCGGAAGGTATCTACAAAGTCCGCTTTAATGTAGTTGTCCATGCCGTCAATTTCTTGTTGCATGTAGCCCGCGTATTTGTTGTAGTTGGCTTTGGCATTGGCAAGGTCAATGTCTCGGTGTGCTACGTTTAAATCGCCACACACTAGCACAGGTTTTTTAGCTTCCAATTTTTTTAAGAACTTTAAAAAATCGGCATCCCATTGTTGGCGATACTCTAAGCGCAACAGTTCGCTGCCAGAGTTGGGTGTGTAAACGGTTACTAGGTAAAACGTTTCAAATTCTGCTGTGATAACGCGCCCTTCGTTGTCATGCTCGGGCATGTCCATATCGTTGGTAACGCTAAGTGGTTTGGTTTTGCTTAAAATGGCGGTACTCGAGTAGCCCTTGCGCTCGGCAGAGTTGGCATATACGTGGTAGCCGTTGATGCTTTTTATGGCTTCTGCTACTTGCTCGGGTTGGGCTTTGGTTTCTTGCAGGCACAACACATCGGCATTCATTTCGTGTACGGCTTGCGCAAAATTTTTATTCATGATGGCACGTATGCCATTTACATTCCAAGAAATGAGTTTCATTGTCTTATTCAAAATATTTTACTTCAGTTTTTACATACTTTGTTAAATGTTCAAAAATGTATTTTTACTCAGAATCTTTTTTGAGTAAAATATATACTCTATTTAAAACCATAAGTAGAGTTAGTAAAAATTTTGCAAGTAAAAAATATGTCAATCCAAGTGTGATTTTTTTTACTAGCCAGTCATATGGGAAATTTGGTAAATGAATAGTGCAAGCTATCAAGATGATAATAATAATTAAAGAGAGGACAATTGAATAAGATATATTGATATGAATTTCTTTTACAAAAACCTTCTTTAGCTTATTCTCTCCTTTATTAGCATCAGCATGAATTTTGTCTATTTGGCTATATATAATAGCTAATAAGTTGAAAAGAAAACCGCCAAATATTGCAATAGCTGCAATTAAATTTCCGATAAAAGGTTTTATTGAAAAATTTTTATAAGATAAAAAAGTACCAATAATTACAGGAAAAATAATAAACAGAATGAAATCTTTCCAATAGATTTTTTTTGATTTCGAATCGAACCTTGAAAGAGTCAAAAAATGATCTTTTATAATTTTAACTATATCAATCCGTTCAAACATTTTGTGGTCGAATTTCAATGATGTCTTGCACTAATTCTTCGCATTGAATCAATAATGATTCTGTAGTAGGAGAGCCATCCACATTCATTTCTAATTGGTTAGTCACATCTATATCGGGCTGAATCCGTTGTTTGTTTGTAATATAAAAGGTTTTCTTTTTTCCGTTAAGTTCAAGCTCAAATTCAAGCTCGTCAAATTCTTCATCAATACCGTTAATTTCTACCCGTTCAAGGTCTGGGTTACGAAATAGTTTGTCCACTAAACTTCTATAAGCTTCTGGCAAACTTGTTCCCGAACTCATGGAGGTTTTTAGAGTTCCTGGAATTTCTTGTGGATTTCCACCATTTTGGTAATATTCTTCAATAGTAGTTGGAATTCTCTTTTTAATGAGTTCTACTTTTTTGAGATTACCATGTTCAATCATCCGTCTATATACCTTGCCATGAAGTAAGTTATTAACCTCTACTTTGTACATCTGATATCCTCGTTCTTTCATGTAGGCATTAATTGTTCTTTTAAAAATTGTCTTAATCCCATACTTAGCCTTTTTTTGCAAAATCAGAGCAGCTGAGTTTCTTTCAGTTGGAATTTGAATATAAAAAAATAAATTTCTAAATGCTGCATGTCCTGCTTCCACATCTAATAAATTGTCTTGAGTCGCAAGGTCACGTATTTGATATTCGTCACCACTAACACCTGAAGAAAAGTAGCCGTATATTCTTCTTTTAGCTAAATCAATAGTTGGGGGAGACTCTAACGTTAAGTGTAAAGAGGATGTCCCGCTATTATCAGATTCAGCACGAATATTTGTGAAGATAGCATTGAGGTAATCTTCAAAAGTTTTCAGGAAATCATCACTTCCATTAAAATGATTCAGTATCTGAATATTTTTATTGTTGTCTAAAATTTTTACAACGTAAGTAGAAAGAAGAATTTTACTCATAAGCATTTTTTATTATGGTTTAACCATATATACAAGTTTATAAAAGGTGATGTTTTTTCTTTTATCAAATGTACAAAATTCTATTAAACAAAAAACCCCAACATTACTGTCAGGGTTTTAAAGTGTTTATATGCGATAAATTACTCAGCTAAAATAATGGCTTTGTTGTTGGCTACTTCAAATACGCCACCGTTTACTTCAAAAAATTGTTCTTTGTTGTTGCTGTCGGTCACTTTTACTTTGCCTTTTTTAAGGGTAGTTATCAGCGCTGCGTGGTTTTCTAAAACGCCCAATTCGCCATCGATACCTGGCAGTACTACTGCTGTAACTTCGCCAGAGAAGAGTTGTTTATCGGGAGTTATTATTTCTAGTTTCATTTGTGTGTTTGGTGTTTGGTGTTTGGTGTTTAGCGTTAACACGCCTTAAACCTTAACACGTTCGTACGTTACTTAACTTCTGCCAGCATTTTCTTACCAGCTTCTATTACTTCTTCGATGGTGCCTTTTAGGTTAAATGCAGCTTCTGGATATTCATCCACTTCACCGTCCATAATCATATTGAAGCCCTTAATGGTATCTTCTAAGCTTACAAATACACCTGGAATACCAGTAA
>CAYVVI010000147.1:0-4277 GCA_964455265.1 uncultured Flavobacteriales bacterium | reverse complement strand
CCATCAAGATAATAAATTTCATCGGGGTTAGAATCCAAATCATCTCTTACTGTAACGATAAACTTGCTTTTGTAGCTCAAGATATGATGCTTAGGAAGTGCTGGGTCGGTAATAGTACTATCTCTTTCCCATAGCGTAAAGCTTGTTAGAAATGGGCTAGTTTTGGGTGCTTTTTTAATCCCTTTATCCGTTGCAGCATAAATAAACGTGTTGTCGGTTGTAATAGCATTTACTTTTAACTGCTCACCTGAGTCGCCAATTATATAAGTGTCTAAAACTTCATTTGTTTTAACGTTAATTACAACTATACCAAACCCAGTTGAAACATATGCTTTTTCACCTTCATTGTGGATGTGGTAAATTGTTTTGTCTCCCAATAGTGATGCTATTTTTATAGCTGGCTGTCCTTCTGTTTGGTTGGATGACACAAAATCTATGTTGCCATTTCTATAGCCCACTACTAATTTTTGTGCGGATGTATTGAATGCTATGTAGGATATGCCAAAATCATTTAACCGATTCACCTTCGATAACCGTTCAATGCTATTATCTGATGTGTTATAAGTAAAAATACTGTACCCTGTGTGAGCATAAATCACATCATCATTCTTTACAACTTGCTTTACGGTTTTATATGGCAGATACTCTTGCCACAAATTGGTTTGAGAATAACCAATGGCTACTATTATGATGTGTAATATTGTTAAAGCTGCTTTCATGCTGTTTGCACAAATGTACAAACTAATTTGTAGGGAAAATATTGCATTTTTACTTACATTTGACACTAATTAAGTGTGTGTCATGCAACCCCTTAATGTTTAATTGTCGTCTATGCTAGATATAAACTAATTATAATTATATGTTTGATACATTAAGAAATACTTTCCGCCATACTCTTCCCTTTTGTGTTTTTACAATATTAGCACTCTTTAGCTCCTGCAAAAACAAATGGAAAGAGCCTGTAGATGTTAATTTCAATTTTACATCTACTCAAAAAAACAGTTCTGTTTCATCACTTCAGAGTGGCGAAATTTTTATAGATTCAGCATCTATAGGGCTTTCTAGTTTTACTTTTAATGGTGAGAGGGAGCAAGGAAGTAGTAATATTTCGTTTTCTGAAAAAAACGTTGGTTCTATTTCGATAATAAATGGTGCTACGAAAAACTTTACCATAAAAAAACAAATTCCCCAAGGGACATATACTAAAATGACATTTGTTGTTGAAACTTCTTCAGTGAGTTTAAAAGGGTTGATTCTTACTGATGATTATGGAGTAGTTCCGTTTTATTTTAACTACGAGGTTCCACAGTTTAGCAACGTTTTAGCTAAACCAAATTCTGGAGCACCTGACGTTATTTTAGAACACGGAAAAGAAACTAACGCGATGGTAAATTTTGACATAAGCACTTTGTTTTTAGGCATAGGTACAGAGATTTGGAGAAATGTAAACTATGAAGAAATTAGTGGTCAACCACAAGGTCAACCGAACAGAAGAATTAATATAAATAACTCTGAAAACACAACACTCTACTTGAACATAGCTAACAAAATACAGTCCATCACAGGCGTAACGTTTTACTAATTTTAATGTTTTTTTCCAGAAAGAAAACATATCAAAACACTTCAGAAGATGTCCTTATTAAGGGTTGTCTAAATAACGAACGTTTAGCACAAAGCGAGCTATATGAACGATTTTGTAAAACCATGTATAGTACATGCTTAGGTTATGCAAAAGATGAAGAGGTGGCTCAGGAGCTTTTGCAGGAAGGATTTTTAAAGATTTTTGCTAACATTTCAAAATATAGTGGTTCTGGTTCCTTAGAGGGATGGATAAGGCGAGTTATTATAAATACTTGTATTGATTATGTTCGCAAATCAAATCCCAAATTTATTGCTATAGATTTAAAAGAATTCTACTCTTTTAAATTGAAGTATTACGAAACCAATTTAATAGAATACGCCCAAGAAAAAGATTATTTTTTGTTTCTAATACAGAGTTTAGCAGTTGGTTACCGCACAATACTCAACATGTATTATGTTGAAGAAATGACTCACAAAGAAATTGCAGATGAATTAGGCATATCCGTTGGCACATCAAAATCTCAGCTATCTAGAGGTAGATATTTATTAAAAAAACATCTACAAGAAGAGCTGGAGAAAGAGAAGGAGGTGATGTTTGGAACATAATTCATTTAGATATTGGTATAAAAAATCATTTGAAAACATTAATGAAATGCCTCCTAAAGGAGTATGGCAAAACATTAATGTGGAATTAGACAGGGTTGCCTCTAAAAGAAGAAAAAAGAGATTGGTTATTTTTATTCCTTCTTTATTAGGCTTTGTGGCATTGATTTTTATTTATCTATCCTCTGAAAATTATAGCAAAAAATATGCGCTAAAGGATAGTAGCTCCTTTTATATTGAGGGTTCTGAAAACACAGATTATTTAGTTGGTCAATTTGTTGAAGAAAAAACGGTAAATAAACAGCAACAGCATGCGTCTTTAGAATCATCAACCGCTAAAAATAGCATAGCCATAACCTCAACTAGAAATTTATCTTTCAAAAATTCTGATAATTATTTTAATGAAAATGTATCGTCCATATCAGATGAGGTGTTTTGGGTAGATTTGCTTTTTTTAAAGAAGAAAAGTTATAGTTTAATTGCTTACCAACATAATTTGTTGAACCCTATAAACGCAAACTTCAAGAATAAAGATAAACGTTTCGATATTAAAAAAACATCAATTTTGGCTGGGTATTCATTCACAAACTCTACTCTTATAAATAATGATTTCTATAAAGGGTTTGATGCTAATAGTTTGATAATCCTACAAAATCTTACAAGCAATAATTTTTCTTTTGGATTTAGATATAAATTATCTGCTGACTATAGTTTAACGGCAAATTTTGGTGTTGCTAATTCTTCTGGGCAGAAATACGCTACATACATAGAAGGAAATTTTTTAACTAACGAGCTAAACTTTAAGTATAATAGGATTGCCCTTGGAGTTGATAAAAGATTGTCATCATATATAAATCCACTAAAAGAATTGGGGGCGCTCTACTTAAATTCTGGTGTTTATTTTTCTAATATTTCATCTGTTGAATTGACACAATCTAACAGTACAAAAGAAATTATTACAAACCAGTATTCATCTTTTGACGTTGGATTGTCGCTTGGTTTATCAATAGAAATTCCTCTTTCTAATCATTTAAAAATTTCTCCCCAAATAGAATCGTCAGTGGGGCTTCTTAATTTATTTAAAGGCGATGATTATCATCCATCTGGATTTAACAAAACACAAACTTTGTCATTTTCGCCTGGATTATTCTTAAGTTATTCTTTCTGATTTTTTTCCTCTTCTTACAACCCCTCGTGTTTTGTTTCTCGTCTTTACAAAGCGAACCATAACATTTATTAAATAAATCATGAATTTGAAAGAAAATTTCCCCGCTATTTTGCGAGGGGGCCTCATAGTAGTCATTATCCTTTTGTTAATCTGGCTTAAACTCTATGTTACAGAATAAATTTAGTCCTCTTGCAACCCTCTGTTTAAAAAAACTCGTCTATCGAATAAACTAAAATAAAACAAAAAAATGAAAACGTTATTCTCAAAATTAGTAATCATAACACTTTCAGTTGCGGTGATTTTTTCTTCTTGTAATAAGAAAAACAACTCAACAGCCGAAAACCTTGATGGTAATTGGGTAATTGTATCTATTACCAAAGGTAGTGGTCCTGTTGACCCAAATTCAATGCCGCAAAGTATAAAATTAAATTCTTGCAATGTTGACAATGGCGATTGTGTTGGCGAATGGATTTCTCAAAAAGGAGATAAAAACAATTTCTTTTGGACTGTAAGTGATAAGGGTAAAACATTATCAATTATTGTTGATGCTTCTCAGCCATCAAACCAAGCTACTTCTGATTTAGCAGAGTATAAAGGGGATTACACTATTGAAGAGCTTAGCAGCACAAAGTTGCTCATTAAGAATGATAATATTACCATGGAATTTGAAAAATAATGGTAATCGATTTGAAACAGAGGGGAGGTTATACTAAATCCATTCCCTTCTTTTCATTGTAGAGGCGAAAAGGGGGCTTCCGGAAGGAAAGCCCTCTTTTTGTTTTTAATTGTTTGCTCATTGCAACCCTTCTTTAAAAAAAACACGTCTTTAAAAACAAGAACCCAAAAATGTAAATTATATGAAAAGAAAAAAGTTATTACTAATGATTTGCCTCTCTACTGCGCTTACAGGTTCATTGTACGCACA
>CAYVVI010000146.1:0-4317 GCA_964455265.1 uncultured Flavobacteriales bacterium | reverse complement strand
GTTATGGGTTATGGGTTATGGGTTATGGGTTATGGGTTATGGGTTATGGGTTATTAATCAATAGTCAATCGTCAATAATCAATAGTCATTCATCAATAGTCAATCACCAATAATCACTCATCAATAGTCAATAGTCATTTGAGAAGCTGAAAAGACATTCTGTGATAGGGAGATGCGCCATGCTTACGAATGGCATCGCGGTGGGCTTTGGTAGGATAACCCTTGTTTTTTATCCAATTGTAGTAAGGGTATTCTTCGTGAAGTTGTTCCATCAATTCATCTCTGTAGGTTTTTGCCAAAATAGATGCAGCAGCAATTGACATAAATTTGGCATCGCCTTTTACAATGCATTGATGAGGAATTGATTTGTACGTTTTAAAACGATTGCCATCGATTAACAACAGTTCTGGAACAACAGATAGCTTATCAACTGCATGATGCATGGCTTTGAACGAAGCATTTAAAATGTTTATTTCATCAATTTCTTTTTCTGAAACAACGCCAACCGCCCAACTTAATGCTTCGTGTTCAATAATGGTGCGTAGTTCGTTTCTATTTTTTTCAGACAGTTGTTTAGAATCGTTAAGCAGTGTTGATTTGAATTTTTGTGGCAAAATAACCGATGCTGCAACTACAGGCCCTGCCAAACAACCACGCCCTGCTTCATCGCATCCAGCTTCAATTTTTCTTTTATCAAAGTGTAATTTAAGCATTGATTTGTTGTTCGATAATGCTCCAAAATTTTTGAGCAGAAACATCCCAGCTAAAATCTTTAACGCTTTCGCTTCCCTTTTCAATTAACTCATTAACGAGTTTATCAATTTGCGCCAACTGTTGCATTTTTTCAGCAATATCATTCACATCAAACGGATTGCAATACAAAGCAGCATCGTTACATACTTCAGGCATGGCCGTTAGTTTGGTAGTGAGTATTGCTGTTCGAGTCTTCATGGCTTCTACTAATGGAATACCAAAGCCCTCAAAATAGGATAAAAATAAAAGAGCTCTTGCAGAAGCTAACAAACTATTAAGTTCTTCTCTTTGCACGTGTCCTGTAAAAATTACGTCATCTTTATGTTTCATGCCATTGTAAACGTTTTCAAATTCAGGATACTTCCACATTTTATTTCCAACAATAACCAATTTAATAGGTTGATTGCTAGTTGACTTGAATTGCTCAAAAGCCAATAACATATTCACAGGATTTTTTCGCTGATGGATAGACCCTACATAGACAAAATATGGCATTCCATTTGTGTATTTGTTGCGGACTTCATTTTGTTCTTCAGTTGAAATAGGATGATACATTTCTGCAGGAGCATTGTACACAACACTTATTTTTTCTAAAGGAATGGAATAAGTTTTTGCAATATCTTGTTTTGAATATTCTGATACCGTTATGATGTACTTAGCTAATTTTGCGAACTTAGGAAAGAAGCGCTTATAGTAACTCAGATACGCTAAGGGCATTGCATTGGGATAATGCTCAAAATTAATGTCGTGAATAACATTAATTTGAGGCACTTTAGTAGTTAACGATAAAAAGCCATCGGGCGAAATAAATACATCGGGCTTAATTTTTTTTAATGCGCGCTTTACAGAAATGTTGAACCATATTTTGAACAAAAATGGATGCCTTGCTTGAGGAAAAAGCACAACCGGAACTACATTTTTAGCAAAAATAAACTCTCTGTTGTAGGGTCTGTCAAACAAAAAGTAAAACGTAACATTGGGGTTGTTGAGTACCACACGTTTTAAAATTTCATAGCTAAACCAGCCAATACCTTCTAGCTTTCCGTGTAATAATAATCGTGTATTTATGGCTACTTTCACGTGATGGATTCGCGCAATATTTTCCTTAAATTAAAGTTTATTTTCTAGTACGCACTACAAAGCTATTATTCTGCTGCTATTTTATTACTTTTGCTCAACAATATTTTTAATATGAATCAAGAAAATTTTACTTCAGAAAACCTTTTTGTTATTGTTTGGAAAAACAGAAAAAAACTCCTCATAGTGGGTGTTTTAGCTGCTGTTGTATCAGCTGTTGTATCGCTTATGATGGAAGAAAAATTTCTTTCTACGGCTACAGTATTTCCCGCTAAAACCAACTCGGTAAACTTATCAGGAACAAATCTTAACCCTACGCAAACACTTACCACCTTTGGTGATGAGGAATCTGCTGAACAGATGTTGCAAATTTTAAACTCGGCAGAGATTAAAAATAAAATCATTGGTGAATACGATTTATTTAAGCACTACCGCATTAAAGATAACGACAAATACCGTTATACTGCTATGAACAAAAAGTATGAAAGCAACATCAATTTTAATAGAACAAAATTAGGTTCGGTGCAAGTAAGTGTGTACGATAGAAGCCCAGACACGGCCGCAAAAATTGCCAATCGTATCATTCAACTTTATGATGAAGTTAAAAACCGTATGATTCGTGAACGTTCTACCATTATTTATGAAAATATTAAAGCCAAAAAAATTCAGCTAGAAAGCGAACTTAAACAAGTAATTGATTCTATGAATGTTATTAGTGGTAGCAATTTAACCACCGAACAATTACAAAGCGTTCTATCTAGAAACTCTGCGCCTGTTGCTGCTAATAAAAATCAAATGCGCGATTTGGCGTTTTTTAATTCAATTATTGAAACCATTAAAACTAAAAATCAAGCACTATTAGAGTTAGAAATTGCCTACAACCAAGCGGAGGCCGATGCTAACTTAAACATCTCTCATAAATTTGTAGTGGAAGATGCTTATGCGTCTGAAAAGAAAGCCAAACCCATTCGTTGGATTATAGTTGTAAGCTCTACGTTTGCTGCATTATTTATGGCTGTAATCGTTATCTTATTTATAGAACGCATCCGCTTTTTGAGAGCTAATGGAAGCATTGAGTAATCGTATAACGCTTTACTCTGTTGTTGTAGGGTTTATTGTTATCAGTGCTTTAAGCTGGTACTTCAATTTTCCGTATTTATTAGTATTGCCTTTTATAGCTGCCATTGCATACCTTACTATTTTCGATTACAAACTTCTCTTT
Source organism: uncultured Flavobacteriales bacterium (assembly GCA_964455265.1). Lineage (GTDB taxonomy): Bacteria > Bacteroidota > Bacteroidia > Flavobacteriales_D > Parvicellaceae > JBKHVV01. The sequence continues at coordinate 1,265 of CAYVVI010000146.1, read as the reverse complement.
TGGATTATTGTATTTGCAACACCTCTGTCCGTAAACTTTGAAGATTTAGACATAGGTGGTATTGGTATTTCTGTTCCAACCGACCCACTACTTTTGCTTTTGTTGTGTATTATTGGCGCTAAGGCAATTATAAATAATCCCGACAAACAATTACTACAACATCCCATTTCGTTAGGATTTATCTTCTATTTTGCCGTTGTATTATTCACCACGATTTTTAGCAGTAATCCCATTGTTTCCATCAAATTTTTCCTATCGAAATTATGGTTGATTTTGCCTGTATATTACATGGGCTATCGTTTGTTTAAAGAAAAGAAAAACATCTACACTTTTTTGTGGCTATATCTTATTGCATTTTTAATAGTCATACTATATACCCTTATTCGGCACATGGCTTACGGATTTTCGGAACCTGCAGGCCATTGGGTGATGAATCCGTTTTATAAAGACCATACTTCGTATGGAGCAATATTTGCCATGTTTTTACCTATTGTTGTGGGACTATATCTGATTAATAAACCGCAATCTGTTGGGCGTTTTATACTTATTTGCATAGGGTTAATTATGCTGGTGGGCTTGTATTTTTCTTACACGCGCGCAGCTTGGTTAAGTGTGGTGTTTGGATTAGGCGTGTTTGCATTGATGAACTTTAAAGTAAAATTTAAATACCTTGCTTTTGTAACAATAATTTTAGGTGGTTTTATAGCTTTAAACTGGCACGAAATACAATACCAATTGGCTAAAAACAAGTCGGAACACGCTACCGAAGATTTTGAAGAGCGGTTGCAATCCATGTCAAACATTTCTACAGATGCTTCTAACCTTGAGCGATTAAACCGCTGGAATTGCGCCATTGCCATGTTTAAAGAACGCCCCATTGTGGGCTGGGGACCTGGCACCTACATGTTTGAATACGCTGCTTTTCAACACTCGAAAGACATAACTATCATAAGTACTAACTTTAGCGATGGCGGGAATGCACACAGTGAATATTTAGGACCACTGTCAGAAAGTGGAATTCTTGGGTTGTTGAGTATTTTAATATTGGTTGGCGTCATTTTTTATAAAGGAATTTTCTTGTACACCCAACTTGACGACCGTGAATTGAAAATAATTTTAGCCAGCGTAATTGTTGGTCTCAGCACCTACTTTATTCATGGCGTACTAAACAATTATTTAGATACCGATAAAGCATCCATACCTGTGTGGGGCTTTGCAGCTATTATAGTGGCTATTGATATGCACTATAAGAAACGACAACTCAA
>CAYVVI010000145.1:0-4320 GCA_964455265.1 uncultured Flavobacteriales bacterium | reverse complement strand
AATAAGCTTTTTATTCTTTGCGTTAAAAACGCTTTTTTCACAACATCCTCGTTACTAACGAGGACGAGTGGGAGAATTTTCTGCTGACCAAAAGCGCTATGAGGCGGCTGTCAGTTCGAGTGTGAGCGAAGCGAATGTATCGAGAACTAAGCGCTTACATTTTTGGTCTACATTTCGATACGTTCTGATGTTCCATCAGAACACTCAATGTAACAAAAACAAAAAAACGGACACCATTTCTGATGTCCGTTTGGAAGGGTTTGTCATTCTGAATGACGGTTATTTAACAATCGTCAGCTCGTCAATAATGTGTTTTGCGCCTGCGTATTTGTCAATAATTAACAATACAAAGCGAATGTCCACATTGATGGTGCGTTGAAGTTTGTGGTCGAAAATAACGTCTCCGGCCATAGCTTCAATATTGCCATCGAACGCTAAGCCAATCAATTCGCCTTTTCCGTTTAGCACCGGTGAACCAGAGTTTCCGCCTGTGATGTCATTGTCAGTCAAAAAGTTTACGGGCATGTGTCCAGCTTTATCGGCATACTGTCCAAAATCTTTTTTGTTGTACAAATCAATCAGCGGTTGAGACAAATCAAATTCTTCATCGCCTGGCTGGTGTTTTTTCACCATGCCTTCCAACGTGGTGTAGTTGTTGATTTTTGCATCGTTACGTTTATCAGCAGGTAGCGCACGCACTTTACCATACGTTAAACGCAGCGTAGAGTTTGCGTCAGGGTAGTATTTTCCTTTTGGATTTGATTTTTGCAAACCATCAACAAACAAACGATATGCTTTTAAATAATTGTTTTCGGCTTGTTTTAATTCTTCGCTTTTGAAGCTATAATGCTCCATCAATCCTGAAGATAGCATGTATAAAGGGTCGCTAGCAATCATGCCTTCAATAGGAAGATTTAAAAACGCCATCAAGCGCTCTTTTGAAGCGAACACGCTCAACTCAAATGCGCTGTTTACATAGTTGGTAAAATCGTTGTTGTTAGCTTTCGCTAAATCTTCTACAACTTTCGCCAACGGATAACCCGCAGATTTTGTAGAATACAGATTTAATTGTGCTGCCAACACATCTTTTTCTAAAGGCAAATACATGGTTTCGAATGTTTGCTCAATAGCGGCAACCAAGCGAGGATATAGCTCTTTGCGTTTCGCATCATCTGCTTTAGCGTAGTTTTCTAGTTGCTTTCCTAAACGAGATGGAAGTGCCGCCATAACGCTAGTGCGGAGCATGGTCATTAAATAATTATCATGACGTGCTTTTTCGTTGGTCATGCCATAATATTTGTTGATGTCAGCAATTACGTTTCCGTATTTCTCTTTATTTTCTTTGCTGTTTGCCCACTTGTTGAATTTAACTTCTGTAGCGGTTTTAGTTTTTACGGTTTGATGTTTGGTTAGGGCATCAATCATACCTTGACGGTTTTTCCAGTAGTTGGCAACAGAAGCATATTTTGACGCATAGTCTAAGCGCACTTTATCACTTTTATCCATGTGTTTTTTCATGTTGTCCATGCCTGTTTTAGACCCTTCTACCCAAGCTGGATAAGCAAATTTTACGTTTTGGTCAATGCCTTGTGCGGGCATCCAACGGTTGGTGCGTCCGGGATAGCCTAAAATCATCGCAAAATCGCCTTCTTTAACCCCTGCAATGTTTATAGGTAAATGATGTTTTGGTTTTAAAGGCACGTTTTCTGGAGAGTATTCTGCAGGATTTCCGTCTTTATCGGCATATACTCTAAATAGTGAGAAATCTCCCGTATGGCGTGGCCATTCCCAGTTGTCTGTGTCGCCACCAAACTTACCAATGCTCTCGGTTGGCGTACCTACAAAACGTACGTCTTTGTAATCTTGATACACAAAATAATAGTATTCGTTGCCTTGAAAAAACGGGCGTACAGACACGGTGTATTTGCCTTTTTCGCTGTTTTCTTCTTGAATTTTTGCAATCTCTTTGTTGATGGCTGCTTCGCGCTCAAGCTCGGTCATGTTATCGTTTACAACACCTAAAATGCGTTTTGTTACATCATCCATTCTTACAAAAAAGCGAACGAACAAACTCTTTGGCTTCAATTCTGCCGCGCGATTAGGTGCCCAATAACCATCTTTTAAATAGTTGTTTTCTGGTGAAGATAGTTCTGCGATGGCATCGTAACCACAGTGATGGTTGGTTAAAACCAATCCGTCTTTAGAGATGATTTCTGCGGTGCAACCACCGTTAAATTGTACAATGGCATCTTTTAAACTGGAATTGTTGATGCTGTAAATTTCTTCGGCTGTTAGTTTCAAGCCCATTTTTTGCATGTCACGCATGTTGTTCTTTTCTAAGAACATCAAAAACCACATGCCTTCGTCTGCTTTTACTCTTGCGGGAATAAGCGTAATAGACGCTAATAATAAAATAAGTATTCTTTTCATTCTTTCGGTTTTTTTAAATTCTGTGTTGCGAATATAGGTATTTCGGTAAAAGCTAAAAAATATAAATAAAAAACCCGCTCTACCATCGTTATGGTTAAAGAGCGGGTTAATCGAATGTGATTATTGTTTATTGCTTTCTATAAGACGCTAAAATGTTGACTTGTCCGCTAATTTGGTATTCTTTTCCGTCAGAACCCTTAGCGCTTATCATGTACATATACGTGCCGTCTGAAAGTTTTTTTCCTGCACTTGAATATCCTTTCCATTTTTCGTTAATGTCGTTTGACTCAAACACTTTTTTACCAGACTCGTTGTAAACCGTAAGCTCAAACTCTTCAATGTTTTTAGCAACGAAGGTGAACTCATCCATTTGTCCGTCTCCGTTGGGCGTGATTACAGAAGAAATGTTTGTAATGGACGACCCCTCTTTGGCTTCTATAATTTTGGTGTCTGTGGTTTTGTTTCCTCTTTTATCTGTGATGGTTAGGGTTACCACATATTTTCCAGGACGAATAAACGTGTGGGTTGGGCTGTTTAAAGTGCTTTCTGTTTTGTCGCCAAAATTCCAGTGAACTTTTGTGTTTTCTGAAGATTTATGCGTAAACGTAACTCGCAAAGGAGCATATCCACCAGACACTGAAGCGGTGGCAGAAGCAAACAGCTTGTTTTCTTCTACTTTTTCTAGCTTAACAACCGTTTCATTGTTGGTTTGATTTCCCGAAACCTCTTTAATAATATATTTTTGTTGGGTTGCTTTAGACGTAGGTGTTTTTACGGCTTCTGTTTGTGCTGTTTCAACCGCTGATTCTACTGTTGTTTCGTCAACTGTTGGTTGTGTGTTTTCTTCAGAAGTGTCTTTTTGTGGAACTACAACCGCAACCTCTTTTTTATCTTCTTTAGACTGTGGAGATTTATCGGTATTGTAAGAAATAATTGCTGTGGTAAACGCTACCGACAACACAACCGCTGCCGCATAAAACATAGTAGACACAGAAGTAACAACCGTTGACGCTCCGTGACCTAAGGCGCTTTCAATGCCCGCCCAAGCAGATGCTGCCACAGGAACTTTGTAATCGTCTAGTTTTTCTCTGAATGTTTTTTCTATCTTTTCTTCTTCTTTCATTCTTTCTCTTCTCTTTAATCAACTACAACATTTCTTTCTCAATAATTATTTTCTGTAAAATCGCTCTCGCTCTCGAAAATTGAGACTTTGAGGTGCTTTCGGTTATGTTTAAATGGTCAGCAATTTCTTTGTGGCTATACCCGTCTATAACATACATGTTAAAAACGGTGCGGTAGCCAACGGGTAAACTTTTTAATATCTCCATTAAATCTTCTGCAAGTAAGTCGTCTAGGGTGCCTTGGCTTGAAGAAAGTTTAAATTGAACGCTGTCCACATCGTCTGTAAACTTGTCCATTTTATTGCGTCTAATGTGGTCAAGCGCAGTGTTTACGCAAATTCTTTTTAGCCATCCCTCAAACGAACCTTCGTTTTTATAGGATATTATTTTTTCAAATACTTTAATGAACGTGTCTTGTAATATATCGTATGCCTCATCGGTGTTGTTGGTGTAGCGCATACATATCGCCAAAATACGGGGCGAATAACGGTCAAATAGGGCTTTTTGAAAAAGACGATTCCCTTTCAAACACCCTTCGACAATTTCTTCGTCAGATATTTTTTTGATGTTCACGGTATAAGACTATTTTTTTTACCTTTAGGTTGCATTTACGCTTATAATATTATGAAATATTTCTTTTTTTCTCCTTTGTTTTTCTTGCTCCTGTTGGCTTGCGATGCTGGTAATCACAAGGTTTCTAATCATCCTTTAAAAGGTTTGTGGGTAGGAAAATTACAGATAAATCATGAAAAAACAATAAATTTTAATT
>CAYVVI010000144.1:0-4325 GCA_964455265.1 uncultured Flavobacteriales bacterium | reverse complement strand
TAAAGTAGCCAGCAGCGGTTTAATCAACATCGACTTAGAAGATTTTTATCCAAAAGTTGCGTTGATGGAATTTGACTTAAAACCATTTTTGTGGCAAGAACTTATTTTGAAAGAAAAAGATTTTCGTGAGCAACTCAAGCAACACGATTGGGCACAATACCAAAACAAAGCCGTTGCCATACATTGCTCCGCAGATGCTATAGTGCCCTCGTGGGCATATATTTTAGTTGCAAGCCATCTTCAGCCATTTGCCACACACATTACTCACGGGAAAAAAGAAACGCTTTTAGAAGAGCTGTATTCAAAAACAATTTCTGAGTTAGATACTACGCCTTATCAAGATGGGCGTATCATTGTAAAAGGATGCAGCGATAAAGTCGTGCCGCAAAGCGCCTATATAAAGTTGATTGAAAAACTACAACCCGTTGCTAAAAGCATTATGTATGGCGAGGCGTGCTCTACCGTGCCTTTGTATAAGAAAAAATGAAAAGAGCACTCATTCTTCTTTCTCTAATTTGGGTGTTTTTTCTTAACACATCCGCCCAAAAATATTATGATTTGGGGTCGTACAAAAACAGCTTTACGGTAGAGCGTTCGCTAAAGGCATTTTTCTTTGGTTATAGCAGAACAGTAGTGTCTTTTAACAAATATCAATTAGCTGCAAATGCAGATGGTTTTTACACCAACAATCTTATTGGTTATAGGGCCATGTTAAGCAATAGAATTCTGCTTTTTCAAAACAAAAAACACAGAATTTTAAACCGTGTTGGATACGCATCTTCATTAAACGAAAACAGCATAAACCGCCCTGCTAAACAAATGCCTCATTGGCTATTGGCAAGTGTGGGCTACGAATACTTTATTCAAAATAAATTAGGGATTAACTTCTCAGGATATTACTACTTAAAATCTGGCAAAGCAATTCCAGATATTTCTTTAGGAGTGGTTTTGATGTTTTAATTCGTTACAACAATTTTGGCAGTTGTTTTTGTGCTATAGGATTCTAATTGTAAAACGTATATGCCTCGTCCTAATAGTTGAATGTCTATAGATGTTTCGTTTCTAAAAGCACTCTTATGCACCACTTGTCCTATAGAGTTATAAATGCTATAATTAATTAATTCATCAGTTGAACACACAATCCCAAATCTGCCGTTGTTAGGGTTGGGATATATTTTAAAAGAATCGTTTACCATTTTCTTTACTTCTAACTGAGAGCCAACAAAAATTGAAAAAACAGTTTCGCAGTCGTTATTGTCTTTTACGACCAAGTTGTACTCTCCTTTTTTCAACCCTGTTAAATTTTGTGCTAAAGATTCAAATCCATCGGGGCCACTCCAACTGAAAGTATACGAAGGAACACCCCCCTCCACATCAACAGTAATGGAGCCATCTTCTCCTAATATTTCATCATTAGCAAAACCATTAACAACTAATTCATCAGGTTCTACCACATCAACGGAAATAGTTGCCGAACAATTATTCTCGTCAGAAACCACAATAGAGAAACTTCCTGCTACAAGTCCATCAACATCTTCGGTGTTTGCGTTGTTGTCCCAGTCATAAGCGTACGCTCCTGTGCCGCCTGTAACAGATATATCAATAGCTCCTGTGTTATTGCCAAAGCAATCAACATCAGTTATATCAACTATTGAAATCGATATTTCTTCGGGTTCTTGAAGGGTTATTGTGCTTGTTGCGGAAACACAACCATTTATGTCTTTTACTATGCAATCATAATCGTTTTCACAAAGTCCTGTAACAGTATTGTTTGATTGAAAAGAACTACCGCCATTTATAGAATAGGCGTATGGAGATGTTCCGCTACTTGCAGAAAATGTTAGTTCACCATCACAAACGTTATAGCAACTTATTTCTTCTTGCTGAACAGATAGTGAAGGGTTGTTAACAGCATCTATGGTTATACTATAATTAGGAAAAGCAGGACAAGTATGTGCGCCTGTTCCATATGCGTAAAGGTCGAAAACATTGCCTTCGCACAGCCCTGTTAATTTTACCGTATCAGTAATAGCGTTAAACATATATTGATCGCTATTTATATATACCTCATAAGGGGCTCCACTTTCAAAAGAGTCAAAATATACCCATAATTCACCACCACACACATTTTTACACGTGGGGATTACTTTAAAGCTTGGTGTTGGGGTTAAATAGCACGTGCCAGCACCACCTCCGTCAGAAGAAACCACACAAGACGCAGTAACACTTTGTCCTGCGGCATCCTCAACAGTTGCACTTGTTGGAACATTGCCAAAACAATAAAACTCATATGTTTGGTAAGGGCTTGTAGCGCTGTTTCCATTAACAGTATAAGGACCAACACCTCCGCTAAAAGTTACTATATGTGTAGGGCCAGTATAAGGTATTGAAAGGCAATAAGGCAATATTGTATAGCATTCAACCACTAATTCAGGGGGGTCGGGCTGCGTTATAGTAACGGTAGGTGTTCCAACGTTTCCACAATTAACAACACAATCACAAGGATTAGAATCACTATCCCAAGCGAATAAATCATAAGTTCCCGCACACAAACCAGTAAACGTGTAAGTAACATCATTTACTACCTCTGTTATTGATGTTGTTCCATTATCAACTTTAAATGTGTAGGGAAGTGTTCCGCCATCGGGCATCCAAATAGTAATAGTGCCATCGCAAACCCCGTAGGCACTACAGTTGGTATGCGACCAATCAAATCCAGAACTACACTGAGCAATTAGTGTGTTTAATGAAGCAATAAAATAAAGCGACAGAGAGAGTATTAATTTATTCATAAGGTTAATGTAATAGATGGGTTAATGTGAAGACGCAATGAGATAATAAAAAGTTGCATCATTCATAAAACTAATACGCCCGCTCGTTATTACCATCCAAGTAGTTGATGAAAGCACGGTTTACTACCTTATTGCCGCCTGGTGTGGGGTAGTTGCCGGTGAAGTACCAATCGCCCGTGTGCTTAGGACATGCTTCGTGCAACCCTTCTATGCTCTGGTAAATAATTTGCACTTCTGCCTTGATATCTTTTGGATGTAGTAACTCAGAAATTTTTGCAGAAATTTCTTCAGCGGTAAATGAATTGTAAATCTCTTTGACATGATTTACCACTTCTTCTTTCGGTTTGCTTAAATCGGCTTTGCATTTTTCGTAAACGCTTTGCAAAACGTTTTCTTTACCGTGTTCTTTCAACAACTCCACAGCTGCTTGAAAAGCAATAAAATCGGCTAATTTAGCCATGTCTATACCGTAGCAATCGGGGTAACGAATTTGTGGCGCAGAAGAAACTACGATGATTTTTTTCGGATGCAAACGATCCAGCATTTTCAAAATACTTTTCTTCAACGTAGTGCCTCTTACAATCGAATCGTCAATGACTACCAAAGCATCTACATCTTTTTTTACCGTTCCGTAGGTGATGTCGTATACGTGTGCTACCATTTCATCACGGTCGGCATCCTGCGTAATAAAGGTACGTAGTTTAGCGTCTTTTATAGCGAGTTTATCAATACGTGCACGCATGGCCAAAATCTCATCCAATTGCTCAGGAGTTGCCTTTGCGCCCAGCGCCAATATTTTTTCTTTTTTATGCTGGTTGATGTGGTCTTCGGCTCGTTTTATCAATCCGTAAAATGCAATTTCTGCGGTGTTAGGGATGTATGAAAACACCGTGTTGTGTAAATCATAGTGGATGGCTGGTAAAACTTTGTCAAACACTAAATCGCCTAATTTCATGCGTTCGCGATAAATATCTGCATCGCTTCCTCTCGAAAAATAAATGCGTTCAAACGAACATGCTTTCCGTTCTTTCGCCTCTATCACCACTTGTTCACTAACGCTTCCGTTTTTTTTGATAATAAGCGCATGGCCAGGTCGCACTTCTTTTACATCAGAAATATCTGCTTTAAAAGCAGTTTGTATTACGGGGCGTTCAGAAGCTACTACCACTACTTCATCATCTTCGTACCAATACGCAGGACGAATACCATTAGGGTCGCGTAAAATAAACGCATCTCCATGACCAATTAAACCCGCCATAGCGTAGCCACCATCAAAATCGGAGGCAGCGCGCTGAAGGATGCGTTGCACATCCATGTGCTCTGCAATAAGGTGAGAAATTTCTAAATTGCTTTTGCCTTCGCTTTTATATTGAGCAAATAATTCTTGATTTTCTACATCTAAAAAGTGCCCAATTTTTTCCATCACCGTTACGGTGTCGGCTTTTTCTTTAGGCGATTGACCCAATTCTACCAACAAGCCAAAAAGCTCATCTACATTGGTGAGGTTGAAGTTTCCTGCCACTACCAAGTTTC
>CAYVVI010000143.1:0-4400 GCA_964455265.1 uncultured Flavobacteriales bacterium | reverse complement strand
TTAACATAAACACCAAGCCGACTACAGCCAGTGCAAGGGGTAAATAAATGATCATCTTTTCCATACCTAAATTATCTAGTTGTTAAGTTGTTTTCTCTTTGTTCTTTTTTATCCCGGTGTTTCAATCGGGATTTAATTTCTGTAACGCTCAAAAACATTGATACTAAATGTTTTTTCACTAACATTAATTAAAATCGGACGGCAAAAGTATGGGTTTATACTTTAATGTGCAAAAAAAATGTAGAAGACCTCCCCCTTCCCCCTCCAGCGGGGGCAAAAAAAGCCCCACATTTCTGAGGGGCTTGTCATTTCGAGTGTTCCGATATAATCGGAATGTATCGAGAAATCTATTCCACAACCAACTTCAACGTAGCCCTCTCCCCTTGCTCCGTTTGGATGTTGACAAAGTAAATACCTTTCGCTTGGGTAAGTTGAACATTGTGCTTATCTCCACTCACAGTTGTGGTGTAAACCGTTTTGCCTAAAATATCTGTTACGTTTATGGTTGCGTTGTTTAGTTGCTGACCAAATGCCACCGTAAAATTACCTGTGTTGGGGTTAGGGTAAATCTTTGTCATGCTAAGCGAAGTATCTATAGTGCTCAACACCGTTATGCTCTGACAAGCTGACATATCTGTACAACCATTCTGCGTTACAATTACCGCATAGTTTCCACTTACACTTGGGGTAAAGCTTTGGTTGGTTTCTCCGCTTATCGGGGTATTGCCATTATCACAGTCTATCCATTGGTAGGTGGCACTTGTGGCGTTGGCAGTTAAGGTGTTGCCCGTTTGGCTTATGCTTAAATCTAAATCTTCTGTGTTGTAAATCGTCAAATTTAGCGTTACCAATGTGTCTGTTGGTGTGCCTCCTTTTATCTGATAATAGCTCCCTGTTTTAGTATATTTAAAGCTAGTGTATGTGTATTCATCACATGCTTCATCGGTGATGTCTTTTGTCTCTGTCCAACTTGCCGTTTTTATTGGTCTGCCAATTATATGACTCGTAGTATTGGTAATAATCGGGTCGTTAAAATCGAAGTAAATGCCTACACGATTGTTGATTTCTGTACCATCGGGTAGGTTCTTTACTTGGTTTACGGTAAAGGTTACAAAACCATTACTCTCGGGTTCGTTGGTAGTACTGTCGGGTAGTTTAATGTTGCTAAAGGTCCATTCTAATACGCGTGGTCCGTGCATTCTAAAGCTGTAGTTATGGCTACTTACTCCTGAGCGTACCGAGAAGATATCTAAGTCGGTATCTAAGGTGTCTAGTATCTTAACAGTAAATGCCGTGTCTGTTCCTGTGTTTTGGAAACGGATGACATACTCCATCTTTCTGTTGGGTTCTATTAAGTGGTCTTCGCCTACGCCTAGTGGATAACCTGTTTTATCGTTAGGGTCATAGCTGCCCGTTACAATACCACAGTAAATATCTTTTATCGGGTCTTCATCGTCATGAGGAAGTATGTTTACTAAATCAGGCGTCCAGTTGCTTGGGTATCCACAACGCTCTATAGTAGCATTAGGTCGAGAATGCCCTGGGTGTAGTGGGTGTTGGTCTACTTCTAAGCGCCAGGTGCGTCCATCTCCTGAGAACGTGTAAGTAAAGGTTTCTCCTCCTGTTAGCTGTATGGAGTCTAACCAAATGTATTCTCCGTCTATGTATAATCTTACGGGTGAAAAGCAATCCATATCGCCATCTCCTGGGTCACCAGTGTTGGTAATGGTAAATACAATGCTATCGTTCACGCATTCTGCTTCTACTAAAATAGAAGAGTTATCCCAAGGTAAATCGCAAGGGTCAAAATCTGGTGGTGTAGGTGTTGGAACAGTGTCTAGTACGCAAGCCTCTACAGGATATAATAATGCTTCCATACATAGTGTTTGACCTAATACAGCAGAAGTACTAACGGTAGTGCTCATGTCAAAGCTCACACACTGACCTGGATTTAAAGTCCCCACATCAAAGCGAAAGGTGTTATCACCTAAAGAGGTGTAGCTCATGGAGGCACTGTTTACAGTGATGAGTTCATCTAAAGCAACATCTACATACGCACTATTCAACGCGCCTGTGGCAATGTACTCGTTACAAGCTTTTACATATACTTTTTGCCCACTAAAACCAGGGCGCATAAAGGGCATATTAATACTTACATTAGGCTCTGAGCAGGGCTCGGTGCTTATTAAACCAAAAGCAGGAACTTCTGTAAAACCATTGGGGTCTGTTACGGTAAAAGTTTGTGGATTGGGGCAAGTAGCTCTCCATTTACCAGTAGTGTCCACAGTAATGGTATATGTGCCAGCTACAAGGGAATCTAAGTGCCAGTAACCAGACATAGTTGTTTCAACTATTATATCTCCTGGTTGGACAATTGCCTTTCTTCTATTAAGTCCAGGTTCTATTTCTTGGATACAATTTTGGTTAATATCATTGTAAACGTAACCAAAAATTCCGTTATCACCAGCAACTACACACAATGGGGATGTCTGCAAAGGAGTATAGCTAGAGGAAGTAGTTCCATTGCCCAAATTCCCAGAAGAATTAGTTCCCCAAGCCCATACTGTACCATCACTTTTTAAGGCAACACTAAAATATTCCCCTGCCCCAATAGCGATAGCATCTATTAACCCCAAAACCTTTACAGGGGTTAATCTTTGTGTCGTAGTTCCATCACCCAATTTCCCAGCAGCATTTTCTCCCCAAGCCCAAACAGTTCCATCATTTTTTAAAGCCATGCTATGGGAATATTTCGTTATGATTTTATTTACTCCGCTTAACCCTGAAACCTTTACAGGAGTTAGTCTATCTGTTGTAGTTCCGTCCCCCAATTGTCCATAATTATTCAATCCACAAGACCAAGCTGTGCCATCATTTCTTAAAAATAGTGAATGATATCCAGCATTTATCGCTGTTATATCTATTAACCCCAAAACCTTTACAGGGATTAATCTTTGTGTCGTAGTTCCATCACCTAATTCTCCATTATTATTGCCGCCCCAAGCCCAAGCGGTACCATCACTTTTCAATGCAAGACTGTGGTATTTGCCCGCAGCTATAGCAATAATATCTGTTAATCCTAGCTTTTTTGGGGTTAATATATTTGTAGTGGTGCCATCACCTAGTTGACCAAATAAATTGTATCCCCAAACCCATACGCTTCCATCATTTTTTAATGCAATACTGTGGCCGTCTCCTGCTTCAATAGCAACAACATCGTTTAAACCCAATACCTTTATGGGATAATAGCTTTTGGTAGTTGTTCCATCTCCCAACTGACCACTATTATTATTACCCCAAGTCCATACTGTCCCATCGCTTTTTAACGCAATACTATGACTGTGACCTGCTGCAACTGCTACAACATCCATCAAACTAGAAACTTGTACCGAGTTTAATTTATTTGTGGTAGTTCCATCGCCTAATTGACCATGCAAGTTATTTCCCCAAGACATAACTGTCCCATCTGTGCAAACAGATAAAGAATGATTATACCCAGCAGCAATAGTTTGGGCATTCACAATAGGATGCTGAAACACATTTAGTATAATGAAGAAAGAGTAGAGTATTTTTTTCATACGGTGTGCTTGTTTAACTTAAGCATTGACGTAAAAGTAAACAAATAAGTTGCTTAGCAAAAGAAAAACATACCATTATTTTAATACCACCATTACCGTTAAATAAGTTTTTTTCACATCTTAAAAATTCCCTCCTAAAAAGAACTTGTCCCGAATTTATTTCGGGAAGGGCTATGGAGGTGTTTTTAATAACCAACGAAAAGCGCGTAAGCCCGCTAAAATGGCGAGGGTGTGTCAGCCAGTGCGCAGAAGCATCATTTTAGCTTGACTTTTTTTGGTACTTTTTTGGTCAAGCAAAAAAGTACAGGTAAAGAAAAAAACCTTAAACCCAATAAATACGTACAATACCTATAGGTTTTAACCAAATCCAAAAACCACAAAATCACCCCACATGATACGGAGCTTATACGGAACTCATACGGTATTACTCTCTGTTTACTTGCCATCTACTCCGTATCTCATCGTATGCTCCTTCATGTCTCCTCCCTATCTCCTTCATATCTAATCCATGTGATGAGCATTTTTTTGTAAAAGGTCAGCCCAACAAAAAAGCCCCGCATTTCTGAGGGGCAATATTATTCTCCCCCTTCGGGAGAGTTAGAGGGGGTTTTTAATTTCTATAAAGTGTCGCCTTCACCGCATTTACCACACGCTTAGTGTTAGGTAGAGCTTCTTCAATAAGTGTAGTTGAAAAGGCAAATGGCGTATCCGACTGCATCACGCGCATTACGGGGGCATCTAAATAATCAAACGCATAGCGCTGAATATGGTAAGCAATTTCTGAAGCGATAGACGCCAATGGCCAGCTTTCTTCTACCACCA
>CAYVVI010000142.1:1267-4414 GCA_964455265.1 uncultured Flavobacteriales bacterium | reverse complement strand
AATAATAAATTACCTGCTTTGCGGGTATATGGATATAAGCCCATGGGCTTTGGTGCTTTCGATTCACTCATGTTTGAGAGATTTTATTTTGTTGTTTCAAAAGTAAGATTTTTAACGATTATTCAGAATTTTAAATTGCAAATACCCCATATTAATAGCATCTTTGCATTCAGTTTATTTTTATGGAAGAAATTTTAATTCGCGCAGCGCAATTCATTTTAAGTTTATCAATCCTCATCATATTGCATGAGTTGGGGCATTTTATCCCAGCCAAACTTTTTAAAACACGGGTAGAAAAATTCTATTTGTTTTTTGATCCTTGGTTTTCATTATTCAAATTTAAAAAAGGTGAAACGGAGTACGGAATTGGTTGGTTGCCCTTGGGTGGCTATGTAAAAATTTCGGGAATGGTTGACGAAAGCATGGATAAAGAGCAAATGGCTCAGCCTCCACAACCGCATGAGTTTCGCTCAAAGCCAGCTTGGCAAAGGTTGATAATTATGTTGGGAGGAGTTACTGTAAACTTGCTTCTTGCCATGGTTCTTTATGCTATGACACTTTTTGTTTGGGGTGAAACATATTTACCCAATAAGAATGTGAAAGATGGCGTATGGTGTGTTGACCCAATGGCACAAGAAATGGGCTTTAAGAATGGGGATAAAATAATTTCGGTAAACGGAAAAACCATTGATAAGTTTAATGATGTATTTATTGAAATGCTTTATGGCGGAGATGTAATTATTGATAGAAATGGAACCCAAGAAACCATAACCATTCCACAAAATTTTATTGAGAAACTAATTGACAACACCAATAGAACACCACTTTTTATGCCACGTCAACCATTTTTAGTTGGCCAAGCTATTGACACCTTACCCGCTGGAAAAGCAGGGATTTTACCCAAAGATAAAATTACAGCCATAAACGGCACTCCCATAAGATATTTCGATGAGTTTAAAGATTCGTTAGAAAATAATAAGAATGCTAGCGTTTTACTTACCATTGAACGAGAAGGAGCGCTAAAAGAAATCGAGGTAGATGTAACCAATGAAGGAACTATAGGCATTCAAGTTGCGCATTATCCAGTAAAAGATTTAGAGCAAATGGGCGTGTATGAATTTGAGAAAGAGTCATTCGGATTTTTCGCAGCAATTCCTGCAGGTATAAATAAAGCCATTGATAAGCTCGATTTTTATGTGAGACAATTTAAAATGATTTTAAATCCTGATACTGGCGCATACAAGGGTTTGGGCGGTTTTGCTACCATGGGAAGTATGTTTCCATCAACATGGGATTGGCAAATATTTTGGGAAATGACGGCCTTCCTATCGGTTATTTTGGCGTTCATGAACATCCTTCCTATTCCTGCGCTTGATGGCGGACATGTAATGTTTTTGTTATACGAAATGATTACACGAAGAAAACCTAACGAAAAGCTTATGGAAAAAGCACAATTGGTAGGGATGATACTTTTATTCGGACTCTTAATTTTTGCAAACGGCAACGATATAATTCGCATCTTTTTTAAGTAGCATCAACATTCTACATTTAAAAACTATTTGAAAGCCCTTTAAACATTATCGTTTAAGGGGCTTATTTTTGATGTAAACTCAAACATGTTATGAAAGCATTTTTACATACAATTCTAGTTTGCATTTTGGTAATAAAATCGTTTGCTCAAACAAACATTGAACCACCAGTTGCAAAACATTATTTAATTATTCCGCCAGAGCCAAAGCTTTACATGTCTAGTGCAGATAGAGAAATAGCGTATAAAACAGGTGCTTCTCATGCACAAATTAGAGATGCGTTTAGAACAGAATTAGTGCGAAAGTTAGCGCTAGAGCTTTCTGTTGTAGATAGCGTAAGAACACTTATGGAAGATGACGAAGAGGTACGCAAAGATTTGTGGTACACCTATTACAACATTGGATACAAGTATCAGCCAATACCTGCAGAAGAAACCGAAATAAAAGACTTCAAAAAAACCAGAGAATTCATCAAAAAATTCGCCCAACAAAAAGAGCAACCCCAAACAGTTGGTACCAAAGAAGAGGAGATAGAACACTTCATGAACACTTCTATTCACAACCCTAATTTGTTGCTTTTTTTAAGTAAACAATACGGTTCTGATAGGTTTATTTTTATCAATCAATTAGACATAAAAGACGAGCCAAAAGGATCGTATGACTATGCAGATAATAGCAAATTAAACAGGATTGTTCGCGTGCATTTTACCATAATGAATGTGAACGGAGATGTAATTTATGCAGGTATGGCTAAAAAAGAATATCCTGCAAACCTTTCTAGTCCTGATGTAATTATACGTTATGCATTTCCTGCAATCACTAAGTATATCGTAGATAAAGCCAAAACATTTGATATTCCGCCAGTAGAAAAAACGGAAAAAAGCGAAGTAGAAAAAATGTAAAGTTGAGTAGAAAGTTCGTAAAGTAGAAAGTTCAAAGTGCTTATGTAATTTGCAATTTGTAATAATCAATCTACAATATTCAATAAGCAATCATCAATTTGCTTACCTTTGCAGTCAGAAAATTAACCTATTACTGTAATGACACAAGACGTTCAATCTGTACTCAAAGAACTAGGCATTAAAGCCGAAAACGATGGCGCTGCCATTGGTGGTCACTGGTTGCATACCAGAGGCGAAAAAATTCATTCATATTCTCCTGTTGATGGCAAAAAAATTGCCACTGTATATGCCGCTTCCGAAGCCGATTATGAAGCATGTGTTTTAAAAGCACAACAAGCATTTAAAACATGGCGCATGATGCCAGCTCCAAAGCGTGGAGAAATTGTGCGTCAGTTTGGAGAGGAGTTGCGTAAGAAAAAAGAAGCATTAGGCGTTTTGGTATCCTACGAAATGGGTAAATCGTACCAAGAGGGCTTAGGTGAAGTACAGGAAATGATTGACATCTGCGACTTTGCAGTGGGTTTATCGCGTCAGTTGCACGGATTGACTATGCACTCTGAGCGCCCAATGCACCGCATGTACGAGCAATACCATCCGCTAGGAATTGTAGGCATTATTTCTGCCTTTAACTTCCCTGTAGCTGTGTGGGCTTGGAACACTGCATTAGCTTGGATTTGTGGCGATGTGTGCATTTGGAAACCATCTGAAAAAGTGCC
>CAYVVI010000142.1:0-1167 GCA_964455265.1 uncultured Flavobacteriales bacterium | reverse complement strand
TCTACCAGACGTTTAATCATTCACGAATCTATTTACGGTGATGTAAAAAATGCGTTGGTAAAAGCATACAAGCAATTAAAAATAGGCAACCCATTGGATGAAAAAAATCACGTGGGGCCATTGATTGATAAAGATGCTGTGAAGATGTACGAAAAAGCGCTTAAGCTAGCCGAAAAAGAAGGCGCGAAAATTTTGGTAAAAGGCGAAGTGCTTAAAGGCAAAGGTTACGAAAGCGGTTGCTATGTTCGCCCTGCCATTGTTGAAGCGAAAAACGAAATGAGTATCGTTCAGCACGAAACGTTTGCACCCATTTTATATTTGATAAAATACAAAGGCGATGTGTCTAAAGCCATTGCTATACAAAATGCCGTTCCGCAAGGATTATCTTCTGCAATAATGACCAACAACATGCGCGAGCAAGAAGAATTTTTATCACACATAGGTTCAGATTGTGGCATTGCCAACGTAAACATTGGTACTTCGGGCGCAGAAATTGGCGGTGCGTTTGGTGGCGAAAAAGAAACAGGCGGTGGCCGTGAGTCGGGCTCTGATGCTTGGAAAGTTTACATGAGACGCCAAACCAATACCATCAACTGGGGAAGCACGCTTCCTTTAGCTCAAGGTATTAAATTTGATTTGTAACCTTTTCCCTCCTAATTAAGGAGGGTTAGGGAGGTGTAATATATTCCAAAGCCACTCAAACTGAGTGGCTTTTTTGTTTTATATTTGTTTAACTTACAATAAATTATCTATGAAAAAATCATGCTACACACTTCTAATTCTAATTTCACTTATTGGATGCAAAAAAGAAAATTTTCCAAAATCAGAAGATTTAATAGGCAGTTGGATTGAGGTTACTGACAACTCTTTTAAACACGAATTAATCTTTGAAACAGAAAAGGTTTATTTTGTTAAATCAACCCAAACAGACACATTAACTTATGTGCTTGATAAAAAGGAAGAACTTATTTTTCTTTCATCATCTTCGGCAGAAAGTAGTCACAAAATCCTATTAAATAAAAAAGAAGGTTTACTTACTGTGTGGGGGTTATTTCCAAGTATTCCTGAAAAAGTGTCAGAAACAGTTTTTAAGCAAGAATAGCTCTATACTTCCAAAGCCACTCAAACTGAGTGGCTTTTTTTTCAGTATTTTGTTGTAATATTGTT
>CAYVVI010000141.1:0-4489 GCA_964455265.1 uncultured Flavobacteriales bacterium | reverse complement strand
TTAAACATCACCACTTCATCAATACGGTTCAACAACTCTGGGCGTATAGTTTTCTTGAGTAAATCAAATACCTGATTTTTGGTTTTGGCAATCACTTCATCTTTGTTGATTTCGTTGTAATCTTCAAAGTTTTCTTGGATGATGTGCGCACCAATATTAGACGTCATAATGATGATGGTGTTTTTAAAATTCACTTTACGTCCTTTGTTATCGGTCAAATGTCCGTCATCTAACACTTGCAGCAATACATTATATACATCTGGATGCGCTTTTTCAATTTCATCTAACAACACTACCGAATAAGGTTTTCTGCGAACGGCTTCTGTCAATTGCCCTCCTTCTTCGTAACCCACATATCCCGGAGGCGCACCCACTAAGCGCGACACGCTATGCTTTTCTTGATATTCACTCATATCGATACGCACCATGGCGCTATCATCATTAAATAAAAAGTCGCTGAGGGTTTTGGCTAATTCCGTTTTACCAACACCTGTAGTACCCAAAAATAAGAATGAACCAATCGGTTTTTTCTCATCTTGCAAACCTGCACGACTTCTACGAATGGCATCGGCAACGGCTACTATCGCATCTTCTTGACCAACCACGCGTTTGTGTAATTCATCTTCTAAGCGCAACAGTTTTTCACGCTCACTTTCTAGCATTTTACTTACAGGAATGCCTGTCCATTTCGATACTACATCGGCAACTTCATCGGCATCTACTTCTTCTTTTATCATTTTGCCTTTGCTTTGCATCTCTGCTAAGTCGGCTTTTAGTTTTTCTATTTGTGACGAAGTTTCTTGCAGTTTACCATAGCGAATTTCAGCTACTTTACCGTAGTTGCCTTCACGCTCGGCTTGGTCGGCTTCAAACTTTAACGTTTCTATGCTTTCTTTTAATTTCTGTATATCTTCTACAATGTCTTTTTCCGATTTCCAACGAGTGTGCAATTCATTTTTACGCTCGTTGAGGTTGGCTAATTCTTCTGAAATGGTGCTTAGTTTCTTTTCATCATTTTCTCTCTTTATGGCTTCTCGTTCAATTTCCAATTGCATGATTTTACGCTCTACTTCATCCAATTCTTCTGGTTTGGAGTTAATTTCCATACGCAGTTTTGAAGCGGCTTCGTCAATTAAGTCAATCGCTTTATCGGGAAGTTGTCTGTCGGTAATATATCTGTGTGATAGATTTACCGCAGCGATTATCGCCTCATCTCGTATTTGCACTTTGTGATGATTTTCGTACTTCTCACGCAACCCTCTTAATATAGAAATGGCATCTTCTACCGTTGGTTCATCTACCATTACTTTCTGGAAACGTCTTTCTAGTGCTTTATCTTTTTCAAAATATTTTTGATATTCATCTAAAGTAGTAGCACCAATAGAACGCAATTCGCCACGGGCTAACGCTGGCTTTAATATGTTAGCAGCATCCATAGCGCCTTGTCCGCCACCTGCACCAACTAAGGTGTGTATCTCATCAATAAATAAAATGATTTCACCTTCGGCAGAGGTAACTTCTTTTACAACGGCTTTCAAGCGTTCTTCAAATTCACCTTTGTATTTTGCACCTGCAATAAGCGCACCCATATCTAGCGAATAAACAATTTTCGATTTTAAATTTTCAGGAACATCACCACTTATGATGCGGTGTGCAATGCCTTCGGCAATGGCTGTTTTACCAACACCTGGTTCACCAATAAGTATAGGATTGTTTTTTGTTCTACGGGTTAAAATTTGCAGTACGCGTCTTATTTCTTCATCACGACCAATTACTGGGTCGAGTTTGCCACTTTTCGCTAAATCGTTGAGGTTTTTCGCATACTTGCTTAGCACATTGTAAGTGCTTTCTTGGTCTTGCGAAGTAATTTTTTCGCCTTTGCGCAACTCAGAAATAATTTGCTTCAAGTCTTTTTTGTTGATGCCATTGTCTTTGAGTAATTGCCCAACACTGTCTTTCGATTCTAGTAAACCGAGTAACAAATGTTCAATGGTTATGAACTCGTCTTTCATTTCGGAAGCAGCATTAAAAGCCGCTTGCAAACTTTGACGCGCATACGAAGATAGCTGCACATCTCCACCCGATACTTTGGGCAAGGATGCTAGCATAGAATCTAAAGTCTTGTTAAAAATGTTGAGGTTAGCGTTGAACTTCTTTAAAATAAAAGGTGTTACGCTTTCGTCTGTTACTAAAATACCTTTTAAAATGTGGGCATTTTCAATAACAGGATTGTTAGCTTGCGAAGCGATGTTGTTGGCTTCTTGCAATGCCTGTTGTGCTTTCACGGTAAGTTTATTCAAATCCATAATTGTGTGTATTTATAAATCGCTTAGCTCAATTTATACACCAATTGTTTTTTTAGGATATATTGTCTGAAATGATTGATTACTTTGGACAGAATGTCTAATAACTTAGATAAGTTGGGACATTTTGGCGAATTATATTGAAAAACGAAAAATTAAAAGTGAAAAATAATATCTCCCTATATAGGGAGATATTATTTTTTCTTAAAAAACTTCTTCTTTTTGAATGGTTTTTTCATACGTACTTCAGGGTTGTAATCAGGACCTTTGCCTAAGTTTTCGGGTAGAGGAAGTTTGTTTACTTCTGCACCAATTAGTGCTTCTATTTGTCCAAATTTTTGTTGATCAAACTCGTTGATGAAGGTAAGTGCAACGCCCTTTGATGCCGCGCGTGCGGTGCGTCCAATACGGTGAATGTAGTCTGCGGCTTCGCCAGGTACATCATAGTTTACAACCATTTCAATATCTTGTATATCTATGCCTCTTGATAAAATATCGGTAGCTACTAAAATTTGCAGTTGCTTACTTCTAAAATTGCGTAACACTTCTTCGCGTTCGGTTTGTTCTAAGTCAGAGTGGATGGCTTTGGCTTTAAAACCTGCACGAATTAAATCGCGCTCCAAATCTTTTACTTTTATTTTGGTAGAAACAAAAATGATAACGCTGTTCCATTCTTTACCGCGCATTATTTGCGTAATGAGTTTGTTTTTTTGATTATCGTAAACCAAATACGCACCTTGCTCTACACCTGCTGCTGGTTTAGAAATGGAAATGCTAATCTCCTCTGGATTTTTTAATAATTTGTTTGCCAAAGTCCTAATTTTAGGAGCCATTGTAGCAGAAAACATAAGGGTTTGACGCTCTTTAGGAAGATGTCCAATAATTTTCATAATGTCATCTACGAAGCCCATATCAAGCATTCTGTCGGCCTCATCTAAAATTAAATGTTGCAGATGATTGAATTTTGCATAGCCCATATTTAGGTGCGACATCAATCTACCTGGTGTGGCAATAATAACATTTGCTCCTTTAGCTAGCGCACGTTTTTCTCGTTCAAATACACTGCCATCGCTACCACCATAAATAGCCATAGAACTTACCGATGTAAAGTAAGAAAATCCCTCCAGAGCTTGGTCTATCTGTAATGCTAATTCACGCGTGGGCACTATGATTAATGTATTGGTTGTCTCCGTAGGATTTACAGATAACTTATGCAAAATAGGCAATAAAAATGCCGCTGTTTTTCCTGTACCTGTTTGTGCGCAGCCAATAATATCTTTACCGCTAAGTATAACGGGTATGGCTTGTTCTTGAATGGCTGTAGGGGTTTCAAACCCCATAGAATCTAAACCTTCTTGGAGGTTTGTTTCAAAATTAAAATCACTAAATTTCAAAAGAATTATTTTTTACGAAGATAGAGTTTTTATTTTTCTTGAGTTTAAAAGAAACGTTTAACGAAGGATAGTTGATGCGAATAATCTTTAATTTCTTTTTTATAGATGCCTGTCTTGTCAATGGCGTCTATACGCACTTGCCCTGAGGCGTGTATGATGGTTTTGTTATCTAATAAAATTCCAACGTGTGTAATTTTACCTTGTGGGTTATGAAAAAAAGCTAAGTCGCCCAGCTTTGCATTTTCTAGTTTTACTTTTTCTCCTTGTTCGGCTTGTTGACGTGCATCCCTTAAAATTTTTAGTCCACACATTTTGTAAACGATTTGAGAAAACCCTGAACAATCAATACCAAACGGATGACGGCCTCCCCATAGGTAAGGTGCGTTTAAATACATGCGTGCGTAACGCTCTAAATCATCGGTTTTAAACGAGCATACTTCACCAGAATATTTGTAGTAGGTATTGCGAATTTTGCAACGGTTTTGATGAAAGAATGGTAAGGAAGCACCAGCTGTAATGTGTATTTTTTCGTTGGTGTCTTCGTTGGTTAGCGTAGCTGAAATACTTGTAGCCACTGGAAAATCATTGATAGAAAAATTGCGGTAATCTTCATCGGTAATTTCTGAAAATTGTTTTTTATCAATCCAACACACATAGTTGTCGTACTGTGTTTCAATTTGCATCCATTTTTCTTCTTCAACAATTACTTTATATACTTCGCCAAAGAGTAGCTGAGTGGTTATTTCTGCTTTATCAGATGCTTCTGCTCTACAAGGTATGATGCTTAGTTTT
>CAYVVI010000140.1:0-4514 GCA_964455265.1 uncultured Flavobacteriales bacterium | reverse complement strand
GTTCGTCTTGTCAAAATGCCCATCACGATTGTCAATCATTATGAAATCGTTTCCTGCTCCGTGATATTTGTAAAATGCTTGTTTCAATGAGTTTCTTAACATTCTTTAACACGATTGGTGTAACAAATGGCACACAATTCGTGTTACTAGTTTCGGTTTACAAAGCTACATTGTTTCACATTAAAAACCTTACGATTATGAACATAAAAACATTAAGCGCTTTTGCACTATTTGGATTTTTAGGCGGTGCTGCTGCATTTGCCACCATGCACTACTTTTCTACCAAGACACCCCAACCAACGGTTGTTGTAGAGCAAGTTGCCAATCCTCATCAGTTTGCTCAAATGGTGTCTAACCCACCGTTTGTAAACGAACACCTAGCGGAAGATGGTTTTGTTGCAGCATCAGAAAAGACCATCCATGCCGTGGTGCACGTAACCACACAGTTTACACCCAATTATCAAATAGACCCTTTTATGGAGTTTTTCTGGGGCGGCCGTGTTGAAGCACAGCCGCAAACAGCTACTGGCTCTGGAGTTATTATTTCTGAAGATGGATACATTGTTACCAACAACCACGTGATAGATAATGCCGATAAAATTGAAGTTGCACTCAACAACAAGCAATCGTTTGAAGCAAAAGTAATCGGCACAGACCCTAGCACAGACTTAGCGTTACTAAAAATAGAAGAGAAAAATCTCCCTTTTATCGCCTTTGGGAACTCTGATGATGTAAAAATAGGACAATGGGTTTTGGCTGTTGGCAACCCATTTAACCTTACATCTACCGTAACAGCTGGTATTGTAAGTGCCAAGGCACGCAACATCAACATTCTGAAAGGAGATCCCAACAAAGACATTTTTCCGTTAGAGGCATTTATACAAACCGATGCAGCCGTAAACCCTGGTAACAGCGGTGGCGCATTGGTAGACAGCAAAGGAAATTTGATAGGCATCAACACCGCCATTGCATCTCGCACGGGTTCATTTACTGGCTATTCTTTTGCCGTACCATCAAACATCGTTAACAAAGTCACCAAAGATTTACTAGAGTATGGCTCTGTACAGCGTGGTTTCATGGGTATTGTGTTAGAAGACATCAACCAATCAAAAGCCAACGAACTTAAGCTAGACAATGTAAAAGGCGTGTTTGTAAGAGAAGCCCTAAGCGGAGGTGCTGCCAACGATGCAGGCATTAAAAATGGCGATGTTATTACCAAAATTGGCGATGTGGATGTAAATAACGTACCCGAAATACAAGAGCAAATAGCCAAATACCGCCCTGGTGATAAGGTATTGGTAGCGTTTAAACGCGATAACAAAGAGCAAATCGTTGCCGTTACCCTAAAAGACCGTAATGGCAGCAACACCGTTTCTAAATCGGAACCCGTTGTAAAACAAAACCAGCAAGCATTGGGCGCTGTATTTAAAGACCTTAGCAGTGAAGAAAAAAGCAAATTCAAGCTCAATGGTGGGGCAAAAATTACCAACCTAACCACAGGCAAACTGAAAAGTGCAGGGGTTCAAAGTGGGTTTATCATCAAAAAAATTAACCAAGAAGATGTAAAATCTGCCCAACACTTAACCGAACTATTGAGCAAAATCAAGGGTGGTGTGCTTATTGAAGGCATGTATCCAAATGGTACTACAGCATACTATGGCTTTGGCTTATAAATAATGTTCAATTCCCTTGACTTGAGTTTTAAAAAGCCGTACCTTTGCAGCCCGAATTATAAGGGAATAACTCTAAAAACCGTTCTATATACATGAGACAGCTTAAAATTACCAAATCAATCACCAACAGAGAGAGCCAGTCGTTAGACAAATATCTTCAAGAAATTGGTAGAGAAGAATTAATAACAGCCGAAGAAGAAGTAGAGTTAGCCAAGAAAATTAAGGCAGGCGACCAAAGAGCCCTAGAAAAACTAACCAGAGCCAACCTACGTTTCGTAGTTTCAGTAGCTAAACAATACCAAAACCAAGGGTTGTCACTACCCGATTTAATTAATGAAGGAAACTTGGGCCTTATCAAAGCAGCACAACGTTTTGACGAAACCCGAGGTTTTAAATTTATCTCTTATGCCGTATGGTGGATTCGTCAATCTATCCTTCAAGCATTAGCAGAACAATCAAGAATTGTACGTTTACCTCTAAACCAAGTAGGTTCTTTAAACAAAATAAATAAAGCATTTTCTAAGCTAGAACAAGAGTTTGAACGCTCTCCAAGTGCTTTGGAATTATCTAAAATATTAGACATTCCTGAAGATAAAATTGCAGATACCATGCGTATTTCAGGCCGTCACGTGTCTGTAGATGCTCCATTTGTTGAGGGAGAAGACAACTCCTTATTAGATGTATTAGTAAACAGCGACTCTCCAAAAGCTGACAGCGACTTGATGTTAGAATCGTTACAAAGAGAAATTGACCGCTCTTTATCTACCCTTACCGATAGAGAAAGAGATGTGGTGAAATTATTCTTTGGAATTGGTGTTCAACACGGGCTTACTTTAGAGGAAATTGGCGCAAAATTCGATCTTACAAGAGAACGTGTTCGCCAAATTAAAGAAAAAGCTATTCGCAGACTAAGACATACTTCCCGTAGTAAACTATTAAAATCATATCTAGGATAAAATGGAAGTAATGCCTGCTAAGATGGGTTATGAGGCGGAATTAAACGCCTACATTACCCGCGAGAGGGCCGCAGTAGACATTGTCAACTCTGTTGGCCGATTGATGTTTGACAAAGGTGTTGAACTCGTGTTTTTTAGAAACCACTTAGTAGATGCACACGTATCAGAAGTACTAAGTTTGTTCGATTATGCGAAAGATGTTGTAAAAAAGCCCATCGATGTAGCTACTGCTGCTGAGATTGCTAGAGAGCTTTCAAACATTGACTTAGCGCCATCTAAAATTGACGTAGGAAAACTCACCAGTGAGTACCTTAGTGAAAAATCTGCGTTCAAATCAATCAACGATTTTTTAAATAATAAATTAGGCGGATTTATCGGTCAAGATAAACACACCTTTGAACCAAAAGATGTTGTATTGTATGGCTTTGGTCGTATCGGTCGTTTGGCTGCCCGCGAGTTAATTAAAGCAGCAGGTAAAGGACAACAATTGCGCTTAAGAGCCATTGTTACGCGTAAAGTAAACGATTTAGAAATTATAAAACGTGCTGCCCTATTGCGCAACGACTCTGTTCATGGTGCATTTAAAGGAACTGTAGTTGAAGATTTGGCCAACCAAGCCATCATCGTAAATGGTCAAATTGTAAAATTTATTGAAGCCAACAATCCAGAAGATATAGATTATACAGCATATGGTATTGACAATGCCCTAATCATTGATAATACTGGTGTATTTGATAATAAAGAAGCATTAAGCCGTCATCTTAGCGCTAAAGGTGTTAGCAAAGTATTGCTTACAGCCCCAGGCAAAGGCATTCCAAACGTAGTATATGGAATTAACCATAAAGGGCTGGATTTAGAAAACGAATCTATTTTCTCTGCTGCTTCTTGTACTACCAACGCTATTTGCCCTGTACTTAAAGTGGTAGAAGATACTTTTGGTATTGAAAAAGGCCACATTGAAACGGTGCATGCCTACACCAACGACCAAAACTTGTTGGATAACTTCCATAAGAAACCACGCAGAGGCCGTTCTGCTGCTATAAACATGGTAATTACTTCTACTGGTGCTGGTAGTGCTGTAACAAAAGTAATTCCATCATTGGCAGATAAATTAACAGCTAATGCGGTGCGTGTGCCAACACCAAATGGTTCTTTGGCTATTTTAAGTCTATCACTTAAAAAAGAAACCACACTTGAACAAGTGAATGAAGCCGTGCGAAAAGCAGCTTTAGAAGGCGAATTGGTAAATCAAATCAACTACCAAATTAACCCTGAGTTGGTTTCTAACGATATTATAGGAAACGTGTGTTGCTCTGTATTTGACAGCAACGCATCAATTGTTTCTAAAGATGGAAAAAACGTAGTGTTGTATGCTTGGTACGATAACGAGTTTGGCTACACCAAACAAGTAATCAGAATGGCTAAGTACATTGCTAAAGTAAGACGTCTGATTTATTACTAATTAACATTTTCCCATAAATTCTTAATAACTAATGCCTCGTAAATTTGCGGGGCATTTTTATTTTTATGTAATATTGTGGTGTATGCTTACAGATAAAAGAGAAGACATATACATAAAAGTTAGTACGAGGTTTGAAGAAAACCAATCTAACCCCGAAAAGAATTACTTTTTGTTTTCTTATACCATCTATATAGAAAACAAAGGAGAACACCCTGTGCAATTACTTAACCGTCATTGGGAAATATCAGACTCTCTGCACCCCAAACGCATTGTAGATGGTGTAGGCGTAGTTGGTGAGCAACCAATCTTAGAAAAAGGACAATCGTTTAAATATACCTCCGCTTGCGATTTATACTCAGAAATTGGCAAAATGAAGGGCTACTACGAATTCAAAGACCTCTTAAGCGACAAGCAATTTAAAGT
>CAYVVI010000139.1:0-4523 GCA_964455265.1 uncultured Flavobacteriales bacterium | reverse complement strand
TTTTAAAAGTTCACTAAAGTACGTAATAGCAAATATTTGACCAAACTTGTGGGTTGAAAGTTTTGAGAGCACAAACAGACTATTCTTCTACTTAGGGGCTTTCAAATAAAAGAAGTAGGCAATAGCACCAAAGATAATGTTAGGAAGCCACACGGCAATAATAGGATGTAGCCCAGAATTGGTGGCGGCTACATGTCCCATTCGCTGAAAAAAGATATAAAGCATAGCAACGGTAAGTCCTAAGGCAATATTAAGCCCAATACCTCCTCTTGTTTTGCGAGATGATACAGCAACTCCAATAAGCGTGAGTATAAATGCGGCAAAAGGAAGTGCAGACCTTTGGTAACGCTCTAAATCAATGTTTACAACATTTTCAGACCCTTTTTTTATTTCTTTATTTCGATAAATATTCAAGTCATCGGTAGTCATAGCGGTGGCAATTTCTTGTCTTTGGCCAAGGTCTTGGGCATCAAAGTTTAGGGTAGTGTCTAACAAATCACCTTTTCTAATGAGCTCTTTATCGTTGTGTATTTCTCTTAAAAAATAGCGGCTAATGTTCCATTGTCTGGTCAAGGTATCTTGAACCATAGATTTTGCTTGAAGATTGGAAGCCATTTTCCAACTTCCATCTTTTTGCTGCTCCCATTGCTCAATCCAAACATTATATACTTCACCAGATAAAAGATTGTACGAATCGAAATAAACTAAAGTACCCTCTTGAACTTCTAAAAACTTATGCCTTTGGGTTACTTGAAAACCTGTGTTCTTAGTTTCAAACTCTAAGCGCTTTTTATTTGAATAAGGTACCACAAAGTGATTCATAAAAAGAGCATACAATGTAAGAAAAGCAGCCGCTATAAAAAATGGACGCAAAAAGCGATTAAAACTAACGCCACCACTTAATATAGCCACAATTTCTGAGCGTGATGCCATTAAACTTGTAAACCAAATAACTGCCAAAAACACAATTAGCGAGCTAAACATGTTAGAGTAAAGTACAAAAAAGTGAACGTAATACTCAAATATTATAGTTGAAATGGAAAGATCATTGGCAACAAAGTCTTTTATCTTTTGTGAAACATCGAACACAATGCTAATGCTCATTAGCAATAACACCATAAAAAAGTAGGTGCCTAAAAACTTTTTAATAATATATCTATCGAGTATTTTTAACAAGAGCTATAAGCGTTGTGATAATTGAGGAATCATTCTGTTTTTCCATTCGTAAAACGTGCCTTCCATAATTTTATTTCGCGCTTCTTTAACCAGCCATAGGTAAAAAGCTAAGTTGTGTAAGCTAGCAATTTGAGCACCTAAAATTTCTTTGCTAATGGTTAAATGTCTTAGATAGGCCTTATTGTAGAGCGTATCTACGTAAGATGCGCCATCGTGTTCTATAGGTGAAAAATCATGCTCCCATTTTTTATTTCGAATGTTTATAATACCATTCTTAGTAAACAGCATTCCGTTACGAGCATTGCGTGTAGGCATTACACAGTCAAACATGTCAATACCTAATGCAATGGACTCTAAAATATTTGCAGGAGTTCCTACACCCATTAAGTAGCGGGGTTTGTCTTCTGGCAAAATACCACACACAATGTCAGTCATTTCGTACATATCTTCATGTGGTTCTCCAACAGATAGTCCACCAATGGCATTGCCTTCTGCGCCTTGCTCTGCAATAAATTCTGCCGATTGTTTGCGTAAATCTTTAAACGTACTTCCTTGAACTATTGGGAACAGTGTTTGAGAATAACCATAGTGTGGCTCAGTAGCATTGAATTGCTGTATGCAGCGTTTAAGCCAACGGTGGGTCATCTCCATAGATTCTTTAGCATAAGAATATTCGCAAGGGTAGGGTGTGCATTCATCAAACGCCATAATGATGTCTGCACCAATTTTACGCTGAATATCCATTACATTTTCTGGTGAAAAGAGATGTTTGGAACCATCAATGTGCGATTGAAACATCACTCCATCTTCTTTTATTTTTCGTGTACCAGATAGTGAATACACTTGATAACCTCCAGAGTCGGTGAGGATAGGACCACTCCAACTATTAAATTTATGGATACCTCCCGCAGTAGAAATCACATCCAACCCTGGTCGCAAATAAAGATGATATGTATTCCCCAAAATTATTTGGGCTTTGGTATCTTCTTTAAGTTCTGATTGATGCACAGCTTTTACCGTGCCAGCAGTACCCACAGGCATAAATATGGGAGTTTCTATAACACCATGATCGGTGGTTATTTCACCCGCGCGTGCTTTAGAAAGCGTGTCTTTTTTGAGTAGTTTAAAATTCATTTGTTAATAACTATAACGTAGGCAAATATAGGGCTTAATATGTTACGATAATTTTGCTTACGCTTGAAGCACCGTGTATAGTATGTTAGAAAAAATTATTTTAGTTGTATTTTGGGTTAGTTTCGCTATTCAGTTTGGCTATCTTTTTTTGGTGTATATCAAAGCATTTTTATACAAACCAAACACATCAGTAAATGCTTTTAATGAGCCCGTTTCTATTATTATTTGCGCGCGCAACGAAGAAGATAATTTACTTAAAAACTTACCACTTATTTTAGAGCAACACTACCATCAATTTGAAGTGGTTGTTGTTAATGACCGTTCGTGGGATAGCACACATGAGTTGTTAGAAAAATGGGAAGAGCAGTATGCACATTTAAAAGTGGTAAACATTCAAGAAAACGACCACAACACCTTTGCAGGAAAAAAACTAGCAAAAATGCTAGGCATTAAGGCAGCCAAATACGAGCATTTATTGTTTACAGATGCTGATTGCGTCCCATCATCAGACAATTGGCTGTATGAAATGTGTAAAGAGTTTGCCGATAATGATTTGATTATTGGATTATCGCCCTTTAAAGGTAAAAAAGGTTTTTGGGCATTTATAGCACAGTACGATTCACTGCTTATTGGTTACAATTATTTTAGCTATGCGCTTGCCAACATACCTTACATGGCAGTAGGACGCAATATGGCGTATAAAAAACAATTGTTTTTTGATGTAAAAGGGTTTAAGTCTCACTATTTTTTGCCTTCAGGCGATGATGATTTATTTGTTAGAGATGTATTAGGCAAAGCTAAAATTGGTGTTTCGGCATCAGAAGATGGACTCACGTTTTCATACCCTAAAACATCATTCACTTCTTGGATACGCCAAAAAAAGCGCCATTTTTTGACTGCACCGCAATACAATCTGTTCAATAAAATTACGCTCGGTGTAAACTCTGTATCCTACTTATTACTATTGCTTTCTTTCTTTATGCTCTTATTTTTTGGTTGGAGTAATTGGTACATACTTTCGGCATTGTTAGTAAGAATTTGTATATTTACCCTGTTTGGATACAAAATATTCAAAACAGCCGGTGAAGTTAAAAAGCTATTGTTATTGCCACTTATGGAATTAGTTTTGTTTATAACCAATGCTAGTATTTTTTACTCAAACGTATTTTCAAAACCCACCAAATGGAGTTAAACGAGGACAATAACTTATCTGCTAAAGCACTTTACGATTACGGCTTGGTGCAAAAAGCACTTAAAGGTGATCAGAAAGCGTATGCCGAGTTGATGGGGCGCTATAGAGATTCTATCTACTTTATGTTGCTAAAAATGGTAAACAATAAAGACGATGCAGATGATTTAACCATTGAGGCATTTGGCAAAGCATTTAATCGCTTAGGTCAGTACACCCCTAACTTTGCGTTTAGCACGTGGTTGTTTCGCATTGCTTCAAACAATTGTATCGATTTTATAAGAAGACGTAAACTCAAACTTACTTCTATAGACACGCCTTTCGATAATGAAGATGGAGATTCTCCGGGTATGGATTTACGTTCGCCAGACAGAAACCCAGAGCAGGAAGCCATTCGTGAGCAAAAAATATTGTTAATGCGTGAGGTGGTTGATAAACTAAAACCACGCTATAGAGAGTTGGTAGAAATGAGATATTTCGAAGAGATGTCTTACGAAGAAATTTCTGAAAAACTGGACCTACCTTTGGGCACTGTAAAAGCGCAATTGTTTAGGGCAAGAGACTTTCTCTACAATATTCTTAAAAATTCAGAAGACAGAATTTAAGTAGTGGCTGCAAATATTATTTCTCAGTATTTTTCCAATTTAACTCCACTTCAGCAGGAACAATTCTCTAAGCTAAAAGAGTTGTACACCTATTGGAACGAGCGCATCAATGTGATTAGTCGCAAAGACATGGACAACTTTTACGAACACCATGTTCTACATTCGTTGGGTATTGCCAAAGTAATAGAATTTAAACCCAATTCATCTGTTCTTGATGTTGGAACTGGTGGTGGTTTTCCTGGGATTCCTTTAGCAATTTTATTTCCCGAAACGAAATTTCATTTAGTAGATTCTATCGGAAAGAAAATATCGGTGGTAAATGAAGTAGCACAAAGTTTAGAATTAAAAAATGTGACTGCTCAACACGAACGTGCTGAAAAAATAAACCATCAATACGACTTTATTGTAAGCCGTGCAGT
>CAYVVI010000138.1:0-4558 GCA_964455265.1 uncultured Flavobacteriales bacterium | reverse complement strand
TTACCAACACGGCTTACGATTTGGGCGAAAAAACATACCTCACCCCCGAATGTGCGTTTTACTTCGAGTGCGATTGCTGTTCTGAGCATCTGCTCTTTACTTCCGATTCTACCTTTGTGGTAGTTGTCCCTTGCACACAAGATGTTTCCGTTTCGCACGGCAAATATGAAGTTATAGACAATGCACTACACCTGCACTTTAGCGGTATTTGGCAAGAGCGTTATATGGTTTCAGACGACCAAGAAAACGGAACAGCATACGCTTACAGAACCAACACCATACCGCCACACACCGGCATTTTTAAGCCCGAAATATGCAAAAACACCACCTTGTTTACAGAGCAAAATAACCCCAACCACAAACTCTTGCGCTCACAACAATCGTTAGAAGAACATTTGGAGTATTTGAAAAAAGTGGGGTTAATTGATAAACTCAAAAAATGATGATAATCGAAAGTAGAAGGGTGATTTTTAGTTGCTATTTTCTATAAACCGCAATCAATCAAAAAAAAACTTCTAACAAAAACGTGATATTTAGCCAATATCTCGTATGTTTTTTGTGATAATATGCCAAAAAAATAAGCGAGTTTGTTTTTTATTGTATATTTGCATCTATCTAAAAGGAAAGAAAAAATGTTTAGGATAGCTCAAAAATCAATCATAGAATGGAAGAACAAAAGGAGTTTTAAGCCCTTGATACTAATGGGCGCAAGACAGGTGGGCAAAACATGGCTTATGAAAAATTTAGGGCAAACAGAGTTTAGTAATTTTATTTACATAAACTTTGAGAAGGAACAGTCCTACAAGAATTTGTTTGAAGCGGATTTGGATACAGAAAGAATTGTTCAAACGCTTGCTTTAATGAGCAATCAAGAAGTAGAAGATGACAAAACATTGCTAATTTTTGACGAAATACAAGAAGCCCCAAAAGCTTTAACGAGTTTAAAATATTTTGCAGAAGATAGACCGAATCTACATGTTATTGCAGCCGGTTCTTTGTTAGGAGTTACACTAGAAAAAGGTTCTTTTCCAGTGGGTAAGGTGGAGTTTTTAAAAATTAACCCGATGAGCTTCGATGAGTTTCTTAAAGCTACAAATAACAGTGCTTTAAGCGAACTGTTGGCACAAAAGGATTTTAAAATTATAACCTCTTTTAAAGATAAATATACACAAGCATTAAGATCGTATTATTTGGTGGGGGGCATGCCCGAAGCTGTTTCTTCATTTGCAGAAAACAGTGCCGATTATCAAAAGGTTAAACACATTCAAGAAAGCATTTTAAATGCTTACATGCAAGACTTTGCTAAACATGCACCCGCCACATTAATTCCTAAAATTATAACCCTTTGGAATAGTATGGTGAGCCAATTAGCTAAGGAAAATAAAAAGTTTATTTATGGTTTGGTAAAATCGGGAGCCAGAGCCAGAGAATATGAGCAAGCCATTGATTGGTTAGTAAATTATGGATTGGTACATCAGGTTTTTGCCATCAATAAAATAGCATTTCCACTACCTGCATACAGAGATTTAAAATGTTTTAAGTTATATGTGTCTGATGTTGGTTTGTTGTCATTTATGTCAAATTTAAGTCCGAATGTTATTTTAGATAACGACACTTTTTTTCAAGAGTTTAAAGGGTCTTTAACCGAACAATTTGTTTTGCAAGAATTGATTGTAGCAAAAGCGGAAAACATTAGCTATTGGACAAATGACAGTGGTTTAGCCGAACTGGATTTTATTTTTGAAAAAAATGGTACATTTTATCCTTTAGAGGTTAAAGCAAGCGAAAATTTACAAGCTAAATCTTTAAAAATATTTCATGAAAAATATCCTAAGTTTCATTGTTATCGAACATCACTTTCTGATTACCGCCAAGAAGAATGGATGACTAATATTCCTTTGTATGGAATAACTAAATTAATGAGAGAGTAAACAATTGTATTTTGCTTAAATCGAAGCAATCAATTCCGCCACAATTTTACGCATTTTAGGTTCTTGGCTTTCGGCAACTTCTTGCACCATTTGGTGGGTGGTTTCTTGTATGCGCCCTTCTACACCCAAGTCGGTAATGATAGAAAAGGCAAAGCATTTTAGTTTCATGTGTACGGCAGCAATTACTTCAGGGACGGTACTCATGCCTACAGCATCTGCGCCTATAGTACGAATGTATTTATACTCTGCTGGGGTTTCTAAGGTAGGGCCTGTTAAACCACAATATACGCCTTTTTGTAGGTCTATATCATGTGTTCGTCCAATGTCAAAGGCACGTTGTATCAGCTCTTTGTTGTATGCCTCGCTCATATCTGGAAAGCGAACGCCTAGCTCGTCACTATTTTTACCAATAAGTGGGTTGGTAGGAAATAGGTTGATGTGGTCGTGAATAATCATGATATCGCCTATTTCAAAGTCAGGACTTACACCCCCTGCGGCATTGCTCACAAACAAATATTGTATACCCAATTGCTTCATTACACAAATAGGAAACACCACTTCTTGCATGGTGTAGCCCTCATAAAAATGAAAGCGTCCTTGCATAGCCACCACATATTTTCCGCCTAGTTTTCCAAAAATTAAATTTCCTGAATGGCCTTCAACAGTTGAAATAGGAAAATTAGGAATGTCTTTGTAGGGGATGCTGTACAGTACTTCCATGTCGTTAACCAAATTGCCTAAGCCAGTGCCCAAAACGATTCCTACAAGCGGTTTTTCGTTAAAGATGTTGGATAAAAAATCGGCTGTTTGCTTAATGTGTTCTAACATGTTGTACTATCAATGTGTTAAATTCTTCTTGTTTGGTAAGCAAGGCAACGTCCATGCTTATAGCATACAAAGGTAATGCTTTGAGTTGAGAAAATGCACGCAATTTTACGGCATCTTTTTGCGTAGTAATGATGATGGTTTGATCTGTTTTGAGTTTGCTCAATAGAGCGCTAATTTTTTCTGCATCGTGCGCGGTGTAGCTATGATGGTCTGGGAAAGATAAAGCGCCAACAACGGTGGTTTTAGTCGATATGAAATCGTTTAAATACTTGGGTTTTGCAATAGATGTTAAAAGCATTACTGATTTTTCTTCAAGTAAGTCGATAGGCATTCTATCATCATTAAAAACGTGTGCCAATTCTTTGTAAAAAATTTGTGTAAAAAACACTTTTTGATGCGCTAAAGGATTGATTTTTTTTTCAATAATTTTTTGCTCCTCATCCGATAAATTCTCGGGGCACTTGCTTACAACAATAATGTCTGCACGGTTTTTATTTTGGCGTAATTCTCGTAAATTACCACAAGGCAAAAGATAATCGTTGTAAAAAGGATGTTCAAAATCGGTAATTAATATATTGAGAGAACGGTGTATGTGTTGATGTTGATAAGCATCATCCAACAAAACAGTATTCAGTGCATATTTTTCAAGTAGGATGTTAACTCCCAACACACGGCTTTCGCACACGGCAATTGTGTTGTTTGGTAGATTTTTTTTTAATACTAATGATTCATCACCTACTTCATGGGCAGTAGATGTGTTTGTTACTTCAAAAAATCCGTTGCTTTTACGTCCGTATCCTCTACTTACTACGGCTGTGTTTAGCCCTTCTTTTTCTAGCAATTTAGCAATGTAGAGTAGGTGAGGCGTTTTACCTGTACCGCCTGTGCTTAAATTGCCCACAGATATTATGGGTAAAGGGAATGCTGTTTTTTTAAGTACACCCAATCGATAAAAGGCATTCCGAATTTCGGTAACTAAACCATATAAAATGGCCAACGGAAACAATATGAATCGTAACTTTGACAATGTAATTCTTTGCTTTGCGAAGATACCTTTTTAATTGATGAATGAATAATGACTAATGTCGAATTTTATAAAATTTGCACTAATAACCTTTAATTTACAATGTATATAAAAGATATCCTTCAACATTTAGAAACTTTAGCGCCTAAAGCATATCAAGAAAGTTACGATAATTCGGGCTTAATTGTAGGCGATAAAAACGCAGAAGCTAAAGGTATTTTGGTGTGTTTAGACAGCATCGAGGCGGTTATTGACGAAGCCATTCGTAAAAATTGCAACTTAGTAGTAGCTCACCATCCCATTATTTTTTCGGGTTTAAAATCGCTCACGGGTAAAAATTATATTGAGCGCACCATCATTAAAGCCATTAAACATGATATTGCCATTTATGCCATCCACACTAATTTAGACAATATGCTTGAGGGTGTAAACAAACGCTTGGCACAAACGCTTGGGCTTAAAAATTTGCAAATACTTTCGCCTAAAGCACACATGCTTTTAAAGTTAAGTGTATACGTTCCCACTGCTCATCTTTCAATGGTAAGAGATGCTTTGTTTAGTGCAGGCGCAGGAGAAATTGGCGCATATAAGCAATGTAGTTTTTCTGCCGAAGGTACAGGCACATTCATGGCTACAGATGGAGCCAATCCGTTTGTAGGAAACATTAATGAGACTCACACTGAGCCAGAGCAAAAATTAGAAGTGATTTTAACAAGAAACATTCAGCAACAAGTTTTACAAGCCATGCGTACGGCTCATCCTTATGAGGAAGTAG
>CAYVVI010000137.1:0-4564 GCA_964455265.1 uncultured Flavobacteriales bacterium | reverse complement strand
ATTATAACTGTAACCGTATGATACTTGAAGGCGATGCTCTACGCGCTCTGGCTAAGGAAGCCGCTCTATCTCCAAAAGAAGAAACCTTAGAAATTGGAAAGAGAGATAAACAACTATTTATTGGTATTCCTAAGGAAGACGACAGCGACAACCGAGTAGCGTTGGTGCCCGATGATGTTTCAGTACTTGTTGCCAACGGCCACCGTGTATTGATAGAAACCAATGCTGGTAAGAATGCCAATTTTTCTGATAAAGAATATTCTGAAGCAGGTGGCGAAATTGTATTCGATAAAAAAGAAGTATTTAAAGCAGATTTGATTTTAAAAATTTCTCCTCCTTCAAAAGAAGAGATAGACTATATGCAAAATAAGCAAACGCTTATTTCTGCTTTGCAACTTACAGCTCAGCCAAAGGATACGCTAAAGCGTATGATGGACAAAAAAATTACTGCCATTGCTTGGGATTATATTCAAGATGAGTCTGGCTTGTACCCTATTATTCGCTCTATGGGTGAAATTGCAGGAAATACCTCCATACTTATTGCGGCAGAATGTTTGAGCAACATCAACAAGGGTAAAGGATTAATGTTTGGTGGTATTGCAGGAGTTTCTCCTACAGAAGTTGTAGTGCTTGGCGCAGGAACTGTTGGTGAATATGCCACACGTTCGGCAATTGGTTTGGGTGCTTCTGTAAAAGTATTTGATAATTCCATCTCAAAATTAAGACGCTTACAAAATGACCTTGGATTACGTGTTTCCACATCTATCATTCAACCAAAAGTATTGCTAAAAGCACTTAAACGAGCTGATGTTGTTATTGGTGCCATTCGTGCACCACACGGACGTACCCCTTGCATTGTGTCAGAAAGTATGGTTGAACAAATGAAAGAAAGTTCTGTAATAGTAGATGTTAGTATAGACCAAGGTGGATGCTTTGAAACATCTAAAGTAACTACCCACCAAAAGCCCACGTATGTAAAACATGGGGTAATACATTATTGTGTACCTAATATTGCTTCACGTGTTTCGCGTACCGCTTCGTTTGCGTTGAGCAACACCTTTACTCCTATCATCATGCAAATTGCCAACAATGGTGGTATTGGTAAAATACTTAAAAACAACGAAGGTTTCCGCCACGGGGTGTATATCTACAATGGAATTCTTACTAGCTCGTACTTAGGAGAAACCTTTGGCCTACCGTACAAAGATTTGAATTTGCTGAGGGCTGCGTTTTAGGGAGTGATGAAGTGATTTGGTGATTGAGTAATTAAGACGAAATTTTGTAATAAAAAAAAGCCCCGACAAGTAGGGGCTTTTTTAGTTGAATAAATATAGTTTGCTTAGTTAATTACTAATTTGTCTTTCTTAGCGGGAACTCCGTTGATAAGTGTTTCAAACATATAAGTTCCAGATGACAGGTCTTGAAGTTTTAAAGAAAGATTATGCTTTCCACTTTGTACCATGCCCAGGTTAAGTACTTGTACTTTTTTACCAACCAAGTCGTAAACATTTACCATCACGTCAGACGTGTTTACAAGGTTTATTGATAAAGATAAGTCTTTTCCGTTGCTTGGGTTAGGGAAGTATTTAATAGCTTCTACACCCACTTCTTTATTTATAACATCTAAACTTACATCTCCAAAGATGTTGATGTCATCAATATACAAATGGTTACCACCACCGCTGGTAAACTCAAATTTCACTCTAAAGCTACTTGTTGCATAATCGGCAGATATGTTGGTCATTTCTTCTAATTTCCATTGATCTGCAGTTGGAACAAAAGTACCTGTCTCATTAGGAGCGGTAGGTAAGCTAGAAATAGATATTGATTTTCTTAACACCCAGTTTACACCGCAGTCTTTAGATACATATACTCTTAATGCATCTGTATTAGATTCTGATCTTTTTGCAAAAGCATACTTGAACGTTACGTAAGGGAAGTTATCCGCAGAAAAATCATAAGTAGATGAAATGAATTCATATACATTTCCAGCTCTTGAAGATGAGTTCGTTATCCTCATTGATTTTGCACCTGTTGAAGCAGCAGCAGTAGAGATGGTGTAATCGCTTATCAATTCATCCGTTGTAAACCATTTTTCTGTAGGTAAGGTAGATATGCTTTCAAACGATTCTGCAAATGACACATCATATCCAGGATTAGGAAGTACTTTTATAAATGCAGTTTTTGTTGATGACATAGTGTTAGAACCATCCGACACTTCTAATGATACATCATAAATACCTGCTGTTGAATAAGTAACTGTTGGGTTTTGGTCACTTGATGCAGGTGTATCTGCTCCAGTTAATGTCCAATCCCAAGAGGTTATTCCAAAATACGATTGGTCTGAAAATGTTATTGATTCTCCTTCACAAATAGTATAAGTACTTGCATCAAAATTAACTTTACACAATGCATCGGGTTCGTCAACGCCAGTTGCTGTTAGGTTGGCTGCTTTCCATAAATTATTTCTACCTCCAGAAGATGCATTAAGTGTAGCTTTCATTCTATCACCTTGACCAATGGTAAACATTCTAAAGCAGTAAGAATATTCCATAAAGTTTTCTACGTTATCAATCATTGGCGTTGGAAAACCTCTGCCTGACCAATAAGGGTCATCTTGATCACATGTGTTTACGCCTAACGTACAAGACTTGTTTCCTATAGTTTTTGGAGTATCGTCCACTAAGTCTGTATTATCACTTCTTGTACAGTCAGCTGAACTTGGATTTTCACCAACTAAATTTTTGCCTCCCCATGTGTGGTATAATGCAAACCAGTGACCTAGCTCGTGAACAACTGTACCACTTCTACCAGCATTAGAAGTGCCAACGCTACCAATATACGTATGTTGAGACCAAACTCCATTCGCCATATCAGAACCATCACCGCTAGGAAAATAGGCATAAGCAGCGGCTCCAGCTGAAGCTAGTGTTTTTACAACAAATATATTTAAGTATCTATCAGAGCGCCATACTCCATTATAAACATCATTTCCACTAATTATAGCTTGCAATTGCTCATTTTGATCTGGAGTAGATGTAGCTGAAGACTTTGTTCTGGTAACGCCATTAAAACAAGAGCCATCTGGAGCACGTTTTGCTAATTTGAAGTTTACGCCAATATTGTCAACTAATGGCAAAAAAACGGGCTGAACTTGAGCTATTTCAGGGTTGGTACCATTAAAACATTCGTTCAATCTATCTACAGCAGAAACTATTTGCTCGTAAGATATATTTTCATCACCACCATCGTGCAGTACATGAAAAACAACTGGAATTGTATACGAAGAAGCTGATTTTTTAGCGCCATCTAATTTCTGTTGGGCTATATAGTTTTTAATAAAAACATTAAGTTCGTCTTGATTTTTCTTAAAATCCTCATACGCCTGTGGCTCATTTTTTTGCATACGCTCATAAATGTCATCAAAACCGCAATCATGACCATCTATTTGTGCCGAAAAAAATAATGGAAACGCTACTAACGCTCCGAGAAGTAATTGTTTAATTTTCATTTTTCTGCTTTTTCTTAAATTTAACTATTGTAAATGTAAGAAAATAATTACAGATACTTTGTCACAAAATGAACAATTATTGTTATCCTAAATCTTAGAAATTATTCGTTGATTTCTAAAAAGCGCTGTACATCCTTGGCTGTACCGAATAAAAGCAGAGTATCTTTTTCTAAAATTTGCGTATCGTAACTTGGAACCCCAATAATATGTTGCTCACAACTTTTTTCCGAGCCGCTCTCCTTTTCAAATTCTCTTTTTATAGCAATAAGTGTAAGTCTATAATTTCCTCTCAACGCCAATTCTTTTATAGTCTGTCCAATAACACCTTTGGGTGCTATAACTTCAACAATTTCATAATCGTCAGGTAATTGTAGGGAAGATAAAATATTGGGGTTGATGAGTTTTTCAACAACGCTTTTAGCTACCTCATCTTCTGGAGAAAGAATTTCGGAAACGCCAATTTTTTCTAAAATTAAGCGCTGTTGCGGTCCACTTGCACGAGCGATGATGCGCTTGATACCTATTTCTTGCAAATGAACTGTGGTTAGAATTACTGCTTCAAAATTTTCACCAATAGCCACAATAGCCGCATCTACTTCCTCAATTTTTTGAGATTGTAAGGCCTTTTTATCGGTACAATCTAAGGTTACAGCAAAGGCAACATCGTCTTTAATGTTGTCAATTTTTTCTTCATCGCTGTCGAAAGCATACACTTGAGCTCCTTTTTTAGCCAATTTTTGAGCTATTTCTGAGCCGTATCTTCCTACGCCAATTACGGCAAATGTTGTTCCTTTCATAGTTGTATTAAGCTAATGCTTGTTTTAAATCACTTATTAAATCATCTATATGTTCAATGCCAACACTTAATCTCAATAAATTATCTACCACACCTACTCTTTCGCGTTCTTCTTTAGGAATAGATGCGTGTGTCATGGTAGCGGGGTGATTTACTAAGGATTCTACACCACCTAACGATTCAGCTAATGAAAACACGGTGAAAGATGAAGCAATTTTGAAGGTTTTTTGCAAATCGCAGTCTTTTAAAACTATCGA
>CAYVVI010000136.1:0-4584 GCA_964455265.1 uncultured Flavobacteriales bacterium | reverse complement strand
CTAGTGGGACAACAACCTAAAAAGGTTCAGAAAATTTCTGAACCTTTTTTGTTTAATGAAACAAAAAAAAGCGGAGACGTATCATGACTAGTGATTCTCCGCT
The DNA here is from genome assembly GCA_964455265.1 of uncultured Flavobacteriales bacterium. Classification (GTDB taxonomy): domain Bacteria; phylum Bacteroidota; class Bacteroidia; order Flavobacteriales_D; family Parvicellaceae; genus JBKHVV01. The sequence goes on along the minus strand of CAYVVI010000136.1, from coordinate 4,481 downwards.
TTTGTAATGCCCTCTAGAATTTAAAACCGAATTATATTGTTTGAGGGGTATTGTTTAATTATTTGAGTTCGTGTTTCAAAAAATTTATAGCATCTATATCAAAGGCGTCAACTTTGTTCATCTCTACCAAATAATAAGAAGCCCAATCTAAAAGATGTATTAAATAAATATAGCGCTCTACATAATTGCTTCCTAATGCCTTTACAGAAAAGGTATAAGGTGTTTTTTCTGCAATGATTTGTTTGGTGAGCACAAAACGTTTGTTGTTTTGAATATGCACATCGGCAGCATCAATAAATAGCGCCACAAAACGATTGTCTCCGCCTCCCCAGCCCACAAGTTCATTGTGATTCATTTCTGGGATTACAGACACCCACGTAAGATATTTGCTGTTTTCATTAAATTGTTGTTTGGCTCTAATGGCAACGCCTTCATATTTCTTCTCAACAACAATAGCTGCAACTTTTCCAAACAGTTTCTCTGCTATTAAAGAGGCATCACGTTTTATTTGTTCTTTATTTTCTACTAAGAAATTTTTTGCATTTGTAATAACATCAAAAAGATTTGAGGAAATTAAGGCGTAGCTTTTTAATACGTGCAATAGTTGTATGATAGAAAAGGCAATAGCTGCTCTGGGTTGATTTCCTGATGGAATTAAAATACTATCGTAATTATTCTCTACACAAAAATTGTTTAATGCTCCGCCTGAAGATATACCAACAATAGATGCGTTTCTTGCTTTTGCTTGCTCAAGTGCAGCCATGGTTTCTTCTGTGTTACCAGAGTATGAGCAACCTATCACAAGCGTATTTTCATTAACAAAATTAGGTATGGTATAGTCTTGGCAGAAGGATACAGGAATTGCAATATCATCATAAATCCATTGATGCACAATGTTTGCGCCAATACCCGAGCCACCCATTCCACAAATCAAAACATTTTTTATCTCGGACGTTGAGCGCGGATTTATTAACGATTGACTAGCTATTTCAATCGCTTGCTCAATGTTAAGAGTAAAATCTGAAATTAATTTATCCATCATAGTAGTTAAACTTTATTGATGTATTTAGCAAGGTCTAGTAATCTGGTTGAATAACCATACTCATTATCGTACCAAGCAGAAACTTTTAATAAGCCATTTTGATATTGCGTAAGGTTAGCATCAAATATTGCAGAGTGGGTGTTGCCAATTATGTCAGAAGAAACAATCGCATCTTCTGTATATTCAACAATAGTTTTAAGTTCTTTTTTAGTCGCTTTTTCAATCAATTGATTTACCTTTTCTACAGAAGTTTGTTTTTCAAGTTCTACAACAAACTCTATGCATGAACCAGTTATTACAGGTACTCTAAAGGCACTTCCTGAAATTTTGTTTTTTACTTCTGGAACCACACGCCCTATGGCTTCGCTTGCGCCCGTTTTAGTAGGAATAATGTTTACGCTAGCAGCTCTAGCTCTTCTTAAGTCCGAATGGTTAGAGTCATTTAACCTTTGGTCGGCAGTGTAGGCATGTATTGTAGAAAGAAAACCTCTTTTAATAGTATAGGCGTCATTCAATACTTTAATTATTGGAGCGCTGCAATTAGTAGTACAAGAAGCGTTGGAAAGAACCACATCTTTTTTATCGATTGTAGAGTGATTCACTCCCATTACAATATTTTTAATTTTCTCATCGCTGGTTGGGTAAGATAAAATAACCTTTTTTGCACCCGACTTTATATGTTGTTGAGCTTTATCAAATGATGAATAAATACCTGTGCAATCAATAACCAAGTCAACGCCTAGTTTTTTCCAGTTGATATTTTCAATTTGTTTTTCTTGAAGGTAGTGCACCTGCTTTTTGTTGAGGTATAATTTTTCGTTTTTCACCTCTACACTTACGCTGTTAACTCCGTAAACAGAATCATATTTTAGCAAGTGTGCGCTTACGCTTAAAGGAGATAAATCATTCACAGCAACAATTGAAAACGCTTTATCTTTAAGCATTTGTCTTAACGTAGTTCGGCCTATTCTTCCTAAGCCATTTATTGCAACTTTTATCATATTCAAAAAATTATTTAAGGCAAATATACAATAATTAGTGTATAAAACACACTAACCAAGAAAAAATATTATTAATTTAATATTTCATTATTTCTATTAAATTTGCTTGCAAGCAAGGTAATGAGTTAGGTTGAGAAAAGAACTAAAAAAATATTTTACGTTAGCAGTATCTATAGACTGCGTAGTGTTTGGCTTTGATGGTGGAGAACTAAAGGTGTTGCTTATTGAGCGCTCTGAAGAGCCATACAATGGCATGTGGGCTTTACCGGGCAACCTATTAGAACCCGATAAAGATTTAAATCCGTCTGTAAATAAAGTATTGTTTGAACTGACAGGATTGTCAGATTTATATTTTGAGCAAGTTGAAACGTTTGGAGAAGTAGATCGACATCCCTACGGAAGGGTGTTAACGGTGAGTTATTATACGCTTGTAAAAATTAGCGACTATAAACTAAACCCGTCTTCATTCGCTGCAGAGGCCAAGTGGTTTGAAATTTCAAAAGTTAAAAAGCTAGCTTTCGACCACAACATGATTTTGAAATCGTGCTTTAACCGTTTGCAAAAATCAGTAAGAATTAAACCTATTGGTTTTGAATTGTTGCCACCCTATTTTACACTATCAGAACTGCAAGCATTGTACGAATCGATATTAGGTATAGAATTGGACAAACGTAATTTTAGGAAGAAAATTCTACAAATGAACTTCTTGAAAGACACTGGTAATCTACAACACAACGTTTCTCATAGGCCAGCAAAGCTGTATGAATTTGACGAAAAAAAGTACATTGAATTAAAAAATAATGGATTTAATTTTGAATTATAAATTTTTTTTAATTACTTAGTGTCATAATTACAATATTTAGATTTTTAAATCACAAATAATAAGACAATTTTTTGAAGAAATTTTACTCAATATTAGCCCTCCTTTTTTGTGTTTCTGTCGTTACTTCACAAGAAGTAAAAAAGGAACCATTAAAAGGATTTAATATTAGCGGAAATTATAGATTTTTTGCTCAACACAGATTGTTTGTAGACCCTTATATTACTGATGTTGTAGAAGGAGAGCCGATTTATCTTCAAGATAGAAGTATATTAATTGGAGACGCAACTCAGTTACCAGAATTAACACTTAATATTGGTGGGCAACCAAACTCAAAAACTTCTTTCGGAACAGACCTTGTTGTTTGGAACCAAAACACAGGAAATTTTGATTACTATAGAAATTTACAATTAGGAATAAATCTTTACGGAAGTTTTTCTACCAAAAATGCTAATTTTAGTGTAAGAGCAGGAGGGATACATTGGCACAGTATGACTCCTTTTACTATGAGGTCTTTTTCTGGATATAACCGTTTTAGTTTGTTTGACAGAAACCCATGGGACCCTCAGTTTAAAGACATTAATACGCGTTATTCTGAGTACTATTCTAAAGGAGCAATCACACAAGATTTACGCTGGGGAAGTCAGGCTGTGCAAGGAATTATTTTAGACGTTACAGAATTGCCATTAGGATTTACAGCAAATGTTGTTTACGGAAAAACTCAAAATGCGGGCTCTGCTTTTAATACTTTAACGAATGATTTAAATGATTCCACAAACAACTCGTTCATTAAGTTTTTTGACAATACCGTGCCCAACTTTGTTTACGGAGGAAGATTAATTAAAACCTTCAAAACACACAACGTTAGCTTTAATACACTTAATCAAAAAAGCTACGAAGACGTTTTAGCCACTAAAGAAATCAATAACTACATATATACAAGTGAGTTTAATTTTAACTTCAAAAAACTAATTCTTAGTGGTGAAGTTGGTGTTGGAAAATACATGGACCTTGACTATGGTGAGTTAGCATCTATTAAAGCAAGATTTGATAAATCGTTAACTAAAATTCCATTTGAATTACACTTTTATCACTTAAGCCCCAATGTTGTAAATACGAATGCAGAATTTGTGAACACATCAATAACAGAAGTTAGACCAGCATCTTCAGGCGAACAAGTGTTGATTGGCGCAAATGGTGTTTTACAACAAAACGGAAGCGCTATGCTTGGCTTAGGTCAAATGGCCAACAACCGTCAAGGAATAAATCTTAATACCGATATAAAAATTAAAGATCTTTCTATAACGTTAGGCAGTGGTGTTTCTAGAGAAATAGAAAACATTAACAACAAAATTACCTATGGTCACGCTATAAATGGTTTAACCATGTCTCAATTTTGGAGATGGAGCTTCCCTTCAAATGTTGGTGCTTACGATAGATTATCTGTTTTGTATAGAGGGGTTTTTGAGTCAGTCGTATTAACGGATTTATCAAATAACGGAGAAGTTGTTAATGATAAATACTTTAACAACATGGAAGCACAGGTAAAGTATAAATTTAACTTGTTTAATAGGCCATGGCATGTGTTTTATTTAGGAGCGTACAACTCAGTTCAACC
>CAYVVI010000135.1:0-4641 GCA_964455265.1 uncultured Flavobacteriales bacterium | reverse complement strand
TTAGTGTATGTGATCGCGAAAGGATTCGAACCTTTGACCGTCTGCTTAGAAGGCAGATGCTCTATCCAGCTGAGCTACGCGACCTAATTTCGAGCCGCAAATATATAAATTTTATAACTCTTGTGAGGGTTGAGCGAAGTTTTTTTGCTACTCTACAACAATAACAAGGTATTTAGAAACTGACCAAAACTCCTTTGGATTCTTAATTACTAGCTTTTCAATGTTCTTCTCTCCTACCAATTCATAACTTCCATCTGGATGATTGGTAAGTAACTCAGCGCGCGCAACGCCTAAGGGTATAGACTTTGTCTTGGTAATGTTTATTTCGGTAAAATATTGTTTGTTAAAATCCGACTTTAATTTTTGAATTTTACCAATGCCAATAAAGCCACCTTCTTTGGTTAAAACACCATTGTCCTTAAGTTCTTTAGATGTTCCGTAGGTAAAAAATGCCGTATTCAATTCTTCTCTCGTTTCAGCTAACTCTTCAACTTTTTCTTGATAGGCCTCAAGCACTTCTGTGTAAGCCGCATCAATAGTTTCCAATTCTTGTTGAAGATTATAAATTTCCATATTCTTAAGCGCCACTTCTTCTGTCAAACTCATAATCATTTTCTCCATCTCGGCAGACTGAAAATTACTGTTCTTTAAAGATTTTCTTAATTGGTTAATGGTGGTTTGATTTTTAGTCATCAATTCACCTAAAGAATTTAAGTCTTCAAGTAAATCTGCTTTGTCAATTTTTTCTTTTTTATTGCCAATTTTATCAGATATCAATCCTTGTTTAACTCTTATAGAATCAAGGTTTTGCTTTACTTCATTGAAGTATTGCGCATAGGTATCTACGCCATCTTTCACGTCTTCAATTTCTCGTTTAAGACGAAGATTTTCTGCTTCTAAGGCATCCTTTTCGGGGTCGTTTACAGCGGCTTGCTCTGCATCTTGAGAGCATGATAACATTAGGACAACTGTGAGTAGAGTTAAAAATTTGTTCATGGTGTTTCTAAATTAATTCTTATTCCGTAAAGATACAAACGTAACTACTATTTTCAATATTTTGCAGTGGATTATTGTATATTTGTTTTGTTGAAGCAGCACTACTTAAATATTTTAGGATTGAGCGGAAATGCCTCTGAGCAAGAAATTAAAAAGGCTTTTCGTACAAAAGCAATGTTGTATCATCCAGATAAAAATCCTGGAGACAAAGCACAGCAACAATTTATAGAAATATGTGAGGCGTATGAGTGGTTGACAAATCCAAGTGCGCAAAGCAAAAGTAAAACTACTTCTCAACAGCAATCTCCTAAATCTAAAGAAGAAGAGCTTGAAGAACGTTTAAAGCGTGCGCGAGAAATTTTAAGAAGACGTGCGGTAGAAGAAAAATTGAGATTGGAGCGCGATTTTTCTAAGTTCAAAAAATCATTCATTTACAAAACCGCCATTCCGGTTTATATTGCCAGCATCATTATGGGGTTTACACTTATTTACGACCACTTTGGAACACCCAATCCAGAATTTGGCTATATATCTCGTTTTGATGCACATAAAAACCGTTATGCCTATGAGGTGCAAACTCCTTTAGGTATGAAGGTATTGCACGTGGAAATTGAGGATGCATATGCCTCTCAACTTCATAAAGGCGATGAAATTGAACTAATGATGACGCCTGTTCTTTCAAGTTTTAAAAGCTTCAAAAAAAATAATAGAGAATACGAAAACCTTTATTCTCTGCACTTTTTATTTTGGATTTTAACGCTAATATTTTTAGCGCCAATCGTTTCCATTTTCTACCAAAAGCCAACTACAGAAAGCTATTTATTAATGCATATCAATTATTTTTTGCCAATTATTTTAATGTTTGCCAGTTTATTTTCGTAAATCATGATGAAGCAATTTATTTATATCATTTTTAGTGTTGCAATGATTGCTTGCAATAACTCTGAAAATCCTGTTAAAGAACAAAAAAGAAATCCTACAAAAAAGAAAACAATTGAAGTAAAAAAAGTTGAAGACGATAAGTTTACAACCGACAATGCCGTTGAAAAACTCAAGAAATTTGGAGAGGAAAACAAAGAAACAAAAGCTGTTATTAAAACCACCTACGGAAAAATTTACGTTACTCTATTTGACGATACACCCATACACAGAGCGAGTTTTGTAATGCTTGCTAAAAAAGGATTTTACGATAGCACTTTATTTTACAGAGTGCATAAAAATTTTGTGATTCAAGGCGGTAATTCAGATTCGGAAGAAACACAGTTTAAGTTTTGGCAAATTGGCACTTACAGAATTCCACCAGAAATATCCGACAAACATTTTCATAAAAAGGGCGCTTTAGCGCTTGCTGTTCCAGATAATGCAGACGATAAATACCCTGGCTACTCAAGTCCTTTTAATTTTTACATAGTACAGGGTAGTACCTTTTCAGAGCGTAGGCTTGCTCAACAAGAAAAAGAATACGGGTTTAGCGTTCCAGAATGGAGGCGAGAGGTCTATAAAACCGTTGGTGGAGCGCCACACCTTGACGAAAAATATACCGTATTTGGTCAAGTAACCAAGGGATTTGAGGTTATTGATAAAATTGCCAATGTACCAACCGATGTGTCTGATTTTCCGTCAGAAAGAATATTTCTAAGTGTGGAAATAGTAGACTAGCAAAAACGAAACATTTAAAAAAACCTTCCAACTAAAATACCTATCTTTGACATTGGTACACATTTTGTAAATCATTAAAAAAATTAAACATAACAATATGAAAATTTATTCACTTATTACCGCTGCATTCCTAACCGCAGCGAGCATTAATACCTATGCAAAAGCAAGTACAAACACAGAACTCGCTGTAGAAAACATCAACATCAATGTAAAAATTAGTAGCAACGGCACTGCTGTAAAAGGCGCCCTTGTAAAAGTAACATTTGATGGAACAACCATAGGCGCTGGAGCATCTAATGATAACGGTGTAGCCAATATCTCAATTATAGGGTATGCCAACCAAGCAGTAGCCATTGAGGTAAGCCATTCTCTTTATAAAACCTACAAAAAGACAGGTATAACCCTCAAAAATGATGAAACCATTGATGTTTCCCTTACTATTAAATCTACAACCGTGGTAGATGTGTTGGAAGACAACGAGAAAAAAATAGCTGAGAAAGAAGATGAACTTATTAAAGAAGAACAAAAGGTTAATGTTAAAGTAAATTCATTTGAGTCTGATGCTGACAGAGAACGCAAAAAAGCTGAAGAAGCAGAAAAGCGTAAGCAAGAAGCCATTAAAGAGCAAGAGCGTATCAAATCAGAAATAGATAAGATTAATGAAAGTAACGATGAAGCAAAAAAACGTGCCGAAGAAGCTCAAAAAATAGCTGATGAGAAAAAAACTGAAGCAGAAAAACGCTCTGAAGAAGCTCAAAAAATAAAAGAAGAGAAAGAGAAAGAAATTGCAGAACAGGCAAGAATTAGAGAAGAAGAAGCACGTAAAAGAGAACGTGAGCAAAAAGAGCGTGAAGAAGCCATCAAAAAAATGCAAGAAGAAAAAATGACGGGTGGTAAAAACGTAGAAGACCAAGCTAAAAACGAAGCAGAAAAAGTTCAAAAAGAACAAGAGAAAGAAATTGATGAAGCCAAAAAAGAAGCAGCTCGTAAAGAAAAAGAAATGAAAGAAAAAGAGCGCGAGAAAGAAAAAGAGCTAAAAGAAAAAGAGCAAAAAGCAAAACAAACTAAAGAAGAGGCAGAGGAAGAAGCTGACGAAGCTAAAAAACAAGCGAAGTTGGAAGAAAAGAAAAAAGAAGAACAAGAAGAAGCAAAAAAGCGCGCTGAAAAAGAACAAAAATCTATAGAAGCAAAACAAAAACAAGCCGAAAAAGAGCAAAAAGAAGCGGAGAAAAAAGCTAAAGAAGCAGAAGAAGAAAAGAAAGAAGCCGAAAAACTCGAAGCCAAATTAGCTAAGCTAGACAAAGAACAAAAGAATATAGATGATGATAGAAGCGACCTCATCAAAAAACAAAATGACCTTGACAAAAAAATTAAAAAAGGAAAATCTAGTCCTGAAAAATTAGCAGCAGAACAAGAAAAGCTAAACGAAGAACACGCCAAGCTTGATAGAAAGCAAGATGAACTTGAAAAGAAAAGAAAGAAGCTGATTAAAAAATCTAAATAAGCACCCTAAAAATTAAGCCGCAAATGCGGCTTAATTTTTGAACATATTTCACCCTCTTTTGTTTAACTAAAAAAATAAAAACACAAACGTATGTACCTATTCACTTTAATAATTGCAGCTATGTTACACTACACCAGCGTTCACGAATTTAGCATTACCTCAATAGATGGTAAAGAAGTAAAACTATCGCAGTATAAAGGCAAAAAACTACTATTGGTAAACACCGCCAGCAAATGCGGCTTTACGCCTCAATACAAAGAACTACAAGAGTTACAAGAAAAATATGGAGATAAACTTGTAGTAATTGGTTTTCCGTGCAACGATTTTGGCGCACAAGAACCTGGAACACCACAAGAAATTGAATCATTTTGTGAAAAAAATTACGGAGTAACTTTTTTAATGACCGAAAAAATTGCCGTAAAGGGAGAAAAAACCCACCCCCTATTTAAATGGTTGATGCAGCAAGAAAACCCCTCATTTAC